>NZ_JBVJIA010000022.1:0-153054 GCF_055586505.1 Streptosporangium sp. NPDC050148 | reverse complement strand
AGGAGGCAAGACTCCCCCCCCCCCCCCCCCCCTCCCCCCCCTCCCCCCCCCCCCCCCCCCCCCCCCCCCCCCCCCCCCCCCCCCCCCCCCCCCCCCGGGCCGGTCGGGGACCGGCCCGGATCCTGTCCGGATCCGGTGGTCCCCTCCGGGAACCTCACCGGGACCGGCGGCGTCCTCGATGCCGCCGGTCCCGGGTCCGGCCGGTGACGGCCGGGCGTGCCGGGGGGTACCCGTCACCGCCGGTCAGTGCTTGCTGGCCCGCTCCATGCCGACGCCGGTGAGCGAGCGGACCTCGATCTCGGCGTACTTGCCGGCGCTGTACTCCTTGCTGAGCCGCGCGCCGATGAACCCGGCCAGGAAGCCGATCGGGATCGAGACGATGCCGGGGTTGCTCAGCGGGAACCAGGCGAAGTTCGCGTCGGGGAACAGCGAGGTGGCGCTGCCCGAGACGACCGGCGAGAAGATCACCAGGACCAGCGCGGAGACCAGGCCGCCGTAGATGGCCGAGACCGCCCCCGCCGTGTTGAACCGCTTCCAGAACAGGCTGTAGAGGATCGCGGGCAGGTTGCCGGAGGCGGCCACCGCGAAGGCGAGCGCCACCAGGAACGCCACGTTCTGCCCCTGGGCGAGGATGCCGAGCCCGATCGAGATCGCGCCGATGACGAAGGCCGAGATCCGGGCGACCATGACCTCCTCCTTGTCGGTCACGTTGCCGCGCTTGAACACGTGCGCGTACAGGTCGTGGGCGAAGGAGGAGCTGGAGGCCAAGGTCAGCCCGGCGACGACCGCCAGGATCGTGGCGAAGGCGACCGCCGCGATCACGGCCAGCAGGACGGTGCCGCCGACGTCGCCGAATATCTGCTTGCCGATCTCCTCGGCGAGCATCGGTGCCGCCGTGTTGCCCGCCTTGTCCTGCGCCGCGATCGCCTTGCCTCCGACGAGCGCCGCCGCGCCGAAGCCGAGCACCAGGGTGAGCAGGTAGAAGACGCCGATGATGCCGATGCCCCACAGGACGGACTTGCGGGCGTCCTTGGCGGTGGGGACCGTGTAGAAGCGGATCAGGATGTGCGGCAGGCCGGCGGTGCCGAGCACCAGCGCCAGGCCCAGGCTGATCAGGTCGATCTTGCCCGCGAGGCCCTGCGCCTCGGTGCCGTACTTCAGGCCCGGTGCCAGGAAGGCGTCGCCCTTGCCGCTCTGCGTGGCGGCGTCGCCCAGCAGGCCCGACAGGTTGAAGCCGTAGTGGGCGAGCACCAGCAGGGTGATCAGGGCGGCGCCGCCCATCAGCAGCACGGCCTTGACGATCTGCACCCAGGTGGTGCCCTTCATGCCGCCGATCACCACGTAGACGATCATCAGGGCGCCGACGCCGATGATGGTGAGCGCCTTGCCCGTCGGCGAGGTGACGCCGAGCAGCAGGCCGACCAGCGCGCCCGCGCCGACCATCTGGGCCAGCAGGTAGAAGATCGACACCGTGATGGTGGAGACGCCGGCGGCCGTGCGGACCGGGCGGGGGCTCATCCGGAAGGCCAGCACGTCGGCCATGGTGAACTTGCCGGAGTTGCGCATCAGCTCGGCGACCAGCAGCAGCGCCACCAGCCAGGCGACCAGGAAGCCGATCGAGTACAGGAAGCCGTCGTAGCCCGACAGCGCGATGATGCCGGCGATGCCCAGGAAGCTCGCGGCCGACATGTAGTCGCCGCCGATGGCCAGGCCGTTCTGCACGCCGCTGAAGCCCCGGCCCCCGGCGTAGTAGTCGGTGGCGTCCTTGGTGTTGCGGCTGGCCCAGAAGGTGATCCCCAGCGTCACCACGACGAAGAGCAGGAACAGGATCGTGGACAGCGTCTGGCTGCTCATTCGCTCTTCCCCTCGGTGTCGTGGCGGATCTCGTCGGCCAGCGGGTCGAGCCTCCGGCCGGCGAAGCGGGAGTAGGCCCAGGCGATGCCGAACGTCGACACGAACTGGAGCAGACCGAAGATCAGCGCCACGTTGATGTTGCCGATGACCTTCGTGCCCATGAAGTCACGGGCCCAGGCCGACAGGATGACGTACAACAGGTACCAGGCGAGGAAAGCGGCCGTCATCGGGAACGCCCACGCCCGGAAACGGCGCCTCAGCTCCTGGAACTGTTCGCTGGCCTGAATCTGTTCATAGACCGATGAATCGTGTTGCCTGGCGGTCACAAGACCTCCCACAAATGTGATCTGGATCACGGACAACGTAGGGGGCGACGCTACCCTCCGTGGAGACCCGTACGCGGTCTCTTCGCCGAGGCGCCGCCGAGTCGCGTTCAGTTGGATATGTCCTGCGGTGAAAGGTCCGTCTTGTACGACGAACGGTCACCGGAGCCGTCCGGCCGGTCACCCGCGGATGAGGCGCGGTGTCATCCGGTGACGGACCGGGCCCGTCCTCGGAGGGCGTGACCCCCGGCACAGCACACCGTCAGGCCCACCAGGACCAGCAGGGCGCGGTAGTCGACCACCGACACCAGCGCCGCGCCCACGAGCAGGGAGAACAGCTGGGTGACCCCGGCCAGGGACTCGAACGCGGTGGAGACCCGTCCCACCAGGTGACCGGGGCTGCGACGCTGCACCAGGGTCGCCCTGGCCACCCCCTCCATGGTCAGGCCGGCACCGGCGACCGCCATCGCGGCCAGCACGACCGTCTCGGCCGGGACCACCCAGGACAGGATCGCCACGCCGTACAGCACGATGCCCGCGCCGATCACGAACAGCTCTCCCCTGCGCGCCATCAGCGCGGGACCCCGCAGTCCCCCGGCGATCGCCCCGAGCCCCATGGCCACGGAGGTGAGCGCGGTGAACTCGGGCGACCTGCCGAGCCCGTGCTCGATGACGGCGAAGATCAGCGACTCGGTGGCCCCGGCCAGCGTGAACATCAGGCAGGACGCCCCGGCCGCGCGGCGCAGCGGCGGGTCGGCGCACAGGTGCCGCGCCCCGGCCCAGAACTCCTCCCTGACCGGCCGGGCGCGCGGGACCGGACCGGCGCCCGGGGCGCTTCCCGGGACACCGCCCGAGACGCTTTCCGGGGCGCCTCCCGGGACACCGCCCCGGGCACCTCCGGGGGCGCTTCCCGAGACGGTTCCCGGGGCGCTTTTCACAGTGCCTCCCGGGGAGGGGCGGGCCGCGGCCGCCACCGGCAGCGCCGCGAAGACCGTGGCGGCCACCAGGAAGGTGACCACGTCGAACAGCACCAGCGCGCCGATCCCGAACGCGGCGTGGATCGCCACGCCCAGCAGCGGCCCGACCAGGCGCAGCCCCTGCCGGGTGGTGTGCAGGGCGCCGTTGGCCTGCCCGAGCAGCCGCTCGGGCAGCATGGTCTTGAGCAGCCCGCCGAGCGCCGCGAAGATCACCGCGTACGAGCAGCCCATGGCCGCGGAGACCGGGTAGACCAGCCAGAACGTGTCCGGCCCGGTGACCGCGACCAGCGGGAGGAGCGCGACCCCCGACAGCAGGCAGGTGACCACCAGGAGCCTTCTGCGGTCCGTACGGTCGATCAGGTACCCGAAGAAGGGCGACAGGCAGAGCGGGAGCGTGAAGAAGAACAGGGTCAGGCCCGCGGCGCCGTCCGAGCCGGTGAGCCTCTTGGCCAGGATCGCGGGGATCAGCAGCAGCGAGGCGTCACCGAGCAGGCTGACGGCCATCCCGACGTAGACGAGCCTGAACCTGGGCAGCCTCAGGACCTCAGGCGTCACCGCCGGCCGGAGAGCCGGCGCACCGGCCGGTCCCGGGACGGTGCACCGGCGGCGCCGACGACACCGGCGACACCGGCGACACCGACGACACCGACGACACCGAGAGCACCGGCGACACCGCCGGTCCCGGCGGGCGCCTCACCATCAAAGCCGATAAGTAACAAACCTAATCAAAGCAGCCTAAATAAACCCTCATAACGGTCATTCCGCCATAGGTCGCCGGACCCGTCAAGAGGACCGGGGCCGCCAGTCGCCCCGGTCCAGGTCGAGGGTCTCGGGGGTGTGCAGACGCACCATGGTCCGCGCCACGTTCGGCGGGATCCGCGACGGCGTCAGCAGCGAGGCCACCACCATGACGAGGAACGCGATCGGGACCGTCCAGGCCGCGGGCTGGGCCAGCAGCGCGCCGAGCAGGCCGGAGTGCGGGCCTCCGCCGATCGTCATCAGCACCGCCGTGCAGGCCAGGCCGCCCCCGGCGAGCAGCCCGGCCATCGCGCCCGCGGGCGTCAGCCGCCGCCACCAGATGCCCAGCACCAGCAGCGGGCAGAAGGAGGAGGCCGCCACCGCGAACGCCAGCCCCACGACGTCGGCGACCGGCAGCGAGCGGGCCGCGGTGGCCAGCGCCAGCGGCACGATCACCGCCAGCACCGCGGCGGCCCGGAACGAGCGCACCCCGCCCTTGAGGATGTCCTGGCCGATCACCCCGGCGACCGAGACCGTCAGCCCGGAGGAGGTCGACAGGAACGCCGCGAACGCCCCGGCCGTCACCAGCGCCGTCAGCAGGTCGCCGGCCACCCCGCCGATCAGGTGGCCGGGCAGCGCGAGCACCACCGTGTCGCTGCCCTCCAGCTCCGGGACGTAGATCCGCCCCAGCGCGCCGTAGACGGCCGGCAGCAGGTAGAACGCCCCCAGCAGCGACAGGACCACCAGCGTGGTGCGGCGGGCGGCCCGGCCGTCGGGGTTGGTGTAGAACCGCACCAGCACGTGCGGCAGCCCCATGGTGCCCAGGAACGTGGCCAGGATCAGCGAGTAGGTCGAGTACAGGCCGTACTCCCGGTCACCGGCCAGCGGCAGGGCCCAGACGGCCGCGTCCCGCGCGCTCAGCCCCGGCGCCCCGCCGTCCCGCCAGGCCAGCAGCAGGAAGACCAGCGGCACGGCCAGCGCGGTGAGCTTCAGCCAGTACTGGAACGCCTGGACGAACGTGATCGACCGCATGCCGCCGGACATCACGTTCACCGCGACCACCGCCGCCACCAGCAGCCCCCCGGCCCAGTCGGGGGCGCCGGTGATGGCCCGCAGGACCAGGCCGGCGCTCTGGAACTGCGGCATCAGGTACAGCCAGCCGATCAGCACGACCAGCACCCCGGCCATCCGCCGTACCGCCATCGACTCCAGCCGCGCCTCGGCGAAGTCGGGCAGCGTGTACGCGCCCGAGCGCCGCAGCGGCGCCGAGACCAGCACCAGCAGCACCAGGTAGCCGCCCGTCCAGCCGACCGGCAGCCAGAGCATGTCCGCGCCGTAGGTGAGGATCAGCCCGGCGATGCCCAGGAAGCTCGCGGCCGACAGGTACTCCCCGCCGATGGCGGAGGCGTTCCACAGCGGGGAGACGGTGCGCGAGGCGACGTAGAAGTCGGAGGTGGTCCGCGACAGCCTGATGCCGAACGCGCCGATCAGCACCGCCGCCAGCACCACCAGCACGACCGCCGTCACCCCGTACGCGGTGCTCATCCGACGCCTTTCCGCGGGTTCGGGAGGGCTCCGGGCCCCGGGCGGGGGGTCAACGGGCCCGGTCCACCAGCTCGGCGAAGTGGCGCTCGTTGCGCTCCGCCTGCCGGACGTAGAGCCAGGCGCCGATCACGAACGCCGGGTAGATCAGGCCGGCCAGCACCGCCCAGGGCAGCGGGATCCCCAGCAGGTGGACCGCGCGCAGGTCGGGCACCAGCAGGAACAGCAGCGGCAGGCCGCCCACCACGCAGGCCAGCACCGTGCAGACGAACAGGGCCAGCCGGAACTGGGTACGGATCAGCGAGCGCATGTAGACCTCGCCCAGCCGGGTCTGCTCGTCGATCTCGCGGGTGACCGGGTAGCGGGGGTGGCGCGGGGCCAGGGTCCGGGGGCTCGTCACCACCTCGCGCCGGGGCCGCTCGGGCTCCCGGCGCGGCCGGTCGGGATCCTTCCTGGAGCGCTCGGAGTCCCTGCGGGAGCGGTCGGGGTCCCGGCGGGACAGCTCGGCGATCCAGCGGCGCGGCTCGGCGCCCCGCTCGGGCTCGGACTCGCGGCTCACTCGGACCGGCCCTTGCGCGCCCGGCGGACCAGCAGGTCCCGCAGCTCGCGGGTGTGGCGCCGGCTGACCGGGATCTCGGTCTCGCCGATGCGGACCACGCACCGGCCCGAGTCGATGTGCAGCTCGTCGATGTGCTTGACCGCGACCAGGTGGCTGCGGTGCACCCGGACGAACCCGGCCGAGGCCCAGCGCTCCTCCAGGGTGGCCAGCGAGATGCGCACCAGGTGGCTGCCGCCCGCGGTGTGCAGGCGGGCGTAGTCGCCCTGCGCCTCGACGTAGCGGACCTCGGTGCTGGCCACGAAGCGGGTGACGCCGCCGAGCTCGACCGGGATGGTGTCGGGGTCGGTGCGGCCCGCGGCCTCGCTCTCCGGCAGCTCGGCCGAGACGAACACCCGCCGGATGGCCTCGGCCAGCCGCTCCGGCCGGACCGGCTTGAGCAGGTAGTCCTCGGCCTTGATCTCGAAGGCGTCGACCGCGTGCTCCTCGTAGGCCGTCACGAAGACCACCCGGGGCGGGTTGGCGAACTGGGAGAGCAGCCGGCCGAGCACCACCCCGTCCAGGCCGCGCATCCGGATGTCGAGGAAGACCGCGTCGATCGGCCGGCCGTCGGCGATCGCCCGGTCCAGGACGCGCAGCGCCGCGGCCCCGTCCCTGGCCAGGGAGACCTCCGCGATCCGGGGGTCGTCCCGCAGCAGGTAGGCCAGGTCCTCCAGCGCGGGAAGCTCGTCGTCCACCGCGAGGACGCGCAGGCCGGTCACGGTCACCCCTCCGGATCGTTCACGTGGGAATTTCTGAGGGTGATGAATCAGACATCGCCTGTCAACTCTTCGTGGTCGCGAGCGGGGCCCCCGACGGCGGACGTGGTGGTCACCGGCCGGCCGGGCTCGGGTTCAACGGGCCGAGACACCCGGATGATACTTCGGCAGGCGGACGCTGACCTTCGTGCCCGCCCCCTTGGCCGTCTCCGCCACCAGGCCGTACTCGTCACCGTAGACCTGGCGCAGCCGTTCGTCCACGTTGACCAGCCCCACCCCCCCGGCCCCGGAGCGCTCGTCGGCGTCACCGGCCAGGATGCGGCGCAGGCGGGCCGGCTCCATGCCGACGCCGTCGTCCTCCACGCTGATCCGGCACTCGGCCCCGGCGTCCTCGGCGATGATCGAGATGCGCCCGACCCCCGGCTTGCTCTCCAGCCCGTGCTGGACGGCGTTCTCCACCAGCGGCTGCAGGCACAGGAAGGGCACCGCCACCGGCAGCACCTCCGGGGCGATGCGGAGCGTCACGTGGAGCTGGTCGCCGAAGCGGGCACGTTCCAGGGTCAGGTACCGGTCGATCGAGCGCAGCTCCTCGGCCAGCGTGGTGAACTCCCCGTGCCGCCGGAAGGAGTAGCGGGTGAAGTCGGCGAACTCCAGCAGCAGCTCGCGGGAGCGGTCCGGGTCGGAGCGGACGAAGCTGGCGATCGTGGTCAGCGAGTTGTAGATGAAGTGCGGGGAGATCTGCGCCCGCAGCGCCCGCACCTCGGCCTCCATCAGGCGCGTCCTGGACCGGTCGAGCTCGGCCAGCTCCAGCTGCGAGTCCACCCAGCTGGCGACCTCGTGGACGGCCCTGACCAGCCCGGCCGAGGCGTGCCCGCCGTACGCGGCCAGGGAACCGACCACCCGGCCGTCGGTGGTGAGCGGCACCACCACGGCGAACCTGATCGGGCACTCGGGCAGGTCGCACGAGACGACCTCCGGGCCCAGCACCCTGGTCCGCCCCCCGGCGAGGGTCCTGTCGGCGTGGGTGAACGCGTCCCGGGCGTGGTGGTCGCCCTCCCCGTCGTAGACCAGCAGCCGCTTCTCGTCGGTGATGGCCAGCGCCGGGGAGCCCAGCAGCTCGCGCAGGTACCGGGACGCCTTCTGCGCGCCGGCCTCGGTCAGCCCGGCCCGCAGCGGCGGCGCGGCCAGCGAGGCGGTGTGCAGGGTCTCGAACGTGGCCCGCTCCGCCGGGCTGCTGCCCAGCTCCCGGCGCCCGCGCAGCACCCGCCACAGCACCAGCGCGGGCACGCCGACCAGGGCGGTGACCAGCAGCACGGCGACGACGGGTTCCACGCTCCGGACCTTATACTCCCCGTCCCGTCCGTGCCTCGTCCATGGAGATCACGGAGCTTTCCTCATCAGGACAGGGGCGGTGAGGACTCGGTCCCGTGCCCGTACGGGGGTCTCGAAGCGGGCCAGCCAGGTGGTCAGGATCTCCTCCAGCCGCGCGGCCTGCCCGGGGGGCAGCTCGTCGAGGAGGCGGCGCTCGTTGCGCATGTGCTCGGCGAACGCCCGGTCGATCAGCTCCCTGCCCGCGGCGGTGAGCGCGACCACCCTCCCCCGGCCGTCGCTCTCGCTGCGACGGCGGGTGACGAGCCCGTCGCGTTCGAGCCGGTCGACGCGCTTGGTCATCGCGCCGGTGGTGACCATGGTGAAGGCGGCGAGCTCGCCCGGGGCGCGCTCGAAGGGCGGGCCCCCGCGCCGCAGGGTGGCCAGGACGTCGAAGTCCCCCTCCGAGAGCCCGTACCTGCGGTAGACGACGCAGAGCTGTTCGGTGAGGTGCCCGGCCAGGCGGTGCAGGCGCCCGATGACCCCCTGCGGGCTCACGTCCACATCCGGGCGTTCGCGGGCCCACTCGCGCTGGATGCGGGCCACGTGGTCCAGGGGTTCGCTCATGGGACGAGCATAGCTTCCATGGAAGCTATATTGTCTTCCATGGAAGGTAATTTCCGGTGGGTGCCGGTCACGGCGCTGGCGCCGGTCGCGTGGGGGACGACCTACTTCGTCACCCACCGTTTCCTGCCGCCCGACCACCCCCTGTACGGCGCGGTCGTCCGGGCACTGCCCGCGGGGCTGCTGCTCCTCCTGGTCGCCCGGAGGCTTCCGCGCGGGTCGTGGTGGTGGCGGTCGGTGGTCCTGGGGACCCTCAACATGAGCGCGTTCTTCGCGCTGATCTACCTCGCGGCCCAGCTGCTGCCGACGAGCGTCGCCTCGACGATCATGGCGACGTCGCCCGTGGTGATGATGCTCCTGGCCTGGCCGCTGCTGTCGGAACGCCCGCGGGTCGCGCACCTGGCCGGAGCGGGCGCCGGTGTCACCGGGGTGTGCCTCATGCTGTTCACCGGCGTGGCCGCCGTCGACGCCCTCGGCGTGCTCGCCTCGGTCGTGGCCATGGTGATGTCGTCGATCGGTCACGTGCTGGCCAAGAGGTGGAACGACGCGGACACCGACGTGACGGCGTCGACCTCCTGGCAGCTCATCGCCGGCGGGGTCGTCCTGCTGCCCTTCGCCGTCGTGCTGGAGGGCCCGCCGCCGGAGCTGGACGGACCCGCGCTCCTCGCGTTCGGGTACGTCACCGTGGTGGCCACGGCCCTGGCCTTCGTCGCCTGGTTCGCCGGGCTGAGGCACCTGCCGACGGGCACCGTGGGACTGGCCGGGTTGCTGAACCCGGTGACCGGGGTGCTGCTCGGCACGACGGTCGCCGGGGAGGCGCTCACCGCGCGGCAGCTCTGCGGGCTGGCGCTGACCCTGCTCGGGGTCCTCCTGGGGCAGCCCGCCGCGGCCCGTCTGGTGGCGCTCGTCCGGAGCCGGGCGGGACGGGGGGCCGGGTCGCGCGGCGCGGCGGAGGCTCAGCCGTCCGACGGGAGGGAGCCGTCCAGGGCCTCGCGGACGCGGCGGGCGTAGGACTCGGCCTCGGCCGGGTCGTCGTACTTCGTCCGGGGCCAGAAGAAGCCGCGCAGGCCGTCCTTGCGGTTGCGCGGGACGACGTGGGCGTGCAGGTGCGGGACGCTCTGGCTGATCCGGTTGTTCATCGCCACGAACGTGCCGCCCGCCCCCAGCCCCCGCTCCACGGCGCCGGCGACGGCGCGGACGCGCTCGAAGAACGGGCCGACCAGCGGCACCGGGAGGTCCGTCAGCGTCTCGGCATGGGCGCGCGGGACCACCAGCACGTGCCCCTTGAAGACCGGCCGGACGTCCAGGAAGGCCGCGCCCACGTCGTCGGAGAAGACGACGTGGCCCGGGCGCTCCCCGGCCGCGATGGCGCAGAACAGGCACTCCTCATCCGGCATCACGCCAGGATAGGGCAGGACCGGCCGTCGTTCCGGACCCGCCGGACCCGTGGATGGTGCGGGTGCCGTAGCGCTGCGGGTGCCGTGGCGGTGGTCACCAGCCGACCTTGGCGCTCCCGGAGATCAGGGATCTGGCGATGACCATGCGCTGGATGTCGTTGGTGCCCTCGCCGATGGCCATCAGGGGCGCGTCCCGGTAGAGCCGCTCCAGGACGAACTCCTGCGAGTAGCCGTACCCGCCGTGGATCCGCATGGCCTCCATGGTGGCGCGCAGCGCGACCTCGGACGCGAAGTACTTGGCCATGGCGGCCTCGGAGTTCACCGCGCCGCTCTCGGAGCGGACCGCCGCCCAGTAGGTCAGCAGCCGGGCCGCCTGGATGTCGGTGGCCATGTCGGCGAGCTTGAGCTGGACGGCCTGGAAGCCGGCGATCGGCTGCCCGAAGGCGTGGCGCTCGCGCGAGTAGCTCAGCGCGGCGTCGTAGGCGCACTGGGACAGCCCGACCGCGCGGGCCGCGATGTTGACCCGGCCGAGCTCCAGCGCGGACAGCGCCTGCTGCATGCCCCGCCCCTCGGTCCCGCCGAGCAGCGCCGACACCGGAACGCGCACGTCCTGCAGCACGATCTCGCAGGTCTCGGTGCCCTTGTAGCCGAGCTTGGGCAGGTCCCGGCTGACGGTGTAGCCGGGGGTGCCGGCCTCGACGAGGATCAGCGACATGCCGCGGTGCGCCGGGTCGGTCAGCGAGGTCTTGACCAGCACGGGCATCGGGTCGGCGTGCCGGGCGTTGGTGATCCAGGTCTTGGTGCCGTTGATCACGTAGTGGTCGCCGTCGCGGACGGCCCGGGTCTGGATGCCCTGCAGGTCGGTGCCCGCCGCCGGTTCGGTCAGCGCGATGCCGGTACGGCGGGCACCGGTGGCCAGGTCGGGCAGGTAGGCGTCCTTCTGCTCCTCGGTGCCGTACCTGGCGATCATCCAGGAGGCCAGCGAGTGCGAGCCGAGCACCCCGGCCACGCCCATCCAGCCGCGCGCGATCTCCTCGAAGACCAGGGCGAACGACACCCGGTCCAGCGCCAGCCCGCCGTACTCCTCGGGGATCGTGATGCCGAACAGCCCCATCCGCCCGAACCCCTCGACGATCTCCGTGGGGTAGCGGCCGGTCCGTTCCCACTCGGGGGCGACCGGCACGATCTCCTTGTCGACGAACTCCCGCAGGGTCCGGCGGAACAGCTGCTGTTCCTCGTTGAGCTCGAAGTCCATCGCGAGGTCCTTTCGGAAGGAGGCGCCCCTCAGGGGGTGAGCGGGCCGTTCTTGGCCTGCGGGAAGTAGTTCTTGTCGTGCGGGGCGTCGCGGCGGTAGACCATCACCGCGCGGCGCCAGGACATGACCTCGTCGCCGTCCTGGTTGAGCCCGCGGGTCCGGCAGGTGACGATCCCCGCGTACGGGCGGGACCTCGACTCGCGCTTCTCGACCACGATCGACTCGGCGTACAGGGTGTCGCCCAGGAAGACCGGGTGGGTGAGCCTGATCTCGTCCCAGCCGAGGTTCATCAGGGCGGTCTGGCTGACGTCGATCACCGAGAGGCCGAGCACGACGGCCACGGTCAGCCCGGAGTTGACGATGATCCTCCCGACCGGGGCGCGCGCGGCGAAGTGGGCGTTGAAGTGGTTCTGGTTGGTGTTCATCGTCAGCAGGGTGAACCAGGTGTTGTCGGCCTCGCTGATCGTGCGGCCGAGCGGGTGCCGGTAGACGTCGCCGACGACGAAGTCCTCGTAGTACCGGCCCAGGCCGGGTTCGTGCACGGTCACGGTCTCTCCCCTGGACGGCGGGACCTTGACGCTAATCGTCTGACGTTTTACCGGTCAATGGCCCGCTCGGGCATTTCTTCCCCCGTGTCCGGTACGGAACCGCGGGCCGCGGGGTCCCGGCCGGCGAGGGCGGGGTCGCGCGGTTCCGCGCCGTGCCCGGCGGGATCGGGACCCGGACCGGGACCGGGACCGGGGGCGGGGGGCCGCTCCACGCTCGGGTAGTAGACCGTCCTGAGGTTCTCCAGGTGCCTGCGGGTGGCCTCGCGGGCGCCCTCGGCGTCCCCGGCCTCGACGTGGCGCAGCACGATCCGGTGCTCGCGGTCGATGGCGTCGAGGGCGGCGCGGGGCGCGCGGTCCCGGACGAAGCGCCCCTCCAGCACCTCGAAGACCGGCCGGGCCACGATCTCCAGCAGCGGGTTGCCCGCGGCGCGCAGGAGCACCACGTGGAAGTCGCGGTTGGGCGCGAAGACCTCCCCGGCCGCGCGGCCGCGCGCCCCGGCGATGCAGTCCCGCAGCGCCTCCAGGTCGGTCCCGGTACGGCGCAGGGCGGCCAGCCCGGCCGCGGGCACCTCCAGCAGCTCCCTGATCTCGGTGAGCTGGTCGATGCCCGGCCGCATCATGTCGACGCTGGTCTCCAGGTAGGCGCTGATGTGGTCGGGGTCGGGGTGGGCGACGAAGCTGCCCCCGGCCGTCCCGCGCACGGTCCTGATCAGGTTCTGGCTGGTCAGCAGCCGCAGCGCCTCGCGGACCGTGCTGCGGCTGACGCCGTACCCGGCGCACAGCTCGGGTTCGACGGGCAACCGGTCCCCCGGCCGGAACTCCCCCGAGACGATGCGACGGCGCAGGTCCGCGGCGAGTGCCTGGTAGGCGGTCACCCGGCGATCGTAGGGGAAAGCGCCTCACAGCGGCGCGTCCCGCGACCGCCGCGGCCGCACTCGACGGGTTAGCATTCACGCTGACGGCGATGCGGACGGGCCGGAAGGCCGGAGCGCGAGGAGAAGACCGGTGGAGCAGGTCGTTCCCTACGACGAGTGGCGGGCGGGTGCCGCGGACCCCTCCTTCAGCGAGTGGCTGCGCTCGCTGAGCGAGCCCGAGTGGACCGCGGTGGTGAGCCATCCGTTCGCCGCCTCGATCACCCGGGGCGACGTCCCCGACGCCGCGATGCGGCGCTACCTGATCCAGGACCTGCAGTTCGTCGACTCCTTCACGGCCCTGCTCGGCGCGGCCGTGGCCAGCGCGGACACCTTCGAGTCACGGGTGCCGTTCGGCCGCTTCCTCGGACAGACGGCCACCTCGGAGGAGCTGACGTACTTCGACCGGGCCCTGGAGGCGCTCGGCGCCACCCCCGGCGACCTGACCTCCCCCCGGCTGGAGCCGGTCACCGAGGAGTTCCGCGCCCTGATGGACGAGGCCAGGCGCAGCCTGGACTACCCGACCGTCCTGGCGCTGCTCTGCGTGGCCGAGTGGTCCTACCTGGGGTGGGCGAGCCGGGCCACCGGGCCGCTGCCGCAGAACTTCGTGCACCGCGAGTGGATCGAGCTGCACGAGGGGCCGGAGTTCCGCGCCTGGGTGCAGTTCATCCGCGGCGAGCTGGACCGGCTGGGGCCCCGCCTCGGCGAGGAGGAACGGCTCCGCGTGCTCGACGTCTTCCGCCGTGCCGTACGGCTGGAACGGCGCTTCTTCGACATGGCCACCGAGTCCTGATCGCCCCCGTCACCGGTCCGGGCCGGGCGGGTCCGAGGGGGCGGAGCGGTAGACCCCCTCGGCGTCCACCTGGGCGGCCTGGACCTCCTCGTCGGGGGCGTACAGGCGGATCTGCACGCCGTCGGGGTCGGTGAAGCCGAGCGCGTGACCGGCCGAGGCCCTGATGAGCGGAGTGTGCGGGACGCCCAGCTCGTCCAGGCGGGCGACCCAGGCATCGAGCCCCTCCCGGGTGACCTGGAGCGCGAAGGGGTCGGCGTCGCGGAGGGCGGCGGCCAGGGCGGGGTTCTCACGCAGCGCGATCTGGAAGCCCGCGCCGGGGACGAGGAGGCTCACGCCCCTGATCACGCCGTCGTCGTCCTGGAAGCTGATGTGGTGCTCCAGGCCCAGCACGCGTTCGTACCAGGCTCGGCTGCGCTGCAGGTCGCTCACCCAGAGCTTGAGATGGTGCACACCGGTCAGGACGGCGTTCAACTCGTCTCCTCAGGAGTCAGGCGCGTGGTGACGGTCGTGGTGAAACGGTGGTTGCAGAACCTCTCGCGGGCCTGCGCGCGGGTACGGCGCCGCTCGGACTGCTCCCGGTCGAGCCCCTCGAAGCTGTCGAAGCCGAGCCTGGCGGTGCCCGGGCCGTCCGGCGCGAGCCGGGTCGTGAAGACGATCCGCCCGCGGGGCGGCAGGTGGCTCCCGGCGGCGCACCAGACGCCGTCGGCGTGCTCGCGGCAGGCCAGCACGGCGAGCCGCCTGCCGGTGCCGTCCAGGAGCGTCGCCGTGGCGGGGCCCCGCGCACCCCGGGGGAAGCGGCCTCCCACCCAGAAGTCACCCCAGTAGGGGGCGAAGGAGGGGGTCAGGGTCATCGCGTAGTCGAGCGTGTAGGAGACCCGGCCACCATCACCGGCGCGGGGGACGGCCCCGGCCACCAGCTCGATGCCGATCAGCGGCTCTCCCCGGCACTTCTTCGCCGCGGTGACGCAGCTCGCCTGGGCCTGTGGCGGCACCAGGGCCGCGGCGACGAGAACGAGACCGGCGACGATCCCGAGAGCACGGCGCATGCGACCTCCGGTGTGTCCTGCCCCGAGAACGTGTCCTGCTTCCAGAACGCTACATCCGGCGGGGCTCCCTCGCGTCCACGATGGACGGTTCGCCCTTCCGGCCGACGGGACATCGTACGCGCGTCCGGCCGCAGGGCGGGGAGAGCCCGCCGGGATCCTCCACGAGGTCCGAGGAACCCCGACAGGCGACCGGTCCTGACCGGACCCGGGAGCTGACCGGGCACCGGCGGGCACTGATGGGCACTGATGGGCAGCTGGCGGACCCGGCCGGGCACTGAGCGGGCACTGAGCGGGCACTGAGCGGGCACTGAGCGGGCACTGAGCGGGCACTGAGCGGGCACTGAGCGGGCACTGAGCGGGCACTGAGCGGGCGCTGAGCGGGCGGCAGTGCCTCCGGGGCCCCGGACCCGGGCGGGCGGAGTGGAGGGGGTCCGCCGCCCACCCGGAAACGGTCAGATTACCCCGAGAAGTAAGCGTTAGGCTTAACAGAGCTTTACTTCGTGCTATTTCGCTATAAATCCAGCAATTCTCGATATTTTGGAGTGCGGGGTCAGCGCTCGCCGGGACCCGGGACCGGCCCCTCGTCCTCGGCCTCGTCCCTGGGTTCGACGTACGGCTCCTGCTCGGGCGGGTGGCCCGCCACGATCTGGCGTCCCCGCATGAGCTCGGCGTCGAACTCGGCCCCCAGCAGCAGGGCCATGTTGGACAGCCAGAGCCAGACCAGGAAGACCACGACGGCGCCCAGCGTGCCGTAGGTCTTGTCGTAGGAGCCGAAGTTGGCGACGTAGAGCGCGAATCCGGCGGAGACCACGACCCACAGGAGCACCGCCAGCAGGCCACCGGGGCTGATCCAGCGGAAACCCGGCTGGCGGACGTTGGGCGCGGCCCAGTAGAGCAGCATCACCAGCCCCGTGGCGATCAGGACCAGCACCGGCCACTTGGCGTAGTCCCAGACGGCGACCGCGGTCTCCCCCACGCCCAGCGCGTTCCCCGCCAGCTCGGCCAGCCTGCCGGTGAAGGTGACGGCCACCGCCCCGGCGGCCATCAGGACGACGAACACCAGCGTCAGCCCGACCCGCAGCGGCGTCAGCTTCCACAGCGGGCGTCCCTCGCGGATGTCGTAGATCGCGTTCCCGGCCCGGACGAAGGCGGCGATGTAGCCCGACGCCGACCACAGGGCGACCAGCAGGCCGACGACGGCCAGGACGCCCCTGGCGCCGCCGCTGCCGCGCAGCTGGGTGATCTGGTCGCTCACCAGCTTCGTGACGTCGCCCGGGGCTAGGATCGCGACCTGGGCCAGGATGCTGGAGATCACGTCCTGGCCGACCAGTCCCAGCAGGGAGACCAGCACGATCAGGCCGGGGAAGATCGAGAGCACCCCGTAGTAGGTGAGGGCCGCGGCCCAGTCCGGCAGCCCGTCCTCCTGGAACTCCGAGACGGTGCGCTTGAGCACCCCCCACCAGGCCCGCCTGGGCAGCTCCGAGGGGGTCCGGGGGACGAGAGCGAGCCGCCCCCGCGAAGTGTCGGGAGCGGCTCCGCCGGCGCTGCGGGACATCTACTTCTTCTTGCCCCGCCGCAGGATCCTGAAGAGCACCAGGGCGATCGCGGCCATCACGGCCGCGGTCGCGACGGGACGCTTGCCCGCCTCGGTGGTGACCCTGCCCGCCGCGTCCTTGATGTCGACGGGGCTCACCTCCTTGACCCGGCCGACGACCTCGGGAGCCGCCTCCCTGACGCGTCCGACCATCTCCGGGGCGGCGGCCCTGACCCGTCCCACCATCTCGGTGGCGCTGCTCGCGGTCGCCGCGCCCACCTTGCGCAGGTCGTCGACCTTCTGGCTCGCGGTCTCCTGGAGCCGGGCCTTCACGTCGGTCTTGTGCACCAGTGCCTCCACGGTGTCGCCGAGCTCTCGGCGTGCCTCCTCGATGTCACGACGCACGCTCTCGGCGTCGTTCCCGTCGTCGCCGACGGTCTTTCCGATCTTCGCCTCGGTGCTGCCCGCACCGGTGTTGGCGTACGGGGTGGTGTCCGCCGGGCCCGGGACCGCGCTGAGCGCCTCCGGGGACCGGGCCACGCCGTCGCGCCGGGACGCCGCGGTGCCGGGGTCGTCCTCCTCGTCGGACGCGTCGTCCGGCTGCCGGGGCGGGATGTTCAGCGACCCGCTCTCCTCCGGCGTCACGGGCTCGCCGACCTCTTTGCGGCGGGCTCCGGTGGTTCCGGCCTCGGGCTGGGGACGCGCCCCGCCCGGGTCTGTCTCAGTCATCGGTGCGCCCTCTCTTTCACGGCGTCGATGTCGTCCTTGACGCTCTCGATGGTCCGTTCGGGGGTCGGCGGCACGGCCTCGGTGACCTGGCGCTTGCCGAAGAAGCCGAGCGCTCCGGCCACGACCAGCAGTACCGCGCCCACGATCGCCGCCGCCGCCCAGGCGGGCAGGACCTGCGCCAGCAGCAGGACCACCGCGGCGACCAGGCATCCGCCCCCGAACAGGGCCACGACCCCGGCGCCGCCGAACAGTCCGACGCCGATCCCGGCGTGCCTGCCCTTCTCGGTCAGCTCGATCTTGGCCAGGCGGAGCTCGTCCCTCACCAGCCGCGAGACCTGTTCCGACATCTGCCGGATCAGCTCGGACGTGGGCAGCGACTCCTTGGCATTGGTCATGGCGTGCCTCCTCCCCTACAGGACAGGCGTCTACCCACTCCGGCCACGGCAAACATCGTCCCGCGGCCGTGATCAAGGGATCGGCGGGCGGGGCGGGGACGTGTCGGGGGACGCACCGGGGACCGCACCGTCCCCGGGCCGCGGGACGCCCGCCCGGGAAGGACGCGCGGGCGGGCCGCGTCCCCCCGCGTCCCCCCGCGGCGATCTCGCGGATCGCGCGGGCGGAAGGGCCCGGAACTACGTCATGATCATAGGCAGGCCCGTGCCCGGGCACCGGGGTGGCGAAGGTACCCGCGGGGACGGGCCTGTTGGGATACTGCGGGCACGGTGAGCACGATCAGGAAGGCGGCACGGTACAGATGGCACAGATCGTCGGCGGCGGAAGCCCGGTCAACGACGCCGAGCGACGGGTCATCGCACACCTCCGCGACCACGCCCCGGACGACTGGCTGCTGCTGCACAACATCGAGGTGCCCCGCGACGACGACACCTTCGAGGTGGACGTGATCGTCCTGACCGGCCACTCGCTCTGCGTGATCGACGTCAAGGGCACCCGCGGCCGGATCGAGGTCGCCGGGACGCGCTGGTTCCCGCAGCGGCGGCAGGCGTTCGGCTCCCCGGTGACCAAGCTGCGCGGCAACGGGCGCGCCCTGAAGGGGCTGCTCACCCAGGAGCGCCGCGAGCTGGGCCGGGTCTACGTCGACAGCCTCGTGGTGCTCACCGGCGCCGACGCGGAGCTGGTGGACCCGGCGGGCCGCGACTCCCGGCACGTCACCGACCTGGACGGGCTGATCGGCACGCTGGCCGACGTCTCCCGGGTCAGGCGCGGTCACACCACGGACACCACCCCGTACGGGACCGCGATCATCGAGGCGCTCAACGGGAGCGTGCGGCGTTCGACGGCGCCGCCGCGGTTCGGCAGCTGGGAGGTCGAGGAGGAGCTGGGCGGCGACACCCGGGTCACCGAGTACCGCGCGATCAACGCGACGGTGCCGGGCAGCGAGACGGTGCTGCTGCGCGTCTACCGGGCCGACCCGCTGGCCGAGGAGGAGCCGCGGGCGGCCGAGCGGCGGCTGATCACCAACGCCTACCAGGCGCTCACCAGGATCCCGGCGCACCCGTGCGTGGTGCGCGCCCGCGACTTCTTCGCCGTCGACGACGAGAGCCGCTTCGTGCTGGTCCTCGACGACGTGCACGGCCGGGCGCTGCACCTGCACCTGTCCGGCTCCCCGGACGGGCCGTCGGACACGCTGCCGGCCGAGGCCCGGCTGGACGTGGTGGAGGACATGCTGCTGGCGCTGGCCCACGTGCACGCCAACAACGTGATCCACCGGGCGCTCAGCCCGGCGTGCGTGCTGGTGACCGAGGAGGGCCGGGCGATGCTGACCGGGTTCGACTACGCCAAGCCGGGCCCGCGCGCGCACACCGTGGCCAACGAGCTGCCCAACGTCCTCGACACCCACTACGCCGCCCCCGAGTGCCAGGCCATGCCGGAGCGGATGACGGCCGCCTCGGACGTGTACGCGGCCGGGGTGATCGCGTTTCAGGTGCTGACCGGCCGGCTCCCCTCCTCCGGGCCGGACGCCGGGCCCGTCCCGGGTGAGGCGTCCCCGGACGAGGTGCCCGCGGCGGTGACGGACCTGCTGCGGCGGATGCGCGACCACGCGCCGGGCAGGCGGCCCTGCGCGGCCGAGGCCCTGGCCGATCTGCGCCGGGCGCGGCGGCCGGAGTCACCGCCCGCGCCGGAGCCCGCCGGACCGGTGCCCGTTCCGGACGTGCCCGCCCCGGATCCCGAACGTCCGGCACAGGTGACCCCGGGGGTACGCAAGGTCGCGGCCCCGGAGGGAACGGTCGATCACGCGACGACCGGCCGGCCGGGCCGCGTCCCGGCCCGGGAGACCGGTGCGGGCGCCGACGGAAACGCCGGGGACGCCAGGGACGCCGCCGCGCCGCCGGAGCGGGAACCGCTGTTCGGCAGGCTCAGGTCGAGGATCCGGCGGATGACCGGGAAGTGACGTGAACGGGGGACGGCACGACCGGCGGCGTGACCGCCGGACGGGCGTCCTGGAGGACGGTCGTCATGGGGACGTCCGTCGCGGAGACGTGCCGAGGCTCCGCCCGGCCCTGGACGGGCCCGGCGGGCGCCGGAGCATGATCAGCGGCGGTGGGTGGAGCCACCGCGGAAGCGGCTGAGGAGCCCGCGGATCCTCTGCTGGTTGCGCGGGTCGCGGGCCATCGTCCTGGCCTTCTCCATGTTCCGCTGCCCCTGCGGGGTCCGCAGGTAGTTCTTGACGCGAGCGATGATCGAAGCCATGGTGTCCCTCCCTCTCGTGAGACCGGTCCACTACCCCGGAAGGCCGCCTCCAATCAGGACCGCTCACCACGCCGGCCCGCGTCGCGGCCCGCGGGGGGCGTTCAGGAGTCGACGAACTCCTCGGGGACCATCACCCGCAGGCCGTTCGGGACGGTGCGGATCGTGATGGGGGTCATCAGGCGGACCTCGCCGTCGACGTCGGCCGCCATCGGCGGGTCGGTCTCCAGGTGCATCTCGCGGCCCACCACGAAGGGCCCGCCCGCCACGCTCCGCCAGCGGCCACTGACGCCCCGCAGCAGGGTCTCCGCCACCAGGCGCAGCCGCTTGCCCGAGCCGAGCTGGTAGGCGACCAGGTGGCCGTTGTCGATGCTGATGTCCTTGGCGACCTGCCAGCCCCCGTGGAAGCGCCCGTTGGCGATGTTGAGCTGGTGGGTGAGCAGCTCGTGGCGGCGGCCGTCCACGGTCAGAAAGGCCCGGAAGGGCCGGTGGCCCGGAAGGACGGTCAGCGCGGTGAGCGGGTAGGCGGCGCGGCCCAGCAGGCGCTTCATCCAGTTGCGCACCGTTCCCGCCACCTCGACCGAGACCCCGAAGCTGGCCAGGTTGGCGAACTCGCGGTCCCCGGCGATGCCCAGGTCGATGTCGGCGACCTTGCCGGTGCGCAGCACCCGGATCGCCCCGGCGAGGTCGAGCGGGACGCCCAGGCTGCGGACGAAGTTGTTGGTGGTGCCCAGGGGGAGCACGCCGAGGGCCACGTCGCGGTGGGCGACGTGCTTGACGGCGGCGCTGAGCGTGCCGTCCCCCCCGCCCACCACGAGCAGGTCGGGCCCGGTGGCCAGGGCCTCCTCCAGGGTGGCGCGCAGGCGCCGGGGGTCGAGCACGGGGAAGAGCCGGATCGGGTCGAACCCGGCGGCCCGCAGCAGGCGGACGACCTCGGGGTAGCGACGGCGGCCGCGGCGCGAGCGTGTGTTGACGACCACGCAGACCCTGCCCTGGGTCCTGATGGCCTCGGTGTGCTCGGCCTTGCTTCGAAGCTCTCCCACGCTGCCCCTATCCGGTCGGGTCGTGCCCGTCACATGGTAGGGCCCCGCCGTCGGCGACGGCGGGGCCCTACCCGGTTGCCCAGGGGATCAGGCGGTCACTTCTTCGGCGGGGTGACCTGGACGATCGCGCCGAGGTTGCCGATGAGCGGGGTCAGGAGCCTGACCTTCACCCCCAGCGCCTTGCCCTCGTCGCCGGGGTCGCCGGAGCCGAGCACGTGGCCGTTGCCCATGTCGGTGCCGTACAGCTCGGTGGCCGGGGTGCCGTCCTCGTTGACCACCCGGGTGCTGTAGATCTGGTCGCCCTTGGAGGGGACGACCACCGAGGCGTCGAAGTCGCGGTAGAACAGGCTGGTCCCGCGCGCCTCGAAACCGGGGTACCAGGTCTTGGCGTCGGTGAACTCCGAGACGCCGCGCAGCGCGCCCGTCTTGGTGCAGTACTCGCTGAACGGCTCCCCGGGCGCCTCGAAGCACTCGGTGAACGGGTAGGTCTTGGCGAAGGAGAAGGCGGCGTTGGAGGTCTGCACGCGTCCCTGCATGTTCTTCAGGGTGGTGGGGTCCTTCTCGGCCGCGGTGCCGGTCCGCCGGAGCGGGTCGAAGTGGGAGTCGACCAGGATCAGGCTGCCCTTGGAGCCGATGCTGGGCGGCAGTTCGAGGTTGTTGGCCAGCGAGTTGTTGGTGTAGGTCGAGTCGCGGTACCAGATGAGCAGGCCGGGCGCGTTGTACTTGACCTTCTCCACCTTCCACGCGCCCTCACGCGAGTAGTTGGTGCTGTAGGTGTACTGCAGGCCCTTGTCGAACCCGTCGAGGTTGCGCCACTCGGCCAGGTAGAAGCGGGAGATCTCGCGCTTGCCGTCGTTGATCGTCCAGCCCTGGCCGTGGGTGTTGGTGAAGGTGCCGCCGGTCGCGGTCCAGCCGTTGGCGCCGCCCTCGACGTCGTCGCTCCACACGGTCCGGGCGCCGTCGGTGATCGAGAAGTCGTCGGCGTGCCAGCCGCGCGGGGTGAAGGCCGCGTCGGTGTCGTAGGTCAGGCGGAGCTTGACGGCCTTGCCGGCGAACGGGGTGAGGTCGACGTAGTCGTGCCGCCAGCCGTCGGTGGTGCCGGTGAGGCCGTACTTCTTGTCGCCGAAGGTGGCGAGGTTCTTGTTGGGGTCGGCGTAGTCGTCGTCGGTGGAGACCAGGGCCCCGCCCTCGGTGTAGACCTTCTGCTGGGCCCAGGTGGCGCCGCCGTCGGTGGAGACCTCGATGAAGCCGAAGTCCCAGTCCTGCTCGATGTCGTAGTTGTTCCAGACCCAGAACTTCACGTCGGTCCCGGCGGGCACCTGGACGTCGCGGGTGAGCTTGACGTCGGCCCACTCCTGGTCGAGGTTGGACCACCAGGTTTTGGTGCCGCTGTGCGGCTCGACCATGCTCAGCGGGGCGCTCTCCAGGTTGATCCGTACGCCGTCCTCGGTGAGCTTGGGCGTGCGCGAGGCCTGGCCGATCGTGACCGCGCGGGCGCGGTCACCGGGGTTGAAGACCTCGGGGTCGGCCCAGCCCAGGATCCACTTGTCCCAGATGCCCATGTGGGTGGGCATCGACTGGAAGATCGGGCCGCTGTGCGAGCCGCTGGACATCAGGTCCCAGAAGTCCACGGCGGAGGAGGCCTGGCCGGTGGTGTCGTAGAGGTCCGGCAGGCCCAGGTCGTGGCCGTACTCGTGGGCGAAGACGCCGACGCCGGAGTCCTCGGGCTGCACGATGTAGTTGGAGATCTTCACGCTCTCGCCGGGCACCTGGTAGCCGCCGGCCACCGCGCTGGAGTGGGCCCAGATCGCGTACGTGCCCTCGGCGCCGCCGTCGGAGGACTTGTCCTTGCCGGCGTGGACCAGGACCAGGTGGTCGACGACGCCGTCGGGCTCGGCGAGGTTGCCGTCGCCGTCGGAGTCGGCCACGTCCTCGACGTCGTAGTCGGCCCAGGGGAAGTCCGGGTCGGTGGCGACCAGGGTGTTCACCGCGTCGATGGCGAGCTGGCCGGCGCCGCGCGGGTTGCTCGGGTGGCCGCTCATGTCCTGCACCGGCTGGCCGCAGGCGCGGGCGCCGTAGTAGGCCTCGGAGTGCGGCACCTTGATCCACGGGCTGGCCTGCCCGGTGACGGTGTAGGCGCCCTTGGACATCTCCTCGTACATGTTCTTCATGGTGTGACGGGAGATGTCGATGCCCTTTTTGCCGTCCCGGGGGTCGGTCAGGTCGGTGCGGACCCGCTGGGTGATGCCCTCCTTGGTGTAGAGCATCTTGTTGAAGTGCTCGGGGCTGAAGTCGGGCACCCAGAAGCTGTTGTTGTCCTTGTGCGCCAGCGTGGCCGGGTTGGGGATCTTGTTGTGCAGCGGGCCGTTGAGCAGCGTGCCCGCCGGCTCGGTGACGCACTCGGCCGGGTCCTCGCTGTTGACGTCCAGCGGGCGGGAGAAGCCGGAGAAGTCGTCGTCGGCCTTGTCGTTGAACTCGACCAGCAGGGTCAGGAGCTTGGCCGTCCTGACGGTCTTGGACTTCTTGAAGATGAAGTCGACGGGGTTGCGCCCGGTCCTGATCGCCTCGGCCTCCCGGGCGGCCAGCACGCGCGCGGCGGCGGGGTTGCCCTCGGAGTACTTGCGGTCGATCCTCTTGGACGGGCTCGCCTTGCGTGCCCTGGCCGAGGGCACGGCCGGGTCGTCGACCTCGGGCTCGTCCCTGGGCGGCGCGTAGTTGATGTAGTAGTCGGCCGCGGTCGGCTGGTACCGCGCGACCGAGTCGTCGGTATCGGCCGAGGCACCGCCCACAGCCAGTCCCGTGACGGCCAGGCCGATCACGGGAACGATCGCGAGAAGGCGCCTACGGGCGCCCCCGCTGCTGACTCTGCCGGACAACGTCGTCCCCTCCCTGTGCCGCGGGTTCCACCGGGCACGGACCTCTCCGGCGCGCTCGATGAGGCGCACCGAACCGGGACGTTAGACGAGAAAGTAAAGAAAGAGTCAAGGGATCGCATGATGTTGTAAAACTGCAATAAAGCCCTTTTTTGCCCTAAATGGCGGACTTTTCGATTGACCTGGCCGAGCGCGGCGGAACGGGACGCGGGGCGGGCAGCCCGGCCCCGGATCGCCGGAGCACGGGACCGGTCCCACCTCGGGTCACGGGGGCGCGGGGCGGCGGCCCCGCCTCAGGTCGTACAGTCCAAGCTGTGACCGCTATCTCCGAACTCGTCTCCGCGCTCACCCCGGAGAAGGTGCTGACCGACCCCGACGTGACCGGCTCCTACGCCCGCGACCGGACCTTCCTGGAGCCGGGGAACCCGCTGGCCGTGGTACTGGCGCAGACCCGCGACGACGTGACCGCCGTGATGACCTGGGCGAGCGCGCACCGCGTCCCGGTGGTCCCCCGCGGGGCCGGGACCGGCCTGGCGGGCGGGGCCACCGCCGTCGAGGGGTGCGTCGTGCTGTCGCTGCACCGGATGGCGGCCATCAGGGAGCTGTCCCCCGACGACGAGATCGCCGTGGTCGAGCCGGGCGTCATCACCGCCGACCTGGACCGGGCCGCGCGCGAGCACGGGCTGATGTACGCCCCCGACCCGTCCTCGTACGAGATCTCCACCATCGGCGGCAACCTGGCCACCAACGCGGGCGGGCTGCGCTGCGTGAAGTACGGCGTGACCCGCGACTCGGTCCTGGGCCTGGAGGTCGTGCTCGCGGACGGGCGTGTGATCAACACCGGCAGGCGCACCGTGAAGGGCGTGACCGGGTACGACCTGACCGGCCTGTTCGTCGGCTCCGAGGGGACGCTGGGGGTGATCACCGCGGCCACGGTCCGGCTGCGCAGGGCGCCGTCGGTCCATCCGACGACGATCGCGGCCGAGTTCGGCTCGCTCAGGGACGCAGCGGCGGCCGTCTCGGCGATCATCGCGGCCGGCTGCCAGCCCTCCCTGATGGAGATGCTGGACCGCACCACGCTCCAGGCCATCGACGACTGGCGCAACATCGGCCTGGAGGAGTCGACCCGGGCGATGCTGATCGGCCAGTCGGACGCGGCGGACGGCCCGGCCGTCGCCGAGCGCATGGCCGAGCTCTGCACCGCGGGCGGCGCGGCCTTCGTGGCGGTGTCGTCGTCCCCCCAGGAGGCCGAGGAGCTGATCGCGGTCCGGCGGATGGCCTACCAGGCCAAGGAGCGGCTGGGCACGTGCCTGGTCGAGGACGTGTGCGTGCCGCGCTCCGCGCTGCCGTACATGATCGAGAAGATCGAGGAGATCGCGGCGGGGTACGACGTGGTGATCGCCACGGTCGCCCACGCCGGGGACGGCAACCTGCACCCGGTCTTCATCTTCGACCGCGCCCTGACCGAGCCCCCGCCCCAGGTGTGGGAGGCGGCCGACGCGGTCTTCCGGGAGACCCTGCGGATGGGCGGCACGCTCACCGGCGAGCACGGCGTCGGGCTGCTGAAGCGGCGCTGGCTGGCCCTGGAGACCGGCCCGGTCACCGAGGAGATCCACCACGGGATCAAGGCGGTCTTCGACCCGCTCGGCATCCTCAACCCCGGCAAGGCCATCTGAGGCCCGGCCCGCGTCCCCGGCCCTCGACCGGCCCGCGTCCCCGGCCCCGGCCCGTGGCCCCCGGCTTTCGGCTTTCGGCTTTCGGCTTTCGGCTTTCGGCAGGACCGTCTGAGATCCACCTCATCGCCCTCGCTGGTAGCGTTCTTCACCACGTATTCCATTCGCGGGGTTTTGTCAGGGGGGCATCATGGCGGAGCCGCTCACGCCGGAGGACCCCCGTCACCTGGGAGCGTTCGAGCTGCTCGGACGGCTCGGGACGGGCAGCCAGGGCACCGTCTACCTGGGCCGGGGACCGCAGGGCGAGTCGGTCGCCGTCAAGCTGCTGCACCACGGTGCGGCCGGTGACCCCGAGGCCAGGGCCCGGTTCCTGCGCGAGGTCTCGGTCGCGCGCAGGGTGGCCCCCTTCTGCACCGCCCCGGTCCTGCACGCCGACCTCGCCGGCAGCCGCCCGTACATCGTGAGCGAGTACGTCCCCGGCCCGTCCCTGCGCCGGCTGGTCGAGACCGAGGGGCCCCGGCGTGGCGCCTCCCTGGCGCGGCTCGCCGTGAGCACCGCCACCGCGCTGGCCGCGATCCACCGGGCGGGCATCCTGCACCGCGACTTCAAGCCCGCCAACGTGCTGATGGGCCCCGAGGGCCCGGTGGTGATCGACTTCGGGATCGCCAGGGCCCTGGACTCCCCGGGGACGACGGCGACCGGGGTGACCATGGGGACCCCGTCCTATCTGGCGCCCGAGCAGCTCGGGTCCGGCGAGGTGACGGCCGCGGCCGACGTGTTCGCCTGGGGCGTCACGATGGTCTTCGCCGCGACCGGCAGGCCGGCGTTCGGCCACGACTCCATCGCCGCCGTGATCAACCGGATCCTCAACGCCGAGCCCGAGCTGGGGGCCCTGGAGGGGCCGCTGCGGGACCTGGTCGCGGTCTGCCTGTCCAAGGACCCGGCGCTGCGTCCCGACGCCGAGCACCTCGTCGGCCGCCTGACGGGCGCGGTCCTCGCCTTCCCCGACCCCCTCACGTCGTCCGGCACCGGTGGCGCCGTGGCCGGTACCGTCCCCGGTTCCGCAGGTTCCGTCGGCCCTGCCGGTCCTGTGACCGGCGCCACGGCCGGTACCGTCCCCGGTTCCGCAGGCCTCGTCGGCCCTGTCGGCCCTGTCGGCTCCGTTACCGGTGCCGGGAGCGGTTCCGGGACCGGCGCCCCGCCCGCTCCCTCGGCCGGACCGGACGCGCCGGGCACTCCGGGCACTCCGGGCACGCCGGAGCGGTCGCGCCGGCCGGTGGGGCTGCTGTTCGCCGGGGTGGCGGTGGTGGCCGCGCTCGGCACGGCCACCGGAACCGTGGTGCTCCTCCAGGCGAATGAGAAGGCCGCGGCGGCGCCGAGGGCGGTCCCCGGCGTGACGCAGACCGGGCCCGGCCGGACGGCCCTGCCCGGTGACCCCTCCGAGGCCGGTCAGGAACCCCCCGCCCCCTCCGAGGACGAAGCGGCCACCACGGCCCCGCCGTCCCGGCCCCGCGCGCAGCCGTCGCTGCGGCCCGGCGAGGACCGGTGGCCCAACGCCGGAGAGGCGGGGTGGGAGTCCGAGGGTGTCCCCTCCCCCTCCGCGCCCTCGTC
The DNA here is from genome assembly GCF_055586505.1 of Streptosporangium sp. NPDC050148. Taxonomy (NCBI): domain Bacteria; kingdom Bacillati; phylum Actinomycetota; class Actinomycetes; order Streptosporangiales; family Streptosporangiaceae; genus Streptosporangium; species Streptosporangium sp. NPDC050148. The sequence continues at coordinate 126,255 of NZ_JBVJIA010000022.1, read as the reverse complement.
CGCGGAGCCGGCCGAGTCGGCGCGGCCGAGCAGGACGCCCGGCGTCTCCCCCACCCCCGGCGTCTCACCGGCCCCCGCCCCGTCGAGCGATCCGAGCACCACGCCCACCGCCGGACCGACGGTGAAGCCCACCCCCGGGCCGACCGTCAAGCCCACCACGAAGCCCACCACGAAGCCCACCGTCAAGCCGAGCCCGAAGCCCACCCCTCGAAGGCTCAACCCGCACACGGCCACCGGGGTGTGCGGCGGCGGCTACCGGGTGGTCGGCTCCCGCTCCCTGGGCGGCGTCGCCACCGTCTACCTGCTCTACAACACCGCGGCGGGCCGGAACTGCGTCGTGACCCTGTCGAAGTACGTGATCCCCTCCAAGGTCGCGATGAACGCGACGCTCCGCGTGAAGGGCGGCCCCAGCCGGGGCAACCCCGGCAGGTTCACCGCCTACGCGGGCCCGGTACGCCTCCCGGCCGCCAAGAAGTGCGTGATCTGGGGCGGCTCGTACGGCTCGCGCTCCTGGACGAGCGGCTGGAGCCACTGCGGCGGCTGAGCAGCCGGGCTCCGGGAGGGCGTCTCCTGCCGCGCCGATTCGGACGCCGAGGTGGCCGAGGCGGACGACGCCGAGGCGGACAGGGTCACCGTCGGCCGGGACACCCGCGGCCCGCACGTGCGGGCGGGGCGTCCGGGTTCCGGTTCATCGCCGGCGATCGCCGGGCCGGGCGTTCCCCGCCCGGCGGTCGCCGGTGACGGACCACCCGGTCAACCGTCCTTCTTCTTGCTCGCGCCCCATCCCATGAAGGCCGCCCCCAGCCCGGCGCCGATGGCGAGACCGAGGCCGAGGCCGATGGCCAGGTTGTCGAGGGCGATCCCCAGCGCGGTGCCGATGGCGACGCCCACGGCGATGCCCATGGGGAGACCGGCGGCGTACGAATCGTTCTTGGACGTGTTCGATGTCTCGTCAGGCGTGTCGTTCATGGGCCGTCACTTCCCAGGTCGTTTCCCCCTATGCCTGGCTTTTCCGACATCCTCCCCGGGATCGGTGGCCGTCGGCTATCGTAGTTGACGTGATCGTCAAGTCTGAGACGCTGAGCAACCGGGGCCGTCGCACCCGGGCCGCGCTCGTGCTGGCCGGGCGGGAGGCGTTCGAGGAGCGGGGCTACGACGCGGTGCGCGTCGACGACGTCTGCGCGCGCGCCGGGGTCTCGCACGGCACCTTCTACACCTACTTCGGGTCGCGCGAGGAGCTGTTCCGCGAGGTCGCGGCGGCCGTGGTGGGCGAGATGTTCACCGCAAGCCTGGTCGGGCCCGCCACCGGGGACGACCCGTACGCCCGCATCGAGGCCGCCAACCTGCTCTACCTGCGCGCCTGGGCCTCCAACTCGCGGCTGGTGCGGATGCTGGAGCAGGTCGCGGTCGGCGACGAGGGTTTCCGCGACCTGCTGCTCGAACTGCGCGAGGTCTTCGTGCGGCGGGGCGCCGAGGGGCTGCGGCGCCTGCAGGAGCAGGGGCTGGCCGACCCGTCGCTGGACCCGAGGCTGACCGCGGTGATGCTCGGCGGGATGGTCGAGCACTTCGCCCACGTCTGGCTGGACCTCGGCGAGCGCGCCGACGAGGAGACCGCGGTCGCCCTGCTCTCCACGCTCTGGGCGAGGGCCATCGGCCTGCCCCCGGCCCCCGCGGACCGTCTTGCGGGCCGTCTTGCGGACCGGGCCTCCGCCCCGGCCCCGGCCTCCTCGCCGTCGGCGACGGACCCGGTGTCCCCGCCGACGGCCGACGGCCCGGCCCGGGTTCCGGCCGCCGGCGATCTGACGTCCATGTCAACAAGGAAGGCGCGGCCATGATCCTGCCGGACATCCCGCCCGACGAGTACCGGGCACGGCGCGAGGCGATGCTCGCCAGGCTGGCCGAGCTCGACGCCGAGCACGCCAAGGCCGTGGCGGGCGGCGGCCCCAAGTACGTCGACCGGCACCATGCCCGGGGCAAGCTCCTGGCCAGGGAGCGGATCGAGCTGCTCGTCGACCCGGACTCGGCGTTCCTGGAGCTCTCCCCGCTGGCCGGGTGGGGCAGTGACTTCTCGGTGGGGGCCGGGGTGGTCACCGGGATCGGGGTGGTCGAGGACGTCGAGTGCGTGATCGTCGCCAACGACCCGACCGTGCGGGGCGGCGCGTCCAACCCGTGGACGCTGCGCAAGACGCTGCGGGCCGCCGACATCGCCTTCGAGAACCGGCTGCCGCTGATCAACCTGGTGGAGTCGGGCGGGGCCGACCTGCCGAGCCAGAAGGAGATCTTCATCCCGGGCGGCCGGATCTTCCGCGACCTGACCCGGCTGTCGGCGGCCGGGATCCCCACGATCGCCCTGGTCTTCGGCAACTCCACGGCCGGCGGGGCGTACGTGCCCGGGATGAGCGACCACGTGGTGATGGTCAGGGACCGGGCGAAGGTCTTCCTCGGCGGGCCGCCGCTGGTCAAGATGGCCACCGGCGAGGAGGCCGACGACGAGTCGCTGGGCGGCGCCGAGATGCACGCCCGCGTCAGCGGCCTGGCCGACCACCTGGCGGCCGACGAGCACGACGCCCTGCGGATCGGGCGGAGGATCGTCAGGAGCCTGAACCGCTCCCGCCCCGGCGCCTGTCCCGGGCCCGTCCGCGACCCGCGCCACGACGAGGACGAGCTGCTGGGCATCGTGCCCGAGGACCTGCGGATCCCGTTCGACCCGCGCCAGGTGATCGCGCGGATCGTGGACGGCAGCGAGTTCGACGAGTTCAAGCCCCTGTACGGCGCGAGCCTGGTCACCGGCTGGGCCCGCCTGCACGGCCACCCGATCGGGATCCTGGCCAACGCCCGGGGCGTGCTGTTCAGCGAGGAGGCGCAGAAGGCCGCGCAGTTCATCCAGCTCGCCAACCAGGTCCGGACGCCGCTGGTCTTCCTGCAGAACACCACCGGCTACATGGTCGGCAAGGAGTACGAGCAGGGCGGCATCATCAAGCACGGCGCCATGATGATCAATGCGGTGTCCAACTCGTCCGTCCCGCACCTCACGATCGTCATGGGCGCCTCGTACGGGGCGGGCAACTACGGCATGTGCGGCCGGGCCTACGACCCGCGCTTCCTGTTCACCTGGCCCAGCGCGAAATCCGCCGTCATGGGGCCCGCCCAGCTCGCCGGGGTGCTGTCCATCGTCGGCAGGGCCGCCGCGCAGGCGCGCGGGCAGGTCTACGACGAGGAGGGCGACGCGGCGATGCGGCAGCTGGTGGAGGCGCAGATCGAGGCCGAGTCGCTGCCGTTCTTCCTGTCCGGCCGCCTCTACGACGACGGTGTGATCGATCCCCGCGACACCAGGACGGTCCTGGGCCTGTGCCTGTCGGCCGTCGCCAACGCCCCCGTCCCGGAGCCCTCGGGCTTCGGCGTCTTCCGGATGTGACCGTGACCCAGACCCCGCGCACGACCGCGCGCACCCCCGTGATCGGCCGCCTGCTCGTCGCCAACCGGGGCGAGATCGCCCGCCGCGTCTTCCGTACCTGCCGCGACCTCGGCATCGAGACCGTCGCCGTCTTCTCCGACGCGGACGCGGACGCGCCGCACGTGGCCGAGGCCGACCACGCGGTACGGCTCGGCGGCGCCAGGCCGTCCGAGAGCTACCTGGTGACGGAGAAGATCATCGACGCGGCCCGCAGGTCGGGGGCGGACGCGGTCCACCCCGGTTACGGCTTCCTGTCGGAGAACGCCGCCTTCGCGCGGGCCGTACCGGAGGCCGGGCTGACCTGGGTCGGCCCGCCCGCCGAGGCCGTGGCCGCGATGGGCTCGAAGATCGAGGCCAAGGCGCTGATGGCCGGGGCCGGTGTGCCGGTGCTGCCCGGTTTCACGGCCGGGCCCGGCTACTCCATGGACGACCTGGAGCGGGACCTGGACGCGGTGTTCACCCGGATGAGCGGTTCGGCGTCCGGCTGGCCCGTACCCCTGCTGGTGAAGGCGTCGGCCGGGGGCGGCGGGCGCGGGATGCGCGTCGTGCGGCTGACCGACGACCTGCCCGAGGCGGTCGAGTCGGCCCGCGGGGAGGCGCTGGCGGCGTTCGGGGACGGCACGGTGTTCGTCGAACCCCTGCTGGAGGGGGCCCGGCACATCGAGGTGCAGATCCTCGCCGACGCGCACGGGACGGTGTGGGCGCTGGGCGAGCGGGAGTGCTCGATCCAGCGGCGGCACCAGAAGGTGATCGAGGAGACGCCGTCGCCGTCGCTCTCCCCGGCGACGCGGGCGCGGCTGTGCGACGCGGCCGTCGCCGCCGCGCGGGCCATCGGGTACGTCGGCGCCGGGACCGTCGAGTTCCTCGTCTCAGGCGACACCGTCGCCTTCCTGGAGATGAACACCCGCCTGCAGGTCGAGCACCCGGTGACCGAGTGCGTCCATGGCGTCGACCTGGTCGAGTGGCAGCTGCGCATCGCCGAGGGCGCCCGCCTCCCCGGCTCGCCGCCCGAGCCGTCCGGGCACGCCGTGGAGGCGCGGCTGTACGCCGAGGACCCGGCGCGCGGCTGGCTCCCGCAGATCGGCACCCTGCACCGCTTCACCGTGCCCGGCGTGGACGCCCGTTTCGCGCCGTTCCCCCGGGGCCGGTACGGGCTCCGGCTGGACTCCGGGGTGGAGGACGGCTCGGAGATCGGCGTGCACTACGACCCGATGCTCGCCAAGGTGATCGCGTACGGGGCCGGGCGCGACGACGCGGTGCGCAGGCTCGCCGCCGCGCTGGCGGGCGCGCGGATCCACGGCCCCGTCACCAACCGGGACCTGCTGGTCGCGGTGCTGCGCCACCCGGCGTTCCTCGCCGGGGAGACGCACACCGGCTTCCTCGACGAGCACGGCCTGGCCGGTCCCGCGAACGGCTCCCCCGCGGGCGACGCCCAGGAAGATGCCCAGGGGGATGCCCAGGACGATCTCCCGGACGGCCCTTCGCACGGCGCCGGGAGGGACGACGCCGGGAAGAACGGTGCCGGGAAGGACGACGCCGGGGAGAACGGTGCGCGCCTCCCGGAGGACGGCCCGCCGGAGGGTCCCTCGGTCCTGCGGCTGTCGGCCCTGGCCGCCGCGCTCGCCCGGGCCGCGGCCGGCCGGCGGGCGGCGACCGTGCAGGCGGGGCTGCCGAGCGGGTGGCGCAACGTGGTGTCGCAGCCGCAGCGGGCCCTGTTCGCCGAGACCGAGATCGCGTACCGGATCACCAGGGACGGCCTGCGGGCCGAGGGCTTTCCCGGCACGGTCCTGGTCGGCGCCACCCCCTCGCTGGTGGTGCTGGAGACCTCGGGCGTGCGGCACCGGTTCGCGGTGGCCCGCTACGGCGGCGCGACCGGGACGACGTACGTGGACTCCCCCCTCGGGTCGGTGCGCCTCACCCCGCTGGAGCGCCTGCCCGAACCGGCGGACCACGTGCCCCCCGGCTCCCTGACCGCGCCCATGCCCGGTACGGTGCTGCGGGTCGATGTCGGTCCCGGGCAGGCGGTCGGCGCCGGGCAGGTGGTGGTGGTGCTGGAGGCCATGAAGATGGAGCACCGGATCACCGCGCCCGCGCCGGGTACGGTGGCGGCGGTTAACGTGACGCCAGGACGCCAGGTCGAGGCCGGGACGGTGCTGGTCGTGATCGAGGAGCGGGCGTGACCCCTCCCGCGGAGCGGCGGCCCCTCGCGGGCCCCTCGTGGAAAGGAACGAGATGAGAACCGATGGGGGCTGGCCGGTGGATCGCCTGGTGCACGGGGAGGCGTCCGGAGGAGTGGCGACGATCACCCTCGACTCCCCCCGCAACCGCAACGCCCTTTCGGTGCGGCTGCTGGGCGATCTGGAGGAGCGCCTGGAGTGGGCGCTGGCCGACGAGAGCGTCCGGGTGATCGTGCTCACCGGCACCGGGCCGGTGTTCTGCGCGGGCGCCGACCTCAAGGAGCAGCGGGTCGCCCCGGGCGCGCCCCACGAGGCGCCGGTGACCGCGTCGTTCCCGGAGATCATGAACCTGATCTGGGAGAGCCCCAAGCCGGTGGTGTGCCGCCTGAACGGCACCGCGCGGGCCGGAGGGCTGGGCCTGGTGGCGGCCTGCGACTTCGCGATCGCCCCCGACTCGGCGTCGTTCGCGTTCAGCGAGGTGCGGCTGGGCGTGGTCCCCGCGATGATCTCGGTGACCGTGCTGCGGCGGCTCGGCCCGCGCGCCGCGGCCGAGTACCTGCTCACCGGCGAGACCTTCGACGCCGCCCGCGCCGCGGAGATCGGGCTGATCACCCGGGCCGTGCCCGAGGAGGAGCTGGACGCCACGGTCGCCCACTACACCGGCATGCTGCTGCGCGGCGGTCCCGAGGCGCTGGCCCTGACCAAGCAGCTGGTGCGGACCGTGCCGACGCTGAGCGTCGAGGAGGGCATGCGCCAGATGGCGGAGCTGTCGGCCCGGCGCTTCACCTCCGCCGAGGGCCAGGAGGGCATCGCCGCGTTCATGGAGAAGCGCCCCGCCTCCTGGGTGCCCCCGGGGGCGGCGCTCTGATGCTGCGCGTCGCCAACTGCTCCGGCTTCTACGGCGACCGGCTCTCGGCCGCCGGGGAGATGGTCGAGGGCGGTCCGATCGACGTGCTCACCGGCGACTGGCTCGCCGAGCTGACCATGCTGATCCTGGCCGGGAACCGGGCCAAGGGCCGCCCCGGCTACGCGACGACCTTCCTGACGCAGCTGGAGCAGATCCTCGGGACGTGCCTGGAGCGGGGCATAAAGGTCGTCTCCAACGCGGGCGGGCTGGACCCGGCCGGATGCGCCGAGGCCGTACGCGAGCTGGCCGGACGCCTCGGGCTGCCGGCCAGGGTCGCCTGCGTCACCGGTGACGACCTGAGCGGCCGCGACCTGAGGGGAGCGCCGAACGCGGACACCGGCGAGCCCCTGGCCGTCCCCGCGCTGACCGCCAACGCCTACCTGGGGGGCCGCCCGATCGCCGCCGCCCTGTCGGCCGGGGCGGACGTGGTGGTCACCGGCCGCGTCACCGACGCCGCGCTGGTCACCGGGCCGGGCATCTGGCGGTACGGCTGGGGGCCCGGCGACCTCGACGCGCTGGCCGGTTCGGTGGTCGCCGGGCACGTCATCGAGTGCGGCTGCCAGGCGACCGGCGGCAACTACGCGTTCTTCGGCGAGGTGCCCGACCTGGCGCACTGCGGGTTCCCGCTGGTGGAGCTGGAGGCCGACGGGTCGTGCGTGGTCACCAAGCACCCCGGCACCGGCGGGCTGGTCTCGGTCGGCACGGTGACCGCGCAGCTGCTGTACGAGATCGGCTCCCCCCGCTACCTCGGTCCCGACGTGGTCGCCCGGTTCGACACGATCCGCCTGGAGCAGCAGGGACCCGACCGGGTCCGCGTCTCGGGGGTGCGCGGCGAGGCCCCACCGGACACGCTGAAGGTCGCCGTCACCTATGCGGCGGGGTACCGCAACACCATGACGCTCGTCCTGACCGGCCTGGACATCGACGCCAAGGCCCGCCTGGCCCAGGAGGCCGTCTGGTCGCGGGTGCCGAAGGAGTCGTTCGACGAGGTCCACGTGGAGCTGACCCCGCTCGCCGGGACGGCCCTGCTGCGCATCACCGTGATGGACGCCGACCGGCGCCGGGCCGGGCGGGCCTTCTCCTCGGCCGTGGTGGAGAGCGGCCTGGCGAGTTATCCGGGTCTGTACGGTCTGACGCCTCCGGGCGACGCCTCGCCCTACGGGGTGTACTGGCCGACGCTGGTCCCGGCGGAGTCGGTACGGGCCCGCGTCCTGCTCGACGGCCGTGAGCTCCCGGACGCGCCGACCGGGCCGTCCACGCCGACCGGGCCGATCGCACCGGCCGGATCGGTGGACGAGGACACCGGGAGCGCCGGGAACGCCGGGAACGCCGAAAGCGTGGAGAAGAAGGAGAGCGCGCCGGGCGCGGGAAGCACGGACGCGGCCCGCGCGGGGAGCGCCGGTCGCGTCCTCGGTGCCGTGCCCGGCGGCGACCTCGTCCCCGACGACGATGACGACCCCGGTCGCGGTGCGGAGAGTGTGCGGGTGGCGCTGGGCACGATCGTGGGCGCCCGTTCCGGGGACAAGGGCGGCAACGCCAACCTGGGCGTCTGGGTCGGCACCGCCGAACGGTTCGGCTGGCTCAGGGAGCACCTGACGACCGAGCGCCTGGCGGAGCTGCTGCCGTCGGCCGCCGGGCTGAGGATCGAGCGTTTCGAGCTGCCCAACCTGCTCGCCCTCAACTTCGTCGTGCACGGCCTCCTGGGCCGGGGCGTGGCCGCGAGCCCCCGTCTCGACGCCCAGGCCAAGGCCCTGGGCGAGGAGCTGCGCGCGAGCCTCGCCGACATCCCGCGGCACCTGTTGTGAGACCCCGGTCCGGCGCCACGCCCGCCGGAGCGGCGGCTATTGACCGTCACGGGCCGGGATCATAGATTCACCCCCATCCAGAACATCATTCGGTCCAGGAGGGTGCATGACGGCCGCGCACATCGACGTCACCGCGATCGACTTCGACGTGCTCGGCGCGTGGATGGACGACCAGGGGCTGCCCGGCGGGCCGTTCGAGCACGTCGCGCCGGTGACCGGCGGGACGCAGAACGTCATGGTGCGCTTCGAGCGGGGCGGCGCCGCGTACGTGCTGCGCAGGCCGCCGCTGCACCCGCGCGCCAGGAGCAACGAGGTGCTCCGCCGCGAGGCGCGGGTGCTCGCGGTCCTGCGCGACACCCCGGTGGCCGCGCCGCGCCTGGTGGCGGCGTGTACCGACGAGAGCGTCATGGGCGCGGTCTTCTACCTGATGGAGCCTGTCGAGGGGTTCAACGCCACCGTCGGGCTGCCCGAGCCGCACGCGAGCGACCCCGCCATCCGGCACCGGATGGGACTGGAGGCGGCCTCGGCGCTGGCCGAGCTCGGGCGGGCCGACCACGGCGCGCTCGACGGTTTCGGCCGTCCCGAGGGGTTCCTGGAGCGGCAGGTACCGCGCTGGATGGGCGAGCTGGAGGGGTACGGCGCGCTGGCCGGGTATCCGGGGCCCGACATCCCCGGCCTGGAGGAGACGGCCGCCTGGCTGGAGCGCAACCGGCCCGCGACGTTCGTGCCCGGGATCATGCACGGTGACTACCACCTGGCCAACCTGATGTTCGCCCTGGACGGCCCGCGGGTGGCCGCGATCGTCGACTGGGAGATGTGCACGGTCGGCGATCCGCTGCTGGACCTGGGCTGGCTGCTGGCGACCTGGCCGTCCCCGGACGGGGTGGGCGTGATCTCCGGCGGTGTCACCGGGCTGGCCACGACCTCCGAGCTGGTCGACTGCTACGCGGCCCTGTCCGACCGCGACCTGTCGGCCGCCGACTGGTACGCGGTGATGGCCTGCTTCAAGCTGGGCATCGTCCTGGAGGGCACGCACGCCCGCGCCTGCGCGGGCAAGGCCCCCAGGGAGATCGGGGACCTGCTCCACGCGACCACGCTGAACCTGTTCGCGCGCGCCCGGACGTTCATGTGAGACCTCCGCCCGGCCGTGCGCCTCGCCGGACGTGACGCGCGGGCGCCCGAAGGTCCCCGCGGCGTTCCGGGACAGGGCCAATGTTCTGATCTATCCGTACGAACGCCCGCTAAAACCGCAATTGCTTGATAAGCATCTCAAGATCGTGCAATTCTCTGTCGAGACGGAGGTGACGCACGATGCCGGACACGCTGGCCTGCCTGGAACGGTTCGTTTCCGCGGTACGGCAGCACGCCGACCTGTCGGTACGGCGGATCTCCCTCGGCGACCCCGCGTACGTCTACGTCCGCAACCGTTTCAGCAACACCCTGGCCGAGACCGTGACGTGCTCCCCCGACGGGGGCTTCATCACCTCGTGGGGCTACCGGCTCGGCAGCAGCGAGAACATCGACGGCGCCGCGGCCCGGCTGGCCTTCCTCCTCGCGGCCATGCCCGCCCCCCGGGTGTGACCGGCGGTCCTGCCCGCCCCCGTGCGACCGGCAGGGCCGCCCTGTCCTCCGCCGGGTCGTGACCGCCCCCGTTCCTGCCCCTCGGGTGTGACCACCGCGGCCTCCTCGGGGTGCATGTCGGTGCGGAAACCACAGCCGTCAGGGGGACCTACGAGGCCAGCCGCTCACCCGCGCCGCGGTCCGACCGCGCGAGTCCGGCCTCGCCGTCCGACCGCTTGATCTCCGACCACACCTCGTCGAGGGAGAGGCCGAGGACGTCGGCGATCGCGGCGATGGTCGGGAAGGCGGGGGTGGCCACGCGACCGGACTCGATCTTCCGAAGGGTCTCCGGTGAGACACCCGCCTCCAGCGCGGTGTCGAGCATCGGTCTCTCCCCCCTGGCACGTCGCAGGAAGGCGCCGAGGCGCTGTCCACGTTCGATCTCTGCGGGAGTGAGCGGCAGTCTGACCATGCCTCCAACTCTAATACCGGGATAATATGACCGGGATACTTATTGGTCACACGAGGAAGACGTTGCATGATCGAGATCCTGAGTCCCTCCGCACTGCTGCGAGCGAAGGACGCCGGTGCCCTGGTCGCCGACATCCTGCAGACGATGAAGAGCCGCAGCACGGTCGGCACGAACCTCCTGGACATCGACCGGTGGACCCACGGCATGATCACCGACGCCGGGGCGCGGTCCTGCTATGTCGACTACGAGCCGTCCTTCGGGCGGGGGCCGTTCGGCCACTACATCTGCACATCGGTCAACGACGCCGTGCTCCACGGGCTGCCGCACGACTACACGCTCGCCGACGGCGACCTGCTGACGCTCGACCTCGCCGTCTCCGTGGGCGGGGTCGTCGCCGACTCCGCCATCAGCTTCATCGTGGGCGACGCGAGGCCCCCGGAGAGCGTCGCGATGATCGACGCGACCGAGCGCGCCTTGAGCGCGGGGATAGCCGCGGCCGGGCCCGGAGCGCGCATCGGTGACGTCTCCCATGCCATCGGCTCGGTCCTCAGCGAGGCGGGATACCCGATCAACACCGAGTTCGGCGGCCACGGCGTCGGATCGACGATGCACCAGGACCCGCACGTCTCGAACACGGGACGGCCCGGCCGCGGGTACACGCTGCGTCCCGGGCTGTTGCTGGCACTGGAGCCGTGGGTCATGGCGGACACCGCCGAGCTCGTCACCGATGCCGACGGCTGGACGCTCCGGAGCGCGACGGGCTGCCGGACGGCGCACAGCGAGCACACGATCGCCATCACCGAGGACGGAGCCGAGATCCTCACCCTGCCGAGGCAGGCGCGGCCGTGAGGTGACGGCCGCCCGCGTTCCCCGCTCCCAGCGGTGCGCCGTCCGCCGCCGGGTGCAGGGCCGCCCTCCACCGGCGTCCCCGGCCGGTACGGCTAGGACGCCTCGGTGGGTTCGGCGGAGAAGGCCGACAGGTCCAGGCCGACCTCCCGGGCCGCGGCGACCCGGGCGTGGTGGAGCAACCGGCTGCGGGACATGTTCCCGGTGTGCAGGGTGTAGCGGACCACCAGGCCGTCGAGCATGCCGTCGATCCGCTCGGCCGAGCCCACCGGGTCGTCGCAGGCGAACTCGCCCGAGGTCACGCCCTCGGAGATCACCTGGCCGAGGATCTCGATCCAGGAGCCCTCCAGCTCCAGCAGGATGGTGCGGACGTGCTCCTCGCGCACCCCGACGGCCCAGGCGTCCAGCCAGAGGATCCAGCTCTGGTCGGAGCGGGAGGCCGGGATGTAGAAGCGCAGGACGCGGTCGAGACGCTGGACGGCGGTGCCGGGCTCCGCCACGATCTCCCTCAGCCGCTGCACCTCGGAGTCGCTGGTGCTGCGGAGCATCTCGGTGATGAGGTCGTCCTTGGTGGCGAAGTGGTAGTGGATCAGCCCGCCGCTCACGTTCGTCGCCCTGGCGATGTCGGCGACCCGGGTGCTGGCCAGCCCGCGCTCCAGCACGACCCGCCTGGCCGCCTCGAGGAGCTCCGCGCGCCGTTGGTCGGCCTGGTCGGCGCGGCTGCTGCGCGCCCCTCCTCCGCTGTGCACGGCGCAAGACTACAGCAGCGTCGCAACCCTCCCTAATACTACTGATTGGCGGACCAGTCAACACTTTCACTCCTGTGTGAGCGACCGCTTCCGGTCAGCGAGCGGCGGGCGTTCGCCCCTGGCTCCGCGGCACGTGGCCGACGCCCCGGACGGTGTGGATCAGCCGGGGACGCCCGGACGACCTCCCGGGTGGCGGTGTCCGTCCGCAGGTCACCGAAGGCCAGGACCGTACCGGCCGCGCCGGTGGACGGCCGTCATGAGAAGCCCGTGAACCCCCGCGGGAGCGGGTCAGCCGAGCACGGCCATGGCGGCGTTGTGCCCGGGGACGCCGCTGACCCCGCCGCCGCGCCGGGCGCCCGCGCCGCACAGCAGGACGCGCTCGAAGCCGGTCCCCACCCCCCAGCGCCCGCTCCCGGCGTACGTCTCCCCCTCGCACGACCCGTCCTCGTACGGCCAGGACAGGTCGCGGTGGAAGATGTGGCCGCCGGGCAGGCCCGCCTCGGTCTCCAGGTCCACCGGGGTCCTGACCTCCAGGCAGGGGGTGCCGTCCGGGGCGCGGAGCAGGCAGTCCTCGACGGGCTCGGCCAGGACCCGGTCCATCGAGGCGAACGTGGCGCGCAGCGCGGCCTCGCGCGCCCCGGCGGGGTCCTCACGGAACAGCCTGGCCGGCATGTGCAGCCCGAAGAGCGTCAGGGTGTGCGCCCCGGCCTCGCGCAGCTCCGGTCCCAGGATGGAGGGGTCGGTCAGCGAGTGGCAGTAGACCTCGGCCGGGGGCAGCGACGGGATCCGCCCGGCCGACGCCTCGGCGTACGCGCGGGCCAGCGCCCGGCGTCCCTCGTTGATGTGGAAGGTGCCGCCGAACGCGGCCGCGGGGTCCACGCGCGGGTCCCGCAGCCGCGGCAGCCGCGAGAGCACCATGTTGACCTTGAGCTGGGCCCCCTCGGGGACGGGCTCGGCGGCGCCGCCCAGCAGTCGGGCGAGCACGACGGGCGGCACACCCGCCAGGATGCGCTCCCCCGTCACCGTGTGCTCCCCGGCCGCGTCGCGGAAGGCCACCTCTCCCGAGGGGTCGATCGCGAACACCTCGGCGCCGGTGAGGATCTCCGCCCCGGCCGCGCGGGCGGCGTCGGCCAGCGCGCCGGAGACCGCCCCCATGCCGCCCACCGGGACGTTCCAGTCCCCGGTGCCGTCACCGATCACGTGGTAGAGCAGGCAGCGGTTGGCCAGCAGGCCCGCGTCGTCCGGATCGGCGAAGGTGCCGATGAGGGCGTCGGTGAGGACCACCCCGCGCACGGTGTCGTCGGCGAACCGTTCGTCCACCACCTCGCCGACCGGCCGCTCGAACAGCTCCCGCCACGCCTCGCGGCCGACCAGGTCCCGCATCGCCGTCCGGTCCATCAGCGGCTCCAGCAGCGTCGGCGCCACCCGCTCGGCCACGCCGGCCGTCATCGCGTAGAAGCGCCGCCAGGCGTCCAGCTCGGCGGTGCCGCCGGTGACGCGGGCGAAGGAGTCCGCGGTCCGCGCGGCGTCGCCGCCGTCGACCAGCAGGCCGGTCTCCCCCACGGGCGTGTACGAGGCGTACCGGCGGCGGCGGAGCGTGATCCTCAGCCCCAGCTCGGTCACGATCCTGGAGGGCAGCAGGCTGACCAGGTAGGAGTAGCGCGAGAGCCGGGCGTCGACCCCCGGGAACGCCCGTGCCGAGACGGCGAGGCCGCCGACGTGGTCCAGGCGTTCCAGGACCAGGACGCGCCGTCCCGCGCGGGCCAGGTAGGCGGCGGCGACCAGGGCGTTGTGGCCGCCTCCGACGATCACCGCGTCGTGGTGCGATCGGTTCGTCACTGGCGCTCCTGCCCGGCGGAGAGGGTGATCTTCAACAGGGTGGCGGCCGGTCCGCTGGGAGCGCGGCCCCGCCGCCAGACCGCGCGCAACCAGCGGGTGAGGTCGATGTCGCGGGTGGGCACCCCGATCAGGCGGCCGGTGGCCAGCTCGGCCTCCACGGCGTACCCGCTGAGCACCGCGGGGGCGGCACCCTCGCGGGCCGCCCCCTTGACCGCGGCGTTGGAGCCGAGCTCCAGCCTGGGCGCGGCGACGGCGTGGCCTGCCAGCGCGCGGTCCAGGGTCTCGCGGGTGCCGGAACCGCGCTCGCGGACGACCAGCGGGGTGGCGGCCAGCTCGGCGGCGAGCAGCGGGGTACGGCGCCGCGCCCACGGGTGGCCGGGCGCGACCACCACCACGAGCCGGTCGGTGGCCACCACCCGCGACACCAGCCCTTGGGGCACCGAGGGCCCCTCCACGAACCCGAGCTCGATCTCCCCGCCGATCAGCCTCGCCACCTCGGCCGAGTTCTGCACGTCCAGGCCGACCTGGACCTGGGGCTCGCGGTCCTGGAGCTCCCCCAGCCAGCGCGGCAGCAGGTACTCGGCCACCGTCATGCTGGCGGCGATGTGCAGGTGTGCGGAGCGGCCGTGCCGTACCGCCTCGGCCCCCCGCATGAGTTCCTCGGCCGCCGCCAGCACCTGCGCGGCCCAGGCGGAGACCATCACCCCCTGGGGGGTGAGGGTGGAGCCGCGGGGGGTGCGTTCCAGCAGCGGCAGCCCGAGGCGGCGTTCCAGCAGCGAGATCCGCTTGCTCACCGAGGGCTGCGCGATGCCCGCGGCGCGGGCGGCCTGGCCGAGACTGCCCAGCCTGTCCACGTCGACGAGCAGGCGCAGGGATTCGAGGTCGGGCAGCTCGCTCATAGCGCCAGGCTATGACCTTCCACCGAGGTTACGGCTACCGGCCGGGCCCTGTCCCGCCGAGACTCGGGCCATGCCCCCTCTCTCCCGTCCTTTCGTCCCGCCGTACCGGCGGAACCGCGGGCGGCGTCGGAGAGGGCGGGAGCGGGGACGACGCGGTCCCTGACGGCACGGCCGAGAACGACACGGACACGGACACGGACGACACGATCACGGACAACGGAGCCACGGACAATGGAGTCGCGGGTGACGGAGCCACGGACAACAGGATCGGGAACGACAGGATCGGGAACGACAGGATCGGGAACGGCGGGGCCACGGGCGGGGGTACCGGTGACGCGCCCCCGGCCGCCGGAGTCGGCCCCCCTCCGGCCGCCGGGACCACGAAGGACGCCTCCCCTCCCACCGGGATCACACAAGGCCCCCCTCCGGTCGGCGGAGTCACCGACGGAAGCCCTCCGTCCGCCGGAGTCACGGACGGACCGTCCCCTGGCGGCGGAGTCGTGGGCGGCGAGGGCCTGGACGGGGCACCTGCGGCCGCTGATCCCCGGACTCGCCGTCGTGATCGTGGCGACGGTACTGGCCACGGCGGCTAGCCGGGTCGTCACCGGGGTGAGCGCGGCCGTGCTCGCGGTGGGGCTGGGGGTCGCGCTGACCAACCTCGTCGGCCTGCACGCCCGCCTGGCCCCGGGCCTGCGGTTCGCCTCCCGGCGGGTGCTCCGCCTGGCGATCGTGCTGCTCGGGCTGCAGATCGCCCTCCCCGAGCTGCTGGCGCTGGGCGGGGGCGCGCTGGCGGTGGTCGCGGTCGCGACCGGTGTCACGTTCGGCGCGACCCGGTGGATCGGGGCCCGGCTCGGGGTGGACCCGCGCAGGTCCCTGCTGATCGCGACCGGCGTGTCCGTCTGCGGGGCCGCGGCCGTGGCCGCCATGCACGAGGTCGCCGGCAGTGACGACGACGACGCGGCCGCGGCCGTCAGCGTGGTCGTGCTGTACGGCAGCGCCTCGATCGTCGTGCTGCCGCTGCTCGCCGGGGCGCTGGGCCTGACACCCCACCAGCTCGGCCTGTGGGCCGGCGCGTCGGTCCACGAGGTCGCCCAGGTCGCGGCCATCGGCGCGGCGGCCGGCACCGGGGTGCTGGCGAGCGCGGTGGCCGTCAAGCTGGCCCGGGTCCTGCTGCTGGCCCCGATGGTCGGGCTCGTCTCCGCCGCCCTGCGCCGCGGCGCGGCGGACCGCCCGGCCGGGGCGCCCGGCCACCGGCCGCCCGTGGTGCCGCTGTTCGTCGCCGGGTTCGTCGCGGCGGTGGCGGTACGGAGCCTGGGCGCCGTACCCGCCGAGGTCGCCGGCGCGATCCCCGGCCTGACCTCCGCCCTGCTGGCGGCGGCCCTGTTCGCGCTGGGCACCGGGATCGACCTGCGCCGGCTCGTACGGGGCGGGCGGTCGCTGCTCCTGGGGGGCATCGCCACGGTCGTCATCGGCGGGATCTCACTGGCCGGCGTCCTGATCGTCGGCTGACCCCCGACCGGCACCGTGATCGTCGGCTGATCTTCGAGTGGACGTCTCCCCGCAACCGCCGTAACCTGCTCTTTCTGGGAGGACGGTGTCGTTTACCCCGTTCCAGAAGAGCACGATGATCATCACCGCGGACAGGAAGACAGAACCGCTCATGGGTACCACCCGACCGGCCCTCACCGACATGCTGCGCCCCTCCGAGGAGGTGGCCGAGGCGCTGGACCGGGGCGCCCCGATCGTGGCGCTGGAGTCCACGATCATCTCGCACGGCCTGCCGCGGCCCCGCAACCTGGAGGTCGCGGTGGAGCTGGAGCAGATCGTCCGCGAGACCGGGGCCGTACCCGCGGCGATCGCGGTCCTGGACGGGATCGCGCACATCGGCCTCGACAAGGACCGGCTGGAGCGCGTCGCCGGTGAGCCGGGCCTGCACAAGCTGGGCTTCCGCGACCTGCCCGCCGCCGCCGCACTCGGCGCGAGCGGGGCTACCACCGTCTCGGCCACCTCGTTCCTGGCCGCCAGGGCGGGCATCCGGATCTTCGCCACCGGCGGCCTGGGCGGCGTGCACCGCGGGTGGACCGAGAGCCAGGACGAGTCCGCCGACCTCGACATGCTGAGCCGTACCCGCATCACCGTGGTCTGCGCGGGCGTGAAGTCGATCCTGGACGTCCCCGCCACGCTGCAGCGGCTGGAGACGCGCGGCGTCACGATCGCGGGCTTCCGGACCGGCGAGTTCCCCGGCTTCTACCTGCACTCCTCGGGCGAGCCGATCGACTGGCGGATCGAGACGCCGGACGAGGCCGCCGCCGTCATGCGGGCCCAGGACGAGCTCGGCGGGCCGCAGACCGCGCTGATTGTCGCCAACCCGGTGCCGCGGGCCGAGCAGCTCGACCCCGCCCTGCACGACCGCGTCCTGGCCGAGGCCCTCGCCGCGGCGCGCGAGGAGGGAGTCACCGGCCAGGCCATCACCCCGTTCCTGCTGGGCTACCTGGTACGTGGCACCGACGGCGCCTCGCTGGAGGCGAACCTGGCGGCGGTGCGCGGCAACGTCCGGCTCGCCGGGCGGATCGCGACCTGCTGGAGCCGGGGAGACTGAGGACGCCGTGACCGGAAACGGCCTGTTGATCATCGGTGACGTGGTGACCGACGTCGTCGCGCTGCACGCCGGGTCCGCCCGGTCCGGCCTGGCCGTCGGCACCGACACCGCCGCGGACATCGTGCTGCGTCCGGGCGGTTCCGGAGCCAACACCGCCTCCTGGGCCGCCCGCCTGGGAGCCGATGCCCGGATCCTGACCCGCGCCGGCTTCGACACCGCCGACTGGCACGCCGCCGAGCTGCGGCGCTCCGGGGTACGGGCGCACCTGCGGGTCGATCCCGACCGGCCGACGGCGGTGGTGATCGCCATGGTCGACGTGACCGGGGAGCGGTCCATGCTCACCAACCGCGGCGCCGGGGGGCACATCGGCACGGGCGACTGGGACGAGAACCTGCTGGAGGGCGTGGGCCACCTGCACCTGTCGGGCTACACGCTGTTCGCCGAGCCCGGGCTGCAGCTCGCCCGGCTGGCCATGGCCGAGGCGTCCCGGCGCGGGGTATCGATCAGCGTGGATCCCGCCTCGACCGGGTTCCTGCGCTCGTTCGGCACCGAGCGGTTCATGCTGGAGACCGCCGCGGCCCGGCTGATCATCCCCAACCTGGACGAGGCGCTGCTGCTCGCCGGCGAGGACGGCGCCGAGGAGGCCGCGCGTCGCCTGAGCCTGCACTACGGCGCCGCCGCGGTGAAGCTCGGCTCCGGTGGCGCGCTGATGGCCAGGGACGGAAAGTTGGCCGCACGCCTTCCCGCGCTCGCCACCGAGGTGGTTGACTCCATCGGAGCGGGGGACGCGTTCGCCGCCGGGCTGCTGACGGCCCTGCTGGGCGGGGCCGGCGACGAGGCCGCGCTCGAGGCAGGGTGTCGCGCGGGCGCGGAGGCCGTCACGGTTCTGGGCGGTCGGCCGCGTGTCGTCCCGTCTGATTTGGGTACCAACGAGCTTTACCCTCTTAACACCAATTGATAGCTTGCGGCGTAAGCTGCACCACTAGCCACACGCGTCACTTTGGGGAGGTTGCGGTCAGCCGATGGATGCAGAGTCATCGATCTGCCTGAGTGATCTGGTACCGGCCCTGCGCTGGAGCCGCCCCCAGCAGGTCGCCGAAGCCCTGGCCGACCCCCGGCTGCCCGCCGGTTGGTGGTCGTCGGTCACACTGTCCAAGGCCCTCGGCGCCGCCGGGCTCGACTGGGTCTGCGACAGGCTGGCCCGGCTCTCGCTGTCCCGCTGGGACCACCTGCCGCTGAGCGACGTGCTGCCCGCCCTGCACGTGCACACGGTCGACCCCACCCTGCCCGGCTGGTCCGAGCAGGCGCGCTCGGCCGTCGCCGGGCTCGGCGGCTGGGCCCGCCTGCGCAGGCTGACCGCCGGAGACCTGAGCGGGCCCGCCATGCCCCCCTCCCCGGAGGTGGTGGTCACCGCGATGTTCCGCGAGGTGCTGAGCCGCATCCCGGGCATCGCCGAGCAGGCCGCGCCGGCCGCATCCCAGGCCCAGACGCAGGCGCAGGCGCAGTCCCCGGTGGCTCCCGCGCAGCCGTCCGCGCCCCGGATCCCGGCTCAGGCTCCGGCACAGGTCGTCCGGGCACAGGCCCCGGCCGGGCCGCAGGCGCCGGACGTGCCGCAGCCCGCGCAGGAGCGGCGTCAGGCCCCCGTCGCTCCCGCCGCTCCCGCCGCCCCGGGCGCTCCTGCCGTCCCCGCCGCTGCCACGGCCGCCGCCGCGCCCGCCCCGGAGGGCTCCGGTGCCGCGCCGCGCGTCGACCTCAGCGAGTACCCGCTGGTACGGCTGGTGGACAACATGTTCCGCGACTGGGGCCCGCTGGAGCGGGCGGTCGCGGTGGAACGGCTCTTCGCGGTCGACCCGATCAGCCTGCGCGCGCTCGCGCACAAGCTGAACGCCGACCGCGACGCGCTGTCGGTGGCCCAGCGCGCCGCCGAGGAGCGCATCCTGCTGTGGCTGCGCTCCTCGGAGGCCGCGCCGCTCACCGGGCACATGTTCGGGCTGACCGAGTGGCTGGGCGCCGCCGCCACCAAGGAGCAGCTCATCGGCGCCGACCCCGCGCACCCGATCGAGGTCCCCACGCTGCGCACCCCGCTGTGGCGGGTGCTCGTCACGCTCATGCCCGACCGGCGCCTCCAGGACGACTGGCTCGTCGTGGGCGACCTGGGCGGCCTGCGCGACCGGACCCGCCGCCTGCTGGCGAACAAGCCCGCCGACGCCGACGCGGTCGTGCTGATGGAGCACCAGCTCGGCATCCGGGCCCACTCGGCCCAGGCCTGGCTGGACGCCCTGGCCGCCAGCGCCGCGCAGCGGCCCTCCCACGAGGAGCCCGCCGCCGAGGAGCCTCCCCGGCAGCTGCCCCGCCGTACGCCGGGGGCCAACGGCCACCACCACCGCGGCGGCCAGCCGGTCCCGCAGGTCAGCGCGAGCTCCATCGACCCCCGTGCCGCCCTGGCCACGCTCTCGGCCCTGTCCGGTGGCAACACCCGGCCCCACCTGATCACCAGCAGGCGGGCCCCGATGCCGCCGCCCGCGAGCCCGTCCGCCGACCCGAGCCGCTGGCAGCGCATAGAGGTGACCAGCGACCACCTGCGCGGCGGCCCGGTCGCCGTTCCCGAGGGGTACGCCACGCGCCTGGGCATGCGTCCCGGCACGCTGCTCTCGGTGACCGGTCCCGGCGACAACGCGGTGGTCCTCGTCTGGCGGGACCATCCGGTCTTCGACTCGCTGCAGCCCGTGCTGATGCGCCTGAACGCCCGCCCGGGCGACCAGGTCTACGTCACCGTGGACGGCTACCGGCTGGACGCCCAGCTGCCCGCCTGACCTCCGGAACACCGGCTCTCGGGGAAAGTTGCCCCAAGGGCCGGTTCACCGCCGGAGCCGGATCGCCGCCATTCCTAAAGCGGAAAGCGGCGCTACCGGCCATCCGTATCCCTATGCCCCGAAGGGGCCGATCACCCCGCCCCTCCAGGCGCCTTTTTCGGCGCCGCGTCTCCCCGGCCGGAGTGGCCCGGTAATATCACCGATACCATTGAGCACGTTCTGACCAGCGAGCTCACTTTGCCCCTTTCTCAACTTTCTCGTCAAGAAAAGGTCATTATTTCCCGTAAGAATTACGGTACCGCAGCTCTCCGCTCCTACCCCTGCGAAAGTGCCTGCTGACGACGCATAGGGGAGAACGGTGCACGACTAGGTCATTTAAATGGCCTTAGGGATAGAGAGCGACCCTGACTGGCCGATGGGAAAATTCACCAGCGTCTGGCCGGGATTGACACTCTCAACGGTCGGATCGCGAGCCATAGGTGTCACCTACCCTCTGCTCGCTCTGGCCTTGACCGGGTCACCGGCACATGCCGGCTGGACCGGCTTCGCGCTGACCCTCCCCGTCCTGGTCTTCTACCTTCCGGCCGGTGTGCTGGTCGACCGGGTGGATCCGCGCTCGCTCATGCTCTTCACCGAGCCTCTTCGTGGTCTGGCCGTCTTCAGCGTGTTCGCCGCCCTCGCCTTTCATCGGCTGTCACTGCCGCATCTTCTGTCGGCCGCCCTGCTGGAGGGCACGCTCTGGGTCGTCTACTCCCTTGCCGAGACGGCACTGGTCTCGTCGCTGGCCACGAAGACCGAGATCCCCGGCACGATCGCCAAGAGCGAGACGATAGCGCACATCGCGGTTCTGACGGGCAGGCCACTCGGGGGGTGGCTGTTCGGGATCGCGCAGACGGCGCCGTTCGTCCTCAACTCGGTGTTCTTCCTTCTGTCCGCGGTCTTCTCCCTGCGGATCGCGCCGGCAGGTGATGACGAGCGCCGGCCACCGGTGATCCGCCAGATGGCCGGCGGCCTCAAGGGCATGATGAGCCCTCGAATGGTCACAGAGACGGCCGAGGGATTCCGCGAGCTCATGAACCACCCCTTCCTCCGCCGGGCCATGGCCCTGACCACGCTCACCAACCTGATCCTCAACGCCCTCATCATGGTCTTCATCACCGGGACGAGGCTCTCCTCCTACCAGGTGGGCCTGGCCCTGGCCACCGGAGGAATAGGCGGCGTGCTGGGTTCCGCCCTGGCCTCCCACCTGAGGTTCAGGCCGACGAATCGCATCCTCTTCGCTCACCTGTGGATCTGGGCACTGGCCGTCTCCATCGCGGCCTACGGCGGTGGAGCCTTCTTCTTCGGGTTGGCGATCCTGCTGACCGGTTTCACCGGAGCGGTCGGGAACGTGGCCATCAGAACCTTCGAGACCGACCGGGTAGCCCGGAGCCTGCTCGGGCGGGTGGTGAGCGTGCACCGTCTCGTCGTGTACGGCGCGGTGTGCGTCGCGGCTCCCTTCGGGGGAATCCTCGTCACGATCTTCGGTGACCGGACGGCGTCCGTCATCCTGGCGCGCCTGATGTGGCTCGTCACCATCGGTGTCACCGTCTGGGCGCTTCTCCGCCTCTGGAAGCGGTTCCCTCTTCCGACCTGGCCCTATCCCCTCGTGTGGCCCGGTCTCCCCTACGTCCGCGTTCTCGCGGGCCTCGGCCTGCTCACGCGGCCTCACCTCGTCGGGCCGTTCCCGTTCCCGTTCGGAGGTCACGCCGTCGTGGCCGCGAGGCCGCTCAGGAGGCGGTGAGCAACCGGTCTGCTTCCGTCATCAGTTGACGGGGAAGCTTCGGCGCCCTCGCCGCCTTGGCCCGACGAGCCAGATCGGCCGCCGAGGTGGCGTCCCCGGCCAGATCTGTGACCTTCGCCGCGTACAACAGCGCCGGGCCGTGATCCCCCACCTCGGTCAGCACCGCTTTGATCTCACGCTCCGCCTCTGTGAACCGTCCGAGTGAGGCCAGCGCAAGTGCGTAGGCGGCCCTGCTGGACGGCCACTGCAGCGGCTTGACCCGAGTGAGATCGCGTAGTGCCGCATCCGCCTCGCCGAGCCCCGCGAGGATCTCGCCCCGCGCCCGCAGTGCCTCGGGCAGGTTGCCCTCCCTGTTCAGGACGTCGTTGAGCACCTCCCGTGCCGCGCCGGGATGCCCGTCATGCCAGAGCATCCAGGCGAGCTCGGTCTGGACGCTTCTGTCGTCGGGCACCCGGCGTACGGCCGAGACCAGTTCCTGGACCGCCTCCGAGGGACGCCCCTGGGCCAGGCGCAGCCGCCCGATCCCGGCGAGCAGCCCGCCTACCGCGGAGGTCGCGCCCAGCGTCTCGAAGAGACCCGCGGCGGCGTGGTAGTGCGACACGGCCAGGTCGAACCTCTCCTGCCGATGCGCGATGGTACCGAGAAAGGACTCGATCTCCGCCCGGGCCCTGGTGTTGTCACCACACTGCTCCAGGGCCTCCTTGGCCTCTTCGGCCGCCCGCGCGAACTCCCCGTCCCGGAACGAGATCTCCGCCGCCCGCAGGTGGTCGTCGAACGACGCCGGACTCTCCGTCGGCATGGAAAGGTGGTCGTTCTGAAGGATCGGCTGGATGAGACGCTCGTGCGCCAGCTCGCACCATCGTGTGCCTGCCTTGACGTCCTCGCGCAGGATATGCCGGTCCACCAGCGCCTCAAGAAGGGCGTTCGGCCTGCCCGCGGTGACGGTCTCCCGCAGGTGGACGGCCTCACGGGTCCCGCTCTCGGTGATGAAGGTACGACGCAACCAGCCTATGAGCCCGTCGGCGTCACCTCCGAGATGGTCCCGGGCGACCTCGGCGATCATCTGCTCGAAGAAGCCGGTGAGCGACCGGTCGGCGTTCGCGAACCTGCGGAGATGGTCGGCGGAGATGACCCGGACCTCCTCCGGCAGTGACCGCCACATGGCGGAACAGACCACCTGAAGCTGGACGGGTTCGACCACCTCGGTGTCGGCGGTCAGGTCCTTGCCCGGCGCCCTGCCGACCCGGACCATGCTGAGGTTCTCCGCGAGTTCCTGCGCCGCCCCCGGAGCGAACGAGCGCCCGGTCCCCTCCACGGGACACTCGATGGCCCGGACGGCGGCGGTCCTGTCGAGAGCGGTCAGGGCGAAGCGGCTCCTGATCGGACCGGCCAGTTTCGGCTCGTGAGGAAGCAGACCGGACAGGTGATTCTCCCGGATCGAGATGAGAAGACGAAGATTCGGGTCCTCGTCCAGCGCCTCGACGAGCTGGCCGACGAACCAGTCCCGGTACGGCCGGCTGTGCGCGAAGTCCCCGAACAGCTCCTCACCCTGATCGATCGCGATCAGGGTGAGGACCCTGTCACCGTACGGATCCTGGCGTACAGGACGCCGCTTCAGGAACTCGTGGACGGTGAGCCCGGCCAACCGGCTGGGCGTCTCGGCCGGGGACCATGACGACAGCAGCGCGAACACGTGCGGGTTGTGCCGGGAGAGCTCGGCCGACGGGAGGGGCGAGCCGTGCGAGACACGGCCGATCGGCAGCACGTCCGTCCTGCCGGGATCCAGCAGGGGCAGCACCCCGGCCTGGAGCAGCGAGGTCTTGCCCACCCCGGACGGCCCGTACAGCACGGTCAGCCGACCGGCCTGCCACAGGTCCGAGACCTGGTAGGACTCCCTGACCCGGCCGAAGAACTTCGAGTCGTCCTCACGGCGGAACGCTCGCAGGCCGACGTACGGCTGCTCGGCGGCGAAGTGGCGGTCCGGGTTCACGACGTCGGCCCCATCCGTCGTCGCAGCTCCTCGCAGAACTCCTCCGCCGTCCCCCAGAAGATCGAGATCTGCGAACCCTCGTAGTATCGGGCCAGCCAGCGCTTGACGTCCAGGACGTCCGTCCTCGCGCTGGCGAGCGACGGGGACAGCTGCACGCTCACGTGCCTGCGGCGGTTGACCCCGCACACCGTTTTCAGCAATCCATGAAAGAGCACCCGAAACGTCCAGTCCCGCAGGCTGTACCCGACGAACAGCAGAGGACGCCTGGTCAGCGCCGCGCGAATGGAGGTGGGAAGCATTCTCTGTCCGCCTTCGACGCCCTCCACCGTGAGGCTGGTGAGAAACTCCAGATAGTCGTCCTCGGCGAGAACGAGCGAGGCCGGATCACTCAGGCTGCCGTGCAGATGATAGACGAGCGGGGCGCCGGGCCGGGGATTCCATCCGTCCTCGCTGCCGAACAGCTCCTCCGCGTAGTCCAGGTCCTCGTTCCAGGGGCAGACGGCCACGTTCGGTTTTTTCCCCACGTTCTCCAGTGAACGCGCGATAAAATTGTCATAGTTTGTCGTGAGATACACCGGAAGAGGAAAATCAGCGAGCAGACCGTGCGGCTCCAGCGGATCACGGAAGTCGGGCTCCCGGCCGGAGTTCAGCTCGTCACAGACCTGCTTCTTGACATAGAGGGAATCGCCGTACTTCATCACCGCGTACTGCGTCACCCTGGGAAGATCGTGATCGTCCTCGAAGGGGTATTTCCACCGCCCGGCCATCTCACGACTCAGCGCCACCCCGGTCGGCAGGGTCCCGACGCAGGCTCCGGACCCCAGGAACGGCGTGCAGTCCCCGCTTCTCAGCTGGGCGATCAGGCGTTCCCATTCGGCCTCCCCCATGTCGAGCACGTAGGGCACCACCTCACGGTCAGGGGGTTCGATCGAGTCCCGGTCCCGACACCATACAACTCCGTCGGCACCACAACGCCTTTCCGTCCGGAAAGGCGTCCCCTGTTCCACCGGTGCGGGAAGATAATTCACGATCGCCTTTCTGCCGCGACCTCCAGGAAAGACGAGACGGCACCTGGATCGAACGTGCGGGCTTCACCCTCGGCTCCGGCGACGGCCTTCGTCTCCTTGCACGAGGAGCGGCACGATCTTCTGTGCGTTCCGAGGGAGAGATCCGGACTCGGAAAAACCTTATCCCAAGCCGCCGTCACGCACACTCCCCGTTCTGCGGAGTGTCAACACCGGTCGGAACCCGGATTTAGGGCATCCTAAAAACAGGAACGTCCACCCTTCCCGCAATCACTCGATACGCGCTTCTCTTCACATACGATTATTATTCTGTGATACTCCACTCCTCGAATCAACCTTAGGATGGCCATACGGTCCCGTAATCCTGAAATGGCGGAGGTCCGAGGTGGTGGAACTCTCACGTGCGGCGAACACCGTGCCGGAACGGCAGTCCGAGGTCTGGGAGAAGGTGCCGCCTCGCAACCGGAACTTCACCGGCCGGGACGATCTGCTGCACAGGCTCCGCCAGGACATGAACACCGTGACGGCCGTCGTACCCCAGCCCCAGGCCCTGCAGGGGTGGGGAGGCGTGGGCAAGACCCACCTCGCCATCGAGTACGCCTACCGTTACCGCTCGCACTATGACCTGGTCTGGTGGATTCCGGCGGACCAGCGCGTGCTGGTGCCGTCCGCGCTGGCCGCGATGGCGCCCTACCTGGGGCTGCCCCCGGCGTCGGCCACCGGTGTGGAGGAGGCCGCGGAGTCCGTCCGCAGAACGCTGCAGAGCGGCACTCCCTACCGCAGGTGGCTCCTGATCTTCGACAACGCCGAGGAGCCGGGACAGGTCGAGGGATTCATCCCGCGCGGCCCCGGTCACGTCCTGATCACCTCCCGTAACCCCAAGTGGGAGGACCACTGCGACACGCTTCGGGTCGACGTCTTCATCCGGGACGAGAGCATCACGTTCCTGAACAAGCGCCTGCGTCGGGAGGTGCCGGCCGAGGACGCCTTCCGGCTGGCCGAGCAGCTCGGTGACCTGCCCCTGGCCCTGGAACAGGCCGGCGCGCTCCAGTACGAGACGGGAATGTCCATCGACGAGTACCTGGAGCAGCTCAGGGAGCAGACCAGTCGGTTGCTGGGCATCAACAGGGCTTCGGGATACCCGCTTTCGATGACGGCCGCCTGGAAGGTCTCGGTGTCGCTTCTGGAGGACCGCCTGCCGGAGGCCATCACGATCCTGCGCACCTGTGCCTTCTTCGGACCCGAGCCGATCCCCCGCGACGTCTTCCGCAAGGGCGGCAAGGCCGCCACCGCCTCCCGGCTGGGCGCGATCCTGTCCGATCCCATCCTGCTCGCCAGGGCGCTGAGCGAGCTGGGGCGTTTCGCGCTGGCTAGGATCGAGCCCACGAGCCGTACGGTTCAGGTGCACCGTCTCATCCAGGCGCTTCTCCGCGACGACCTGTCCGAGGAGGAGAAGGGAAAGACACGGCACGAGGTCCACCTGCTGCTCGCGAGCAGCGCGCCGAAGGATCCGGACGACACTGACAAATGGCAGGGTTTCGAGGAGCTCGTCGCCCACGTCGTTCCTTCGGGCCTGGAGAGATGCACCGACCCCTCGGTGAGGCGGTTCGCCCTCAATGTCATTCGTTACCTGTACACCTCCGGCAACTACCAGTCCGCCCTGTCCTTCCTCGAGAGTTTCATCGACCGGTGGACCGCGGCCGACGGGGCGGAGCACCCGGACGTGCTCGTCGCGCACCGGCACCTCGGCAACGTCCTGCGCGGGCTCGGCCGGTACAGGGAGGCGTACGAGACCGACCGTGTCACCGTCAGGAACATGGGTGCGATCCTCGGTGAGAACCACTCCGAGACCCTCCGGGTGAGCAACGGTTACGGAGCGTCCCTGCGGGCTCGCGGCGACTTCGCCCTCGCCCTCCAGCTGGACGAGGCGGCGCGGACAGCCCACGAGACCCATCTGGGGCCGACCGCTCCGGCCACCCTGCGCCTCCTGAACAGCCTGGCCCTCGACTACGCCCTCACCAGCGAGTACGAGGCGGCGCGGCGGCTGCACCAGGAAACCTTCGTGGAGACGAGCGATGCGACGGAAGGGGTCAGCAAGAGCTTCCTGCTCCAGTCCTGGAACGGCCTGGCCAGGGCCGTGAGGCTGTGCGGCGACTACACGGAGGCGTGCGATCTGGGTGAGGAGGCCTATGCCTACGGCGTCCAGGAACTGACCCTCGACCATCACTACACCCTGCTGGCCGCCAAGGACCTGTCCATCGCCAAGCGCCGGGCGGGGCAGATCACCGAAGGGCTCGAGATCGCACGCGACACGCACACCCGGCTGCAGCGGCTCTTCGGAGACGAGCACCCCGACACGATGGCGGCGGCGATCAACCTCTCCAACGCCCTGCGGACGGCCGGAGATCTGGACGAGGCGTTCGTCACGGCCAAGAGGGCGATTGCCCTCTACCCCAGAATGTTCGGCGACGACCACCCCTACAGCCTTGCCTGCAGGGGAAACCTGGCCATCCTTCACCGGCTCCGCGGTGAGGTCGCGACCGCCCGGGATCTCGACGAGGAGGTCAGGAAAGAGCTGATCGCCAAGGTCGGCCCGAGGCACCACTACCCCCTGTCGTGCGCCGTCGGTCTCCAAGCGGACCTCGCCGCGCTGGGAGAGAACGCCGAAGCGTGCCGGCTCGGCAGGGAGACACTCGCAGGCCTGCGAGAGCTCTTCGGCCAGGATCACTTCCTTACCCTGGCCTGCGCGGCCAACCTCGCCCTCGACCTGAAGGCGGCGGGCGCGAGAGAAGAGGCCGAACTCCTGTATGCGGACACGATGCGCCGCTACGAGCGGCCGCTGCGGTTCGGCCACCCCGATGCCGTCATGGCGAGGGAGGGACACCGGATCGAGTGCGACTTCGATCCCCCGCCGATCTGACCGCCTCACGGCCGCGCTCGGCCTTCCTCCTCGAAGGGCGCGAAAGGACCGGCGGCCCATCCGTCGCATCCGCCTATCGGTTCGCCTTCAGCGCCGCGACGTCGCGCGCGAACCTTTCGCTGATATGGGTGATCAGCCGGTAGAGGTCAGGGCAGTAGACGGAGGCCCCGCGGAACCCCTCGGCCTCGCTGTACCGGTGCGCGTACAGCCCTCCTCCGCAGACCGAACGGATGTCGCAGGCCAGGCATACGGGGGCCAGCGCGAGTTCACCGATCTGCCGGGCGACCATGGCGGGGTGCGTGAGCGCGGCGTCGAAGGGGTCACGGAGAAGATGCAGCCTGGTCGCGGCGGCTCCGTGATAACTGGACTTGAGGATGTCCGACTGCTCGATGCTGCCGTCCGTCTCGACGATGGCCATCCGCGCGGGCGACAGCCCGATCGCCTCGCTTCGCGAGGCGCCTCCCGCCAGTAACCGCATGATCTCCCCGAACAACCGGACCTCGGTCTGGTGGTTGGTCGATCCGTACCAGAGATCGAAGATCGGAATGAGCCAGTCGGCGTACGGCGTGTCGGCCGATCCGGGGACGCGCGCGGGCGGAGGCGCGAACCAGTTGCCGTGCGGGAGCAGGAAGTCGACCACCGGTGGATCGAACTCCAGGAGTGCCTCATAGGTCGCGATCGGATCGTTGCGCACGTCGACCGTGCAGAGAAGGCCACTGAACAGGCGATGGTACGGGCCGCTGGTGAGACGTCTCAACGCGGCCGTCACGGCCGCGTGACTCCCCCTGCCGTCGGCGTAGCGCCTGTGCCGATCGTGACCCTCGGCGTAGCCGTCCATGCTCACGCCGACGCCGATCTCCAGGGCGTCGAAGAGCCGGAGATAGGTCTCGTCCAGCCGAAGCCCGTTGGTCTGCACGCCGACATGGACTCGGGTTCCGACCTCGGCCGCCTCCCGCCTGATCGTGCGCACGGCGTAGGAGATGACGTCGGGTCCCGCCAGGAGCGGCTCCCCGCCGTGCAGGACGACTTCCACCTCGGCCAGTTCGTGGGTGAGGGCGTGCTCGGCGATCCGCCTCGCCGTACAGTCGACGATCGCCGTGGACATCCGCCGCGGCTGAGCCTTCCAGGACTGGTCGGCCATCTCGTAGACGTAACAGTGACGGCAGGCCAGATCACACCTGCTGTGAATCTTCAGGATGAACTGCCGGAAAGCCAGAGGCCGCCAGCCGGAGGACAACATCCCCTCGACGTCAAGAGTGGCCGGGAAGGCGTTATGGGGAATCGCGCTCACGGAATCAGGTTTCTGCGGCAAATGCGGCACACCTCTCTTGCGCCATTTCCCATCTCGCATGAACCGGTCCCGGCTACCGGGATCGCTCAGAAGTACATACCCACCGCAACGGCGAATCACCCGATTTCACCGGTCGATCTGGCAGAGCAACTACACATCCTCTATGATATAAGCATCTTTCGGTCATGACATAATGCATTCCCGATCAAGGGGCCGGTGATGAACATGAGGCGCGCGGTTTCAGACCGGGGAGGTCTCTTCTCCCACCGCCCCCCGGGCCACGTTTTCATTTCCCGAGCTCATCTCGTCCCCCCTCGCGACGAGCGCACCGAGAAAGGGACGGCGCGGGCCCATGGACACGACCGAAACAACGGGAAAGATGACAATGCGCCTGCGTGAACATCAGATCACGACCCGCCTGTTCCTGGAACTCGCCGGAGGTGACGGTGGCGCCGCCGCCCTTGGCGAGCTCTCCGCGGCGCAACACAGTAAGCACCTTCTCCTCGTACGAGGAGTGCTGGAGTCGGCGGAAACGAACGGCCACCCCGGCGCCGCCGCCACCCGGCGCGCCTACGATCTGCTCGCCACGGTTCAACATCGTCGTCCCGGCGCCGTCGAGACCGTTCTCCGTCATCCGTCCGTGGGCGCCTGGGCGCGCAGGACCGTGAGAATGCTGAACGCCGGCGATGGGGGTGCGGCACCAGGACAGCTCGCGGCGATCGCCGCCGCGGCGGCCATCCGATCCGGTACGGCCTGCGAGATCGAGGTGCCGGCAGTGGAGGGGGTGGTCACGTTGCCGTCACTGGGCCAGGCGATCCTCTCTCCCGGCCTCTCGACGGCGACGGTCCGGTGCCTCGCGGACGGCACCGACCTCACGGCGGATGGAATCGTCGTCCGGGTCCCGGACGATCTCCGCCAGGACGCTCCGGGCTGGAGCGGGCTGCGCTCACTGTCGGCCGAGGCCGACGGCATGTCGCTCAACCTGCTCATCGACGACCTGGACCCCTACCGGATGCCGGACATAACAAATATCGGCGGGCGTCTCACCGAATCCGAGCTCGCACGGTGGCAGTCCATGCTTGATGAGGCATGGAAACTGATGGTGAGCCACCATCGATCTGTGGCCGAGGAGGTCGCGGCGGCGATCACCGTCCTCACCCCATTGGTCGCACCTCCCCAGGGCCAGTCCAGCTCGACGTCGCGGGAGACGTTCGGCTGCGTCGCGCTGTCGACTCCTCCGGACGCCGTCACCCTCGCGGTCACCCTGACGCACGAGACCCAGCACGCGAAGCTCTCCGCCCTGCTCGACCTCGTCCCCCTGACCCTCCCGGACAACGGTTCCCTCTACTACGCCCCCTGGCGTGAGGACCCCCGACCCGTTCCCGGTCTGCTTCAGGGGGCGTACGCCTTCCTGGGAGTGGCCGGTTTCTGGGGACGTCAGCGTCACCTGGAGCGAGGTGAGGCCGCCGTGCACGCGAGTGCCGAGTTCTTCCGGTGGCGCGAGGCCGCGCGCCTGGTCGTCGGCACCCTGCACGACAGCGGGCGGCTGACCGCGGCAGGCGAGGTCTTCACCGCCGAAATGGCGCGGCGGCTCGACGACTGGGCGCGAGAGACCGTGCCGACCGATGCCCGCGATCTCGCCGTCGAGCGCGCGGAGCACCACCGTGCCCACTGGCTGGAACGCCATGGCTAGACGGGGAACGGAGTCAAGCCGATGTCGAGTCGCTCATCGTTCAGGATCACCTTCGTGTCGGGACGGTCCTCACCCCGCCGAATCCGTGAAGCGTGGGCGGCGCCTCGGAGGTGACCCTCGCCCGCGGCATGCCGAGGACGTCCTGGCGGTCGGCGAAGTCCTTGTTCCCCGGTGGCCCCCTGCCAGGATCCGGGACCGGCGTCCTCGTCCGGGGAAAACCTCCGACGGCTCTGAGCCGGTTGTGTGATCTCCCCGCTGTCCGATCCGGTTCGTCCTGCGACCCGGTCACGCTCTCCACGCGTACAGAAATGCCATATTTTCATGGCCGCATCAGGATAGAGAATCCATCGTGCCGGATTTTTCTTCTTTGCCGCACCGAAGCAAACGGTTACGCTGGTCGTAGTACTCGACAAGCACTGAAAAGCAAGGTCACATGCGGTTCGGAAGCAGAGGCACCGCACGCTGCCACTCCAAGAGCAAGGCGGAGAAAATCTCATGGACAGTGGAACAGGCATGAAAGAGGCGGAGCACATCAACGGCCGCCTGGTCGATGTGACCGGGCTGACGTTGGCCGATCTCGATCTGATCGAAGGATCCCCGTTCAAGCACACGTTGCGGCACATACTCGACGATGACAACGTGGGGCCTGTCGCCGGATTCTCATCGGTTGTATAGAAAACCGAGATCTCAGCAGTGCTGAAATAGGGACACGGAGGTGTCGCAGGGCACCTCATCGTGACCAGATGGCTTGTGCGTGGTGTCGACCGGGAGAGTCGATCCGCTCGCCGGAAACATTCATCCCCCGGAGGGGTCGTACAGGCTGGTCTCCAGCAGTGGGCGACGCGGGCCGCCGGACGATCGCATGCCGGCCCCTCCGCGCCGGTCACAGCCCCTGCTGCCCGCCTTCCACCGCGTGGACCGCTCCGGACAGGACACCGGGTGGCGGGCCGGTCCTGCCGCAGGCCGCGCGCGGACCGTGCCGGGCTGGGTCCCGTACTCGGAGGAGCTCGTCTCGCGGGCGCTCGAAGCGGTCAGTCCCGGGCTTCCACCGCACCTCCGGAAGCAGACCGAGGAGCTTCTGCAGGAGAGGAGAAGCGCCTGACGTCCGGGGTCGCGGCCTGCCAGATGTGGTCGAACTGCTCCACCCAGTACGCGTACCAGCGCTCGTCGCGCCCTCGGGTCAGCTCCAGGTGCATGCGCGAGGAGGTCGACGGGTTGTGGAAGCCGTGGATCTCCACGATGACCCGGCCCCTGGGCGTCTCCGGGTCGACGAGTACCAGGCTGAACCCCGGGCTGTAGGCGAGCAGGCGGTACTCGAACCCGCCCTCGACCTTCCAGCCGCCCATCAGCCGCAGGCGCTCCAGGGTCCCCTCCAGCGAGGCGGGGAGCCGCTGGACCGGGAACTCGACCGAGTCGTCCAGCTGCCTTGCGGCCAGCCGGACGGCCGCCCTCTCGGCCGGGTCGAGCACGACGATCCTGACACTGCCCTTCTCCCGCGCGAGCACCGTGGTGCGCAGCAGCTCGCAGGTCCGCGCCGACAGCAGGTTCACCGCGGACGGGGCGAAGACGCGGACGTCGCGCGCGTGGGCGAACAGCGACGACAGCGGCGCGGTGTCGTACACCGACCGGTCGTGCAGCAGGTCGGCGGGCGGGGAGCCGGGCTCGGCGGGCAGGGTGAGGCGGTAGAGCAGCAGTCCCAGCCCGGAGAACAGGACGGCCCATCGCAGGTCGTCCTCTAGCGCGTCGCTGAAGACCGACAGGAGCGCGAACGCGAAGACGACGACGGTGAGGGCGTACGCGTCGATGTGCTGGCGGGCCTTGAAATCCGCGCCGATCCTGCGCAGCCATCGCATACCGGCCCCCCAGCCCTCGGGTGCTGTCGTAGACGACTATGCCCACTGCGCGGGGACGGGACGACCTGTGGACACGCGATGTTTCGTACCGTTTCCGGCCGGCTCGCCCCGGGCGGACGAAAGGGGTCCGGGCCCCGGGTGCGACACCGGCCGGGGCCCGGCATGGCCGGACGTGCTCTGACGTGCTCTGAGATGCTCTGACGTGCCCCGATGTGCTGTGACGCGGGGTGGCGCGGGGTGGCGCGGCCGGATGCGACGATGCGGGCCGGGCGCTGCCGTGCGCGGCCAGGTGTGGCCAGGTGTGGCCGGATGTGGCCGCCGGGTCAGACCGCGACCGGCTGACGGCGGCGCTGCCAGAGGGCGTCGACGGCGAGGGCACCGCCACCGCTGAAGCCGATGGCCAGGGTGGTGGCGGCGAGGACCAGGACGTACTCGTAGCCGCCCTTGTCGGCGCCGAAGCCGTTGGCGCCGTGCACGAAGAGGATCGCGCCGAGCATGTTGAGCGCGAGCAGGGTGCCGAAGACGGGCAGGGCCGCGCCCAGGATGAGCGCGATGCCGCCGACGACCTCCAGGACGGCCACGGCCGGAGCGGCGACGCCCGCCAGCGGGACGCCGATCGAGTCGAAGAACGCCGTGGTCTGGGCCAGACCCATCGTCGCGAACTTCTGCCAGCCGTGCACCACGAAGACCACACCCAGGACGACGCGTGCCACCAGCAGGGTGTAGGGGCGGATCCTGTCAACCATGATGACTCCTCATGTCATTCGAATTTGTACAGAACCCTAGCGGTTAGTTCAAATTCGAACAAGCATAGGATGGACGGGTGAGCGAGACGAGATGGCTCAACGAGGCCGAGATGGCCGCGTGGATGGCCTACGTGGCCGCCACGCACCTGCTGGAGCGTCGCGTCGAGGATCAGCTGAAGGCCGACTCCGGCCTCACCCATGCCCAGTACGAGATCCTGGCGAAACTCTCCGCCTGCCCCGGGGGGCAGCTGCGGATGACGGAGCTCGCCCACAGGCTGATCGTCTCCAAGAGCGGCCTCACGTACCAGATCGGGCAGCTGGAGAGGAAAGGGCTCGTCACCCGGGCGAGTTGCCCCTCGGACGAGCGGGGCGTGCTCGCCGTACTCACCGAGCAGGGGATGCGCTGCCTGGAGCGGACCGCGCCCGGGCACGTCGCCGTCGTGCGCGCCTTCCTGATCGACCGGCTCACCCCAGCGGAGATCGAGGCCATGCGGCAGATCATGACGAAGGCCACGGCCGCCATGGAGGCGGCACCGCCCGGCCCGCTCCGCGACCCGGAACCGGGCCACGAACCGGGACCAGGAGCGGGACCGGGACCGGATCGCGGAACGTAGCCCCCGGGAGACAAAAAGGATCCGGTACGGCTCGCACGGGGGGCATACCGTGTGAGCCGTACCGGATCACGCCACATCGCCGGGTCAGGCGGCGGTGCAGCCGATCTGAGAGGGTGCCTGGTTGCTCCCGGACCAGCTGCCGGTGAACCCGAAGGTCGCCGAGGCGCCCGCGGGGAGGGAGCCGTTGTGGGAGACGTTGCGCACCGAGACACCCGCGCCGCTCTGGGTGTGCTGGCCGTTCCAGAGCTGGGTGATGCGCTGGTCACCCGGGAAGGACCAGGTCACCGTCCAGCCGGACAGCGGCGCGGTGCCGGTGCTCTTCACCGTCACCTCGCCCTGGAAACCGCCCTGCCAGGAACCGGCCACCTTGTAGGAGGCCGTGCAGGCCTGTCCGGCGGTCGGCGTGACGGTCGGGGTCGGCGTGGGGGTGGGCGTGACGGTCGGGGTCACCGTGGGCGTGGGGGTGGGTTCCGACCGGCCCGCCAGGGCCAGCTCGTAGGCGCGCTGCGGCACGAACTGGCCCGCACCGGCGATGCACCCGTCCGCCTCGCCCGGCAGCTTGATCCACAGGAACGCGTCGATCATCGGGTCGCCGGTGGCGTTGGTGCTGGGCGTGCCGATGGCCCGGCCTGCCGGGTCGCACCACTCGCTGCCCGCGGGGCCGTTGCCGTTGCGGCTGGTGTCGATCACGGCGCGCAGCCGGGAGACGCCGGTGGCGGAGATGATGTTCTTGGCGTACGCGACCTCGGTGGAGGTCAGCCGGTAGTTGGAGACGTTGAGGGAGATGCCGTCCGCGCTGTTCGCGACGTCCGCGGCCCTCAGCCGGGCGGCGGCCTCACCGGGCGAGAGCCATCCCGAGTGCCCGATGTCGAAGTAGACCTTGGCCGCGGAGGACCCGGCCTTCAGCTTCTTCCCGGCGTACGCCATGGAGGCGTTGGTCTCCTGCTGCTGCGAGGAGCTCATGCAGTTGGTCATGATCGGGAGCACGTCGGGCTCCAGGATGATCGACGCCGGGCGTCCCTGCAGGCCGGCGGCGACCTCGTCGATCCACTGCCGGTAGGCCGTGTGGTTGGGAGCACCGCCCGTGCTGGCGCCGCTGCAGTCGCGGTTGGGGATGTTGTACACGACGAGGATGGGGATCTTGCCCGCGGCGGCCGCGGCGCCGACGAACGACGACACCTGGCCACGGACCGTGGAGGTGTTGGTGGTGGTGTACCAGCGGGCCTGCGGCACGGAGGCGATCCGGTCGCGGATGACCGCGGCCCTGGAGTCACCGGGGTTGGCCGCGACCCACTTGGCGGCGTTGGTCTCGGGGTCCACGTAGAACGGCGAGTCGGCGGCGGACGCGCCGGAGGCGACGGCGACGGCCGTCCCTGACATGATCGCGACGGCCGCGCAGAGCGTGGCGAGGATTGACCTTCTCGGCATGGAGCAGGCTCCTTCGGGGGAGATGTGGGAGCGCTCCCACCTTAGGTGCGCGGGTGCCCTAGAACCCAGCGCCGAGCGCTCCGTCCTCACACCACGCCGCGCTGACCTGTGCGAACACGGGTCACCACCGATGAAAGTTTCAGTACTTCCGGCTCGACGGCCTCGCCCGGCCGGGAGGGCGCCGGGAAAACCGGGAAAATTCCTCCGGCGGCGAGGGTAAGCGCACCGCTCCGGACCCACCGCTCCGAGCCCGTCGGCCCGGGCTCCACCGCTCCGGATTCACTCCTCCGAGCCGACGGCCCGGACCCTCCGCTCCGGGCCGCCGCTCCGCGTTCACGTTCCACGTGACGGTCCCGTTCCACGTGACGGTCCCGTTCGCTCAGGCGGACGGGACCCCCGTCCTCGTACGCCTCAGAGGTCCCCGATCCCCAGCTGACGGGCGATCAGCATGCGCTGGACCTCGCTGGTGCCCTCGCCGATCTCCAGGATCTTGGCGTCCCGGTAGAAGCGGCCGACCGGGTACTCGTTCATGAACCCGTAGCCGCCGAAGATCTGGGTGGCGTCGCGGGCGTTGTCCATGGCGGCGTCACCGGCGACCAGCTTGGCGATGGCCGCCTCCTTCTTGAACGGCTCGCCCGCGAGCATCTTCTCGGCCGCGTGGTAGTAGGCCAGGCGGGCGGTGTGGGTCCGCACCTCCATGTCGGCGACCTTGAACTGGATGGCCTGGTAGTGGCCGATGGGGTGACCGAACGCCTGGCGCTCGCGGACGTAGCGCAGCGACTCGTCCACGCAGCCCTGGGCCAGCCCGACCGACAGGGCGGCGATGGCGACGCGGCCCTCGTCGAGGGTCTGCAGGAACTGCGCGTACCCGCGCCCGCGCTCGCCGAGCAGGTTGCCCGCCGGGACCCGGCAGTCGGTGAAGGAGAGCTCGCGGGTGTCGGAGCAGTTCCAGCCCACCTTGGAGTACTTCTTCGAGACGGTGAGACCGGGGGTGCCGGACGGCACCAGGATGGTGGAGATCTCCTTCTTGCCCCCGGCCCGCTCGCCGGTGATCGCGGCCACGCCGATGACGCCGGTGATGTCGGTGCCGGAGTTGGTGATGAACGCCTTCGACCCGTTGATCACCCACTCGTCGCCGTCGAGCACGGCGGTGGTGCGCATGCCGCCGGGCACGTCGGAGCCGCCGCCCGGTTCGGTGAGGCCGAACGCGCCCAGCATCTCGCCGGAGGCCAGCTTGGGCAGCCACTCGGCGCGCTGCTCGGGGGTGCCGAACCGGTGGATCGGCATCGCGCCCAGCGACACCGCGGCCTCCACGGTGATCGCCACGCTGGAGTCGACCCGGGCCAGCTCCTCCAGGGCCAGGCAGAGCGCGAAGTAGTCGCCGCCCATGCCGCCGTGCTCCTCGGGGATCGGCAGCCCGAACAGGCCCATCGCGCCCATCTGCCGCACGATGTCGTAGGGGAACTCCTCGCGCTCGTAGAGGTCCCCGATCACCGGGGCGACCACGTCGCGGGCGAACGCCTCGACGGTCTTGCGCAGGTCCTCGTACTCTTCGGTCAGCTTCGGCATGGTCACTCCTTGACGTTGTCGGCGGTCGTGCCCTGACCCGGGACCGGGGCGGTGGCCTGGTCCTGTGACCCGGCGGGGCGGGTGCCGCCCAGTGCCTGGACGACCCGTGAGGGGCTGGGGCGGCCGAGCCGCGTGGCCAGCCAGGTGCTGGTCTCCACCAGTGACGCGAGGTCCAGCCCGGTCTCGACGCCGAGACCGTGCAGCATCCAGACCAGGTCCTCGGTCGCGAGGTTGCCGGTGGCGCTCTCGGCGTACGGGCAGCCTCCGATGCCTCCGGTGGAGGCGTCGACCACGGTCACGCCCTCGCGCAGGGCGGCGAGGGTGTTGGCCAGCGCCTGGCCGTAGGTGTCGTGGAAGTGCACCGCGAGCCCGGCGGGGCCGCCGAACGCCTCGATCAGCGCGGCCACGTGGCCCGGGGTGCCGACGCCGACGGTGTCGCCGAGCGAGAGCTCGAAGCAGCCCAGGTCGAGCAGCCGGCGCCCGACGGAGACGACCTGGCCGATCGGGGTGGGCCCCTCCCACGGGTCGCCGAAGCACATCGACACGTACGCCCGGACCCGCAGCCCGTGCGCCAGCGCCCGCGCGATCACCGGCTCGAACATGTCGAACTGCGACTCCAGCGTCCGGTTGAGGTTCCTGGCCGCGAACGTCTCGGTGGCGCTGGCGAAGACCGCGATCTCCTGGACGCCGTGTTCGAGGGCGCGGTCGAGGCCGCGGTCGTTGGGCACGAGCACCGGGTAGCGGACCCCCGGCACCCGTTCCATGCTCTCCAGCAGCTGCGAGGCGTCGGCGAGCTGGGGCACCCACTTGGGGTGCACGAAGCTGGTGGCCTCGATCACGCGGTGCCCGGCCGCGGCGAGCCGGGCGATGAACTCGGCCTTGACCTCGACGGGTACGATCACGGACTCGTTCTGCAGCCCGTCGCGCGGCCCGACCTCGTGGATCGTGATCCGCTCGGGCAGCCCGGCCGCCCGGACCGGGTACGGTTCGCGCGTCACGGCTCCTCCCCGCGGACCACGGCCAGCACGGCGTCCATGGCGACCGCCTGGCCCGCCCGGACCCGCAGTTCCTCCACGACCCCGTCGATCGGCGCGGTCACGGTGTGCTCCATCTTCATCGCCTCCACGATGAGCAGCGGCTGTCCCTGGGCGACCCGGTCCCCCGGCGCGGCCTTGACCACCAGGACGGTGCCCGGCATCGGGCTGCGGACCTGCCCGTCCCCGGCGCCGCCCGCGCCCGCCCGGTCGGCGGGGTCGCCCAGGTGACGGCGGGTGAGGGCCCAGGCGTCGCCGTCGCGGGCGAGCCAGACCGTGTCGCCGTCCAGGGCGGCGGCGTAGCGCCTGGCGGTCTCGCCGACGGTGACGATCACATCCTCTCCCGCGTCGGCCAGCCGTGCCCGTACGGTCACCGGCCCGGCCGAGCCGTCGTCGGACGATCCGGGGCCGTCACCGGACGGCCGGGGGTCGGCGCCGGAGCCGGACGGGGCGGAGCCGGACGGGGCGGAGCCGGGCAGCCGGATCTCCGCCCCGGAGGCCGGCAGGCCGCGGACGCGGAGCTCGTGGACGCCGTCGCGGCCCTCCAGCCGGTGGACGGTCCACGCCGCCTCGCCCAGCCGCCAGCCGTCGGGGACGTCCCACGGGTCGGCCGGTGCCGCGGGGACGTGCTCGCGGTGCAGCAGGAGCGCGGCGGCGGCCAGGACGTCGGCGGGGACGCCCCCGGCGGGGATCAGCTCGTCCAGGTGACGCTCGACGAGGCCGGTGTCCAGGTCCCCGGCGACCACCGCGGGGTGGGCGATCAGCGCCCGCAGGAACGCGACGTTGGTGGGAACGCCCAGCACCGCCGTGGCCGCGAGCGCCCCGTCCAGCCTGCGCAGCGCGCTCGCCCGGTCCTTGCCCCAGGCGATGACCTTCGACAGCATCGGGTCGTAGTCGCTGCCGACCACGCCGCCGGTCACCAGGCCGGAGTCGACGCGCACGCCGCGCGGCTCGCGCAGCGCCAGCACCCGGCCTCCGGTCGGCAGGAAGCCCCGGGAGGGGTCCTCGGCGTAGACGCGGGCCTCCACGGCGTGGCCGTTGAGGTGGACCCGGTCCTGGGTGATCGGGAGCCGCTCGCCCGCGGCGACCCTGAGCTGGAGCTCGACCAGGTCCAGCCCGGTCACCAGCTCGGTGACCGGATGCTCGACCTGCAGCCGGGTGTTCATCTCCATGAAGTAGTAGTCGCCGGTGGAGCCCTGGACGATGAACTCGACCGTCCCGGCGCCGGTGTAGCCGACCGATCGGGCGGCCTCGACCGCGGCGGCGCCCATGGCGGCCCTGGTGGCGGCGTCCAGCAGCGGGGACGGCGCCTCCTCAATGATCTTCTGGTGGCGGCGCTGCAGGCTGCATTCGCGCTCACCCAGGTGGACGATGCCGCCGTGCGCGTCGGCCATCACCTGGATCTCGATGTGCCGGGGGTTCTCCACGAACCGCTCGATCAGCAGGGTGGAGTCGCCGAACGCGGCCGCGGCGGTACGTCGGGCGGAGGCCAGCGCGTCGGGCAGCTCCTCGGCGGAGCGGACCAGCACCATGCCCTTGCCACCGCCGCCCGCCGAGGGCTTGATCAGCGCGGGGAACCCGACCCGGACGGCGGCCTCGGCCAGGTCGTCGTCGGGCTCCGCGCCGCCCGGGACGACCGGGACGCCCGCGGCGGAGACGGTCGCCTTCGCGCGGATCTTGTCGCCCATCGCCTCCACCGCCTCCGGCGGCGGGCCGACGAAGACCAGCCCGGCCCCTGCGCAGCGCCGGGCGAAGTCGGCGTTCTCGGCGAGGAACCCGTATCCGGGGTGGACGGCCCGGGCGCCGGTGGCCGCGGCGGCGGCGAGGATGCCGTCGATGTCCAGGTAGCCGCCGGGCAGGCGTACCGCGACGTCGGCCTCGTGGACGTGCGGCGCTCCGGCGTCGGCGTCGCTGTGCACGGCGACCGAGCGGATGCCCAGCCGCCTGAGGGTGCGGGTGATCCGCAGGGCGATCTCGCCGCGATTGGCGACGAGCACGGTGTCGAACATCCGGGGAGACTCCGAGGGGTGTGTCATGGTCGCGGTCACATCCGGAAGACGCCGTAGCCGACGGGGTCGAGGGGGGCGTTGGCCGAGGCGGACAGGGCCAGGCCCAGGACGGTGCGGGTGTCGAGGGGGTCGATGACCCCGTCGTCCCAGAGCCGGGCGGTGGAGTAGTAGGGGTTGCCCTGCTCCTCGTACTGCGCGCGGATGGCGTCGGGGTCGGCGTCGCCCACGGTGGACAGCACGTTGGCGGCCTGCTCGCCGCCCATCACCGAGATGCGCGCGTTCGGCCACATCCACAGGAAGCGAGGCGAGTAGGCCCGCCCGGCCATCGCGTAGTTGCCGGCCCCGAACGAGCCGCCGACCACCACGGTGAACTTGGGCACCCGGGCGCAGGCGACGGCGGTGACCATCTTCGCGCCGTGCTTGGCGATGCCGCCCGCCTCGTACGCCTTGCCGACCATGAACCCGCTGATGTTCTGCAGGAACAGCAGCGGGATGGAGCGCCGGTCGCACAGCTCGATGAAGTGGGCGCCCTTCAGGGCCGACTCGGCGAACAGGATGCCGTTGTTGGCGACGATCCCGACGGGGTGGCCGTGGACGCGGGCGAACCCGGTGACGAGCGTGCTGCCGTACTCGGCCTTGAACTCGCCGAACCGGCTGCCGTCGACGACGCGGGCGATGACCTCCCGGACGTCGTAGGGCGTGCGGGTGTCGGCGGGGACGATGCCGTACAGGTCGCGGGGGTCGTGCGCGGGCTCCTCGGGCTCGGCGCGCTCCCACGGGGAGGGGGTGCGCGGCCCGAGGGTGGAGACGATGTCGCGGACGATCCGCAGCGCGTGGCGGTCGTCGTCGGCGAGGTGGTCGGTGACGCCGCTGACCCGGGCGTGCAGGTCGCCGCCGCCCAGCTCCTCGGCGCTGACCTCCTCGCCGGTGGCGGCCTTCACCAGCGGAGGCCCGCCCAGGAAGATGGTGCCCTGGTTGCGGACGATCACCGCCTCGTCGCTCATCGCCGGGACGTACGCGCCGCCCGCGGTGCAGGAGCCGAGGACCGCGGCGATCTGCGGGATGCCGCGCGCCGACATGGTCGCCTGGTTGTAGAAGATCCGCCCGAAGTGCTCGCGGTCGGGGAAGACCTCGTCCTGCCGGGGCAGGAAGGCGCCGCCGGAGTCGACGAGGTAGACGCACGGCAGGTTGTTGTGGAGGGCGACCTCCTGGGCCCGCAGGTGCTTCTTGACGGTGATCGGGTAGTAGGTGCCGCCCTTGACGGTGGCGTCGTTGGCGACCACCACGCACTCGCGGCCCGAGACGCGGCCCACCCCGGTGATGATCCCGGCCGCGGGGGCCTGGTCGCCGTACATCCCGCCCGCGGCGAGCTGGGAGAGCTCCAGGAAACGCGAGCCGGGGTCGAGGAGGGAGTCGACGCGGTCGCGGGGCAGCAGTTTGCCCCGGGAGACGTGCCGGGCGCGCGCCTTCTCGGAGCCGCCCAGCGCCGCGACGGCGAGGCGCTCCCTGAGGTCGGCCACGAGGCCCTCGTTGACCTCGGCGTTGCGTTTGAAGCCCTCACCGCCCGGGTCGCAGGTGCTCCGCAGCACCGGCCAGCCACTCATCCGAGCCTCCCTCGTACGGCTCCGTCGCCGCTGTGTCACCACCGTGTCGCCGGGCCACCGTCGTGTCGCCGTCATCGCGTCATCGCCGCCCGGCCGCCGGGTCGCCCCGGCGCCGTGCCGGACGCCTTCTCGTGCCGCCTTACGACGCCTCAGGGCGGCGTAGGGCGCCACAGGTCTCGTGGTCGTCCGTCGTCCGTGCGGCGTCCGCCCGGTGACCGGCGCCTTCACGGCCGATGTTAGTCATCATTAACGTTACCGTCTACCATGCGAGGGGTGACGACCGATCGGACCCCCACCCGCGTCCGCGGCTCGCGGCGCGCGGAGATCCTCGACGCCGCGGCCGCGCTGTTCGCGGCGCGCGGCTTCCACGGCGTCTCGATCGAGGACATCGGCGCCGCGGTCGGCACCTCGGGCCCGGCCCTCTACCGCCACTTCAGCGGCAAGGAGGCGTTGCTCGCGGAGATGCTGCTGGACGTCAGCGAGCGCCTGCACACCTCCGGGGCGCGCCGGGTGACCGAGGCCGCCGACGCCGAGGAGGCACTGGACTCCCTGCTCGGCTGCCAGATCGAGTTCGCGCTGAACCATCCGGCGCTGATCACGGTGCACGACCGGGAGCTGGGCAACGTTCCCGAGCCCGCGCGCCGGCGGATCCGCCGCCTCCAGCGGCTGTACGTCGAGGAGTGGGTCACCGTGCTGAGCGAGCTGTGTCCCGGCCGCTCCCAGGCGAGCCTGCGCGCCGCCACGCACGCCGTCTTCGGGCTGCTGAACTCCACCCCGCACAGCGCCGGGGAGCTGCCGCCCGCCGCCATGGCCGAGCTGCTGCGCGGCATGGCCCGCGCGGCGCTGGCCGCCCTCTCGGTTAGGAACCGCTAACCCGACAGGGCTTCGCGGAGAGCGACGGGACGCCGGTGCCGTGCCGGCCCGCGCGCCCGCGGCCGGGTGCCCTCCCCGGGCTCCACATCGGACGCGAGTACGTCCTGCGGCTTTCGCCCACGATGCCGAGATCCCAGGACGGACCAATGAAGATGTCACCCTTTACGTAAGTAGCTATTTATTTCGTACGATCAAGCGATAAGTCCTACAAATTGGCATTAATGGCTGCCGAGTGGGACCGGTCCACTGAGCTGGGAGCATCAAAGATGTGAAGGTTCGGGACGGCGTCCCCCGATGAGGACATAATCGGGCTGTGGCGCGCGACACTGTTGAGACCCGTTTCACCGAGGCCGTGACCGCCCTCTCCCCCGGGGCGCCACGTGATCCCGGCCTGCCCGTACGGGACGGCACGACCCTGACCGGGGCCCGCTGCCGGGAGCTGTTCGAGTTCCAGCTCGGCAGCAGGCTGCTGGACGTCACCGCCCGCTGGCTGCGCGAGCAGGGCCAGGGTTTCTACACCATCGGCTCGGCCGGGCACGAGGGCAACGCCGCGGTCGCCGCCGCGCTGCGCGTCACCGATCCCGCCCTGCTGCACTACCGCTCCGGCGCCTTCTACCTCACCCGCTCGGCGATGGCCGGGCGGCTGCCCGAGGAGGGGCTGCGCGACGTGCTGCTCGGCCTGACCGCCTCGGCCGAGGAGCCGATCTCGGGCGGGCGGCACAAGGTCTTCGGCCACCCCGACCTGGCGGTGATCCCGCAGACCTCCACGATCGCCAGCCACCTGCCGCGCGCGGTGGGCGTGGCCTTCGCCATCGAGCGCGCCCGCCAGCTCGGCCTGCCGGGGCGGTGGCCGGCCGACGCGATCGCGGTGTGCAGCCTGGGCGACGCCTCCATGAACCACGCCAGCGCGCTGACCGGGATCAACACCGCCGCCTACGGGGCGTACCAGAAGCTGGCGCTGCCGGTGCTGTTCGTCTGCGAGGACAACGGCCTGGGGCTGAGCGTGCGCACCCCCGACGGCTGGGTCGAGGCCGCCCGCCACCCGGCGATCAGGTACTTCGAGGCCGACGGCTGCGACCTGGCGGACGTCCACGACGTCGCGCGGGCCGCCGCGGACCACGTACGCGAGACCCGCTCCCCCGCCCTGCTGCGTGTCGGCACCGTCCGGCTGATGGGTCACGCCGGCTCGGACGTGGAGCTGTCCTACCGGAGCAAGCGCGAGATCGACGCCGACCTGCTGCGCGACCCGCTCGTCACCACCGCGAGGCTGCTCGTCGAGGCGGGCCTGGCCACCCCCGACGGCCTGCTGCTGCACTACGAGACCACGCGCGAGCACCTGTTCAAGATGGCCATGGAGAGCTCGCGGCGGCCCCGGCTGACCTCGGCCGCCGAGATCGTCGGGCCGCTGGCCCCGCGCACCCCGGCCGCCGTCGCGGCGGCGAGCACGACGGCCGCGGCGCCGGACACCAGGACGAGGGCGTTCGGCGGCAGGCTCCCGGAGCAGGAGGGGCCGCTGACCTTCTCCCAGGCGGTCAACCGCACCCTGGTCGACGCGCTGGCCGCCCATCCCGACACGCTGGTCTTCGGGGAGGACGTGGCGCGCAAGGGGGGCGTCTACGGCGTCACCCGCGGCCTGCAGAAGCGCTTCGGGCTCGGCCGGGTCTTCGACACCCACCTCGACGAGCAGGCGGTGCTGGGCCTGGCGCTCGGCTCGGGCGTCTCCGGCCTGCTGCCGGTGCCCGAGATCCAGTACCTGGCCTACCTGCACAACGCCCTGGACCAGATCCGCGGCGAGGCCGCGACCCTGCAGTTCTTCTCGCGGGGGGCCTTCCGCAACCCGATGGTGGTGCGGGTCGCCTCGTACGCCTACCAGAAGGGGTTCGGCGGCCACTTCCACAACGACAACTCCGTCGCCGCGCTGCGCGACATCCCCGGGCTGGTGGTGGCCTCCCCGGCCCGTCCCGACGACGCCGCC
The DNA here is from genome assembly GCF_055586505.1 of Streptosporangium sp. NPDC050148. Taxonomy (NCBI): domain Bacteria; kingdom Bacillati; phylum Actinomycetota; class Actinomycetes; order Streptosporangiales; family Streptosporangiaceae; genus Streptosporangium; species Streptosporangium sp. NPDC050148. The sequence goes on along the minus strand of NZ_JBVJIA010000022.1, from coordinate 81,728 downwards.
TCGATGCTGCGCAGCTGCCTGGCCGCCGCCCGTAGCGACGGCAGCGTCTGCGTCTTCCTCGAACCCATCGCCCTGTACAACACCCGCGACATGTTCGAGGACGGCGACGGCGGCTGGCTCTCCCCCTACGCCCCCCCGGCCCGCTGGGCGGAGACGCACGTCCCGATCGGCCGCGCCCGCAGCTACGGCGACGGCCGCGACCTGACCATCGTCACCTTCGGCAACGGCCTGCGGATGAGCCTGCGCGCCGCGGTCAGGCTGACCGCCGAGGGGTACGGCTGCCGCGTCCTGGACCTGCGCTGGCTCTCCCCCCTGCCGGTGGAGGACCTGATGCGGGCCGCCGACCTGACCGGCAGGGTGCTGGTCGCCGACGAGACCCGCCGCACCGGGGGCGTCTCCGAGGGCATCGTCACCGAGCTGCTCGACGCGGGCTTCACCGGCAGGATCGCCCGGGTGACCTCCCGCGACAGCTTCGTCCCGCTGGGCGAGGCCGCCGGGCACGTGCTGCTGTCGGAGGACGAGATCGAGACGGCCGCACGCAAGCTGCTCGGCCGACCCGCCAGGGTCCCGTGAGCGGCCCGGCCGAAATCCCGGAAAACCGTCCCGCGACGGTGACGTCTCGTGTTCAATCTGTGCCACGTCGTCACGGACCACGGCCCCGGTCCCGCGACGGTCATCCCTCCGCATCCCCCTGATCAGGAGGTAACATGCCCGACGTGGCGATCAAGAACACCGGTCAGCGCGTGGCGGACCTGGAGGCCTGGGCCTTCCGGACGGGTTCCGACCTGGCCGACATGAAGGAGACCCTGAACGATCTCCCCACGATCATCCGTGAGGAGATCGTGACGTACACCGCGCCGATGTTCGAAGAGATCATGAACAGGATGGCGACCAGGGAGGACCTCTCCGCGCTGTCCGCCAAGGTCGACGGCCTGGACGTCAAGGTCGACGGCCTGGAGACCAAGGTCGACGGCCTGGAGGTCCGGATGGGCGCCATGGAAGGCGCCATGGGTTCCATGAACACCCGCATGGACTCCCTGGAAAGCGCCATGGGTTCCATGAACACCCGGATGGACTCCATGGAGGGACGCATGGACTCCATGGAGGGCAAGCTGGACCTGATCCTGACCAGGCTCGGCTGATCGCGCCGGCGGGTCCTGCGGGACCCGCCGGCGACGTCGTCGGCGAGGGCGGGACCGGTCTCGTCGGCGACCGGGCCGTGGCTCGTGCCGGTGCGCGGATCGACGCTGAGGACGGCGTTGGGACGGCGTTGGCGTGTTCTCCCCGCGCCGTGCCGGGCTCGTCATCCGGGGACGGGGGCGCCGGGGGCGATGAGCCTCCGCTCCCGCAGGTCCTCCCAGAGCTGTGCCGGGATCGGGTGGGAGAGGAGACGGTCGTTGTCACGTACCTCCCGCTCGTTGCGGGCGCCCACCAGGATGCTGCCGATCGCCGGGTGGGCGGTGGGGAACTGCAGGGCCGCGGCGATGAGCGGTACGTCGTGGCGGGCGCAGACCTCGGCGACGGCGCGTGCCTGCCGGAGGCGTTCGGCCGACGCGGGGACGTAGTCGAAGGTGGCGCCGGGTGACGGGTCGGCGAGGATTCCGCTGTTGAGGACACCGCCCGCGTTGATCCCGATGCCGTTCTCGAGGCAGAGCGGCAGCAGCTCGTCCAGCGCGCCCTGGTCGAGCAGGGTGTACCGGCCGGCGAGCAGGAAGTAGTCGAACCGTCCGTCCCGGGCGAAGTCGGCGAGCATCCCGGACTGGTTCATCCCCACCCCGATCGCACGGACGACCCGCTGCTCGCGCAGGCTGTCGAGTGCCCGGTACGCGCCTTCCACCGCCTCGGCGTAGTGGTCGTCGGGGTCGTGGATGTACAGGAGGTCGACGCGGTCGAGCCCGAGCCGTTCCAGGCTCTCCTCGAGGGATCGCATGACCCCGTCGTAGCCGTAGTCGAAGACCGGGTTGGCCCGTCCGGAGGTCTTGTAGAAGTGCTCGCCGTCGTGCAGCTGCTCGGGCGAGGGCGGGGCGCCCTCGCGGATCAGGCGGCCCACCTTCGTGGAGATCGTGTACTCGTCCCGGGGACGGTCGCGCAGGGCGCGTCCGAGCCTGCGCTCGGACTCGCCGTAGCCGTAGAGCGGCGCGGTGTCGAACGACCGGATCCCCAGGTCCCAGGCCGTCCCGATGGCGGCCGCCGCGTCCTCCTCGGGCACGCCGGTGAACAGGTTGCCCAGGGGCGCGGTGCCCAGGCCGAGGGGGCGGGCGGTCCCGGCCGCTGCGGCCACCGGGGCGAGCGGGGCGATCGGCGATGCCATGTGACGTCCTTTCGTACGGTCGGGCGGATCAGGCCGGGGTGGGTGCCTGGACGTCGAACAGGTACCGCTGCGCCGGGGAGAGCCGGTCGTACAGGCCCTCGGTGAGGTGGTCCTGCTGCACGAACTGCTGCATCAGGTCCCGCCGCGTGTACGTCAGGTGCAGCATGCGGCGGCGGGCGCCGTCCCTGTTGGACGTGCCGCCGTGCCACAGGCTCGCGTTGCAGACGGCGACGGAGCCGGCGGGGGCGGTGAAGAGGATCTGGCCGGGGTACTCGGCGTAGGGGTCCTCGGGGAACCTGGACTGGTCGCCGTAGTCGCCCCGCTGCTCCTCACCCTCGGCCAGGTTCACCGTGGGCGTGTTGTTGTGCGGGAGGCGGTGCGAGCCGGGCACGATGCGCGTCGGGCCGTTGTCCAGGGTCAGGTCGTCGAGCACGATGAGCGCGTTCACCAGGCGCCAGTCCTCCTCCCCGCTCTTGGGCACGTCGCTGTGCAGGGGCTGGTCGCCCCCGCCCCGGTGCGGGTCGCGGATGTTGGCGCCGTGCAGCTTGAAGTCGCCGAGGAGGTAGTGGGAGGCCGCGAGCACCGGCTCGATCGCGAGTGCCGCGTCGAAGACGTCCGACTTGTTGAAGAGGTCGGAGAGCCGGGTCGCGCCGGCCTCGGCGTCCATGACCACGCCGCTGCCGGCCTCCGCCTCGACGATGCGGTCGAACTCCTCGCGCATGGCCGCGCACTGCTCGGGGGTGAGCACGTTCTCGACGACGAAGAACCCGTCGCGGTCGAGGGCCTCGCGCTGCTCGGGGGTCAGGGCGGGGGTCACGCCGAGCTCGGCGAGCGCCTGCATGCTGTCCATGGTTCGTACTCCTCTTGCTGTGCCGGCGCGGTGTGGCGCGGCCGGTGACCGGAGATCGTTACGGGTGTGGGCGAGCCGGCCCCGCCGACTCGTCGAGGATGGCGCGGAGACCGCGCTGGGTGGAGTGGACGTGCGCCAGGGCGGTCGCCTCGGCGAGGGCCGGGTCGTGTTCGAGGAGGGCGTTGAAGATGTCCTCGTGCTGGCGCAGGGTGAGCTGGGAGACGTCCTCCTGGGAGGCGACCCTCAGCCGCCGGGAGCGGATCGTGGGATCGGCCAGGCCGCGCAGCACCGCGGCCAGCCACATGTTGCCGGTCGACTCGGCGATGCAGTTGTGGAAGGCGGCGTCGTGCTCGACGAACGACTCGGGATCGCCGGCGGTCCTGCGCATCGCCTCCAGGTGCGTCCTGAGGGTGTCGAGGGCCTCGTCCGACATGCGCAGCGCCGCGAGGGCGGTCGCGGCCGGCTCCAGGAGCCTGCGGACCTCGATCACGTCGAGAACGGTGTCGTTGCGGGCGAGCTGGGCGGCGAACCCGATCCCGCGGAGCAGTTCCTCGGGCTGCAGGTCGGTCACGTAGGTCCCGTCGCCGCGCCGTACCGAGAGCATCTGGGCGTGGGTGAGGGCCCTGACCGCCTCGCGCATCGATCCGCGGGAGATGCCGAGCTGCTGCGCCAGCTCCGTCTCGGAGGGCAGCCTGGCCCCGGGGGGGAACACGCCGGACACGATCAGCTCGCGAAGTCGCTCGATGGCGATGTCTGTGATTCGCACGGCGGGGCCCCTCCGGGGTGAGGTCGGTGTGGTTACTTCTCGACCGGCGGGTTGATCAACTTCTCGATCTTCGGATCGTCGATGTTGTCCGGAGTGACGAGAGTGGCGCCGGTGTCGACATTCTCCACCGTGCCCCCGTCGACCATCTTCTTCAGCGCCATCACGCTCTCGTAACCGATCTTGTACGGGTCCTGGACCACCAGGGCGGCCACGGTGCCGGCCTTGAGCGCCTTGACCTCGTCGGGGGCGTTGTCGAAGCCGACGACGGTCACGCCCTTGGTCTTCTTGGCCTCGAGCGCGCGGATCGCGCCGATCACGCTCGGCTCGTTGAGGCCGAACACGGCGTTGAGGTCGGGGTGGGCGCTGAGGACGTCGTTCATGATGGTCAGCGACTTGTTGACGTCGCCGTCGGTGTACTTCTTCGCGACGATCTCGATGTCGGGGTACTTCTCGGTGAGCCGGTCGGTGAAGCCCTTCTCCCGGGCCTGCGAGGTGGCCGAGGTGGCCAGGAACGGCAGGAGGGCGACCTTGCCCTTGCCGCCCAGCTTCTCGCCGATGAAGTCGGCGGCCTGGCCCGCGGCGTTCTCGTTGTCCGTGGCGATGAGCGGGATCGACTGCGGGTCGATGCCCGCGTCCGCGCTCACGATCGGGATCTTGGCCGCCGCGGCCTGCTCGACGATCGGGGCCAGGGCCTTGGTGTCGTTCGCCGCGAAGGCGATGCCGCTGACCTTGCGGTTGACGAAGTCCTGCAGGATGTTCGTCTGGCCGGTGATGTCGCTCTGGGTGGCGGTGCCGCGCCACACCAGTTCGGCGCCCAGCTCGTCCGCGGCGGCCTTGGCCCCGGCGTGCAGGCTTCCCCAGTAGAAGTAGCCGGTGGATCCGGGCACGACGGCGATGGTGAGCTTCTGGCCCCCAGCCCCGCCGCCGGACGCGGTGGTGGTGCCCTGGTCCCTGCCGCACGCGGTGAGGGCGAGTGAGAGGCACACGACGGGGACGAGGGCGAGCGCGCGCCGCGTCCTGCGGTGTGCCGGGTTCCTGCTGGTGTTCATGGTGACCTCGATCAGGCGGGGTGGTGCACGGCGGTGGAGGACGGGCGGCGGGGCGGTCTCGTGGGCCGGGCCGCGTGGGGCGGATGGGGGGATCAGGTGGCCTTTCTGGCCCGGCGGTGGCGTATCTGGTCGTAGAGGACGGCCAGGATGACCACGACGCCGACGATGACGCTCTGCCAGAACGTCGAGATGTTGAGCAGGTTGCTGCCGTTGCCGATGAGCTGCAGGATCATCGCGCCGACGACGGCGCCGACGATCCTTCCCTCGCCGCCGAAGAGGCTGGCGCCTCCGATGACGGCCGCCGCGATGGCGTTGAGGTTGTAGTTGGTCCCCGCGGTGGGCTGGCCGCTGACGACCCGCGACGCCTCGAGGATGCCCGCGAGCCCCGCCAGGAGGCCGGAGATCACGTACAGCGCGATGAGGATCGCGGCGACGTTGATGCCCGACAGCCGGGCGGTCTCGGGGTTGCCCCCGATGGCGTACGCCGCGCGGCCGAGGGTGGTGCGGGAGAGCAGGAAGTGGCCGGCGAACGCCACGACCAGCATCAGGATGATCGGGACCGGGATCCCGAGCACGGTGCCGTTGCCCAGCCACTTGAAGCCGTCGGGCAGCCCGTACACGGCCTTGCCGTCGGTGATCAGCAGCGCCGCGCCTCCGCAGACGCTGAGGGTGCCGAGCGTGGTGATGAAGGCGGGAAGCCCCAGTTTGCTCACCAGGAGGCCGTTGACGAGCCCGACCAGCCCGCCGGCCGCGACGCCGGCGAGCAGCCCGAGGGGGACGCCCGTGCCGTACTCGACGATGGACACGGTGGAGACGACCCCGGCCAGGCCGACCACCGTGCTCACCGACAGGTCGATGCCGGCCGCGACGATGACCATGGTGGCGCCGACCGCGATGATGGCGAGGCTCGACATCTGGACGAGGTTGCCCAGGATGTTCGAGGTGGTCAGGAAGTGCGGGGTGAGGATCCACAGCACGACGCAGATCACGAACACGATCGTGAAGGGGGCGAGCTGCTGGCCCAGCGGGGCGACGAGGGCGCGCCAGCGCGCGCCGGGTGGCGACGAGGGCACGCCCGGTGAGCCGCCCGCGAGCCGCGGTGCTTCGTCGGTGGTCTTCACGGACGCTCCTTCGGGGTGCCGGTGGGTCGGGCGGGGGTGGGAGCGGCGGGGGTTCCGGGATCCCCGGGGGGCTCGGTGGTCCCGGGATCCCCGGTGGCTCCGGGGGCGGGCCCTGTGGCCCCGGTGGCCCCGGTGGCGGGCCCGGCCAGGAGCGAGTCGACGTAGCCGGTGACCCGGGTGAACTCCTCGGGTTTGGCCTGGCCGGTGGCGTCGTACATCACCGACTCGGACGTGGCGTCCTCGCGGTCGTACTCGCCGACGATGGAGCCCGCGCGCATGACGAGCACCCGGTCGCTCATGCCGAGGACCTCGGGCAGGTAGGAGGAGACCAGGATGACGGCCTTGCCCTCCCTGGCGAGGTCGTTGACGAGCTGGTAGACCTCCGCCTTGGCCCCGACGTCGATCCCCCGGGTCGGTTCGTCGAGGATCAGCACCTCCACGCCCGCGGCCATCCACTTGCCCAGGACGACCTTCTGCTGGTTGCCCCCGGACAGCTCCCCGACCTTCTTCTCGACGCCGTTGGTCACGATGCGCAGCCGTTCGGCGGTCGTGACGGCCAGGCGTCTCTCCTGGAGCGACCTCATGACGCCGTATCGGGCGTTCAGCGACAGGCAGGCCAGGCCGATGTTCTCGCGGACGCTCAGGCCGCCGACGATGCCGCTGGCCCGGCGGTCGTCGGACAGGTAGCCCAGGCCCCTGCGGATCGCGTCGCCGGGACGGCGCGGGTCGAGGGGCCGGCCGTGCAGCTCGACGGTCCCCGAGGTGCGGGGGATGTCTCCCACCAGGCAGCGCATCAGCGCCGTGCGGCCGGCTCCGAGCAGGCCGGCGAATCCCAGGACCTCGCCGCGGTGCGCCTGGAAGCTGACGGGGACGTCCTTGCCGTCGACGACGAGGTCGCGGACGTCGAGGACGACCTCGCCCCGGGGGATCGACTCCTTGGGCATCATGTCCGACAGCACGCGGCCGACCATCTCCCCGATGAGCTGGTCGACGTCCGTCTCCGCGGTCCGGTGGGTGGCGATCGTCCTGCCGTCGCGCATCACGGTCACGCTGTCGCAGACGACGAAGATCTCCTCCAGGTTGTGGGAGATGTAGACCACCGCGATGCCCCGGGCCGACAGCCTCCTGATCAGCGTGAAGAGCTCCTGCGTCTCGGTCTCGGTGAGCGCGGAGGTCGGCTCGTCGAGGATCAGGACCTTCAGGTCGCCGGCGACCGCCTTGGCGATCTCGACCATCTGCTGCTGCGCGATCGTGAGGGTGCGGGCGAGGGCGTCCAGGGGGACGCCCACGTTCAGCTGCTCCAGGGCCTCGGCGGCCCGCTCGCGCACGCCGTTCCAGGACACCACGCCGTACGAGGCGGGCGGGCGGCCGAGCGTGATGTTCTCCGCGACGGTGAGGTTGGGCGCCAGGCTCATCTCCTGGAAGACCATGGCGATCCCCAGCTCCCGCGCGTTCCTGGGGGTCTGGTGGGCGACGACCTCGCCGTCGACGCGGATCTCTCCGTCGTCGGGCCGCTCGGCGCCGGCCAGCACCTTCATCAGCGTGGACTTGCCGGCGCCGTTCTCGCCCAGCAGGGAGCGGATCTCCCCCGGTTCGATCTCGAAGTCCGCGCCGTCCAGTGCCTGGGTGCCCGGGAAGGCCAGCCGCACCCCCGACATGGACACGACCGGGCTCATCGGGCGTCCGCCCAGACCGCGCCGCCGGGCCAGGCGTGGTCGCGCAGGGTGGCCTCGTGCATCTGGGCGCTGTAGCCGGGGGCCGAGGGGGCGACGTAGCGGCCGTTCCTCATCCGCACCGGGTCGAGGAAGTGCTCGTGCAGGTGGTCCACGTACTCCACCACCACGTCGTCGAAGGAGGCGCCGACGGCGATGTAGTCGAAGATCGACAGGTGCTGGACGTACTCGCACAGGCCCACCCCGCCGGCGTGCGGGCAGACCGGGATGCCGTGGTGGGCGGCCAGCAGCAGGACCGCGACGACCTCGTTCACCCCGCCGAGCCGGCAGGCGTCGATCTGGCAGAAGCCCATCCCGCCCGCCTGGAGGAACTGCTTGAACATGACGCGGTTCTGGACGTGCTCGCCGGTGGCGACGCGGATCGGGGCGATCTTGCGGGCGATCTCCGCGTGCCCGAGGACGTCGTCGGGGCTGGTGGGCTCCTCGATCCACCACGGGTCGAACGGCGCCAGGGCCTCCATGTTGCGGATCGCCTCGTCGACGTTCCACACCTGGTTGGCGTCCATCATCAGCTTGCGGTCAGGACCGAGCACCTCCCGCAGGATGCCCGCGCGGCGGACGTCGTCGCCGATGTCGGCGCCGACCTTGAGCTTGAGGTGCCGCCAGCCGGCGTCGACCGCCTCGGTGGCGAGGGTGCGGAGCTTGTCGTCGCTGTAGCCGAGCCAGCCCGCCGAGGTGGTGTACGCGGGCACGCCCTCGCGGTGGATGAGGGCGGTGCGCTCGGCCCGGCCGCCGACGCGTGACTCCAGCAGCTCCAGGGCCCGCTCGGGCGGCAGGACGTCGGCGATGTGGCGGAAGTCGACCAGGTCGACGATCTCCCGGGGGCTCATCTCCGACAGCAGGCGCCACAGCGGCTTGCCCTCCCGCTTGGCGCGCAGGTCCCAGACCGCGTTGACGACGGCGGCCACCGCCAGGTGCACGACCCCCTTCTCCGGCCCGAGCCAGCGGAGCTGGCTCTCGCCGGTCAGCCGCTTCCAGAACCCGCCGAGGTCGGCCAGGGTCTCCTCAAGGTCGAGGCCCACCACGAACGGGGCGTAGGAGTCGATCGCGGCGGTGCACAGCTCGTTGCCCCGGCCGATCGTGAAGGTGAACCCGTGCCCTTCGAGGCCGTCTCCGGCGTCGGTGCGGATGATCACGTACGCGGCCGAGTAGTCGGGTGCGGGGTTCATCGCGTCGGAGCCGTCGAGCCAGCGCGAGGTGGGAAAGCGGAGGTCGACGGACTCGACTGCGGTGATCTTGGTCAAGGGGGCTTCCTTCGTCACGGCTCGCACGGCGGACCTCGTCACACCAAACATCGAATGTTTAGGCCACGAAACACCCGGCCCCGCGTGTTGTCAATAGATTTCCGGCAGGTAAAAACCCGGCGTTCCGGGCGCAGGGTCGTCCCGGGAAGGTTCACTCGTTGTCGGAGAAAGACCTGTTCACATCTTGTCGGTCGGAGCCGCAGGGAAACATTCGTCGCTTCTGTCCGGGGTTTACGGACCGACGTCTTCCTCGAGGACGCCTGGGGACGGAACCCTTGACTTTGAGCGCACGGGGACTTAAACATCGTATGTCTGACAGGACGTGGTGTCCTTGTGGCTTCCGGGCCGTCCAGGACACCGTCGCGAACCACGCTGAGGAGCCCCCCGTGCACATCGTCCGTTACCGCCGGGATCGCCGGTCACCCGCCGGCGTCGGCGTGCTCCGCGAAGGGCGGGTGGTCCCCGTCGAGGGGGCGGAGACCGTGGCCGCGTTGCTGCGGCTGCCCCTGGGGCGGGCGCGCGACCTGTGCGAGGGGGTCTCGGGAGCCGGGACCGCCCTGGAGGAGGTCGTCCTGCTGCCTCCCGTCGACGGCCGCACCGAGGTGTGGGCCGCGGGCGTGACGTACCAGAACTCGCGGCTGGCCCGGATGGAGGAGAGCCTCAACGAGGCCGACGTGTACGAGCGCGTCTACCACGCCGACCGGCCCGAGCTGTTCTTCAAGGCCGTCGCCTGGAAGGTGGTCGGGGACGGCGAGCCCATCGCCGTCCGGGCGGACTCGGCGATCAGCGTGCCCGAGCCCGAGGCGGCGCTCGTCCTCAACAGCGCGGGCGAGATGTTCGGCCTGACCGTGTGCGACGACGTGAGCTCGCGGAGCCTGGAGGCGGAGAACCCCCTCTACCTGCCCCAGGCGAAGATCTACGACGGCGCGTGCGCGCTCGGCCCGGCGATCCGGCCGGCCTGGGAGGTCGAGGACCCCGGCGCCCTGACCGTGGAGCTGTCCATCACCCGGGCCGGGCACAGGGTCTGGCACGGCTCCGCCTCGACCGCGCAGCTCAACCGCGGCTTCGCCGAGCTGGCCGGGTACCTGTTCCGCGACAACACCTTCGCCGACGGGGCGGTCCTGTCGACGGGCACCTGCCTGGTCCCGGACCTGCCGTTCACCCTGGAGCCCGGCGACCTCGTCGAGATCGGCGTCGCCGAGGTCGGCACCCTGCGCAACACGGTCGTCCGCGGGGCCGGGGACCACGCCCGCGAACTGGAGCGGGTCCGCTCCGGGACGCTCTCGTGACCTCCACCCCCGGGTACAACGGGACCCTGCTCAGGGTCGACCTCGGCACCGGCGCCACCCGCGTCCTCACCCCTCCGGCCGACGACTACCGCCGCTACGTCGGCGGCGGGCTGATGGGCACCAAGCTCCTCCTCGACCTCACCCCCGCCGGGCTGGACGCGTTCGCGCCGGAGGCGCTGCTGACGTTCTGGTCGAGCGTGATCGCCGGGCATCCCTACGTCGGGCTCCCCCGCTTCGCGGTCCTCGCCAAGTCCCCGCTCACCGGCGGGATCGGCGAGGCCCGGGTGGAGGGCCCGTTCGGCCTGGCCCTCAAGGCGTCCGGGCACGACGGGCTGATCATCGGCGGGGCCGCCGACCGGCCCGTCTACCTCCTCGTCGAGGACGGGCGGCCGAGCCTGCACGACGCCGGATCCCTGTGGGGCCTGGACACCGCGGCCGCCACCGACCGGCTCGTGGAACGGCACGGGCCGGACGCGCACGTGGCCGTCATCGGGGAGGCCGGCGAGTCCCTCGTCCGCTTCGCGAGCATCGTCACCGACCGGACGTTCCCGGCCGCCCGCATGGGGCTGGGCGCCGTCATGGGCTCCAAGAGGCTCAAGGCGGTCGTCATCGCCGGCGGTTCCGCCCCCGCCGTCCACGACGCGGCGGAGCTGGAACGGCTCACCGCCGAGTACGCCGGGCGGATCGCGGGGAACGACCTCACGGCCGTGCAGCACGACCCCCCGGGGTTCGGCGCGTGGATCGCCGACGGCGACGCGAACGCGGGCTACGGCGGAGGGACGAACTACAGCACCAGCCGCCTCCCCGCGCTGCCCGGCGACATGCGCGAGAGGCTCGTCTCCGCTCTGGTCAAGGGCGAGGGCAACTGTCCCGGCTGCCCGAACGACTGCATCAAGATCTTCGACAACGGTGTCGACGCCCGCGCGGGCGGCCTGCACCAGGAGGCCTTCGCCGCGTTCGGCCTGGGGCTGGGCATCACCGACACGGCGACCCTCCTCGACCTCAACGCCCGCTGCCACCTGTGGGGGGTCGACCCCGTCTCGCTGGCCTTCACCGTGTCGTTCGCCTGCGAGGCCGCGGCCAGGGGAATGCTGGACGCGCGGCGTCTCGGCGCGGAGCCTCCGGCGTTCGGGGACACTCCCGCGCTCGTCGCCTTCCTGGAGACGGTGGCCCTGGGCAGGGAGCCCGTGCGCCTGCTGTCGGAGGGGGTGAGACGGGCGGCCGACGCCCTCGGCGAGGAGTTCGGCCCGCTGGCGATGCACGTCAAGGGACTGGAGATGGTCTCGTTCGAACCGCGCGCCTCGGCCGGGCAGGCGCTGGCGTACGCCGTGAGCCCGGTCGGGCCGCGGTACGAGATCGTCGAGCACGACATCGACTTCGACCCGGTGGGCGGGTGGCGGCACGGCCTCGACCAGATGCGGACGCTCGGCACGCTCGAATACGAGCCGATGGAACTGCTCGACGACCGGCGCGTGGTGCGGACCGGCCTCCTCGTCGACATGTGGAGCGGGATGGACGCGCTCTGCCTGTCGCTCTTCGCCGGTCCCCCGGTCCGCGAACTGGACCTGCCGGGCATCGCGCGCCTGGTGGCCGCGGTCACCGGCTGGCGGACGAGCGACAGCGAGCTGTTCGTCTGGGGCAGGCGGCGCTGGCAGCTGATGCGCGTCTACAACCTCCGCGAGGGCCTGCGCGCCGCCGACGACGCCCTGCCCCGGCGCTTCCACGAGGAGCCCGTCGACGCCGGACGCCACGAGGGGGTCCTGCTCGACGAGGACGGCTTCGCGGCGGCGCTGCGGCTGTACTACCGGATCACCGGATGGGACGACGACGGCGTCCCCACCCCGGAGACCCTGCGGACGCTCGACCTGGCCTGGGCACAGGCCCATCTCCCCCGCCCCTGACCCCCGCCCGGCGGGGACCCGGGACGGACGCGGCCGGTCAGAGCCAGTCGCGGCGCTTGAAGACCACGTACAGGGTGAGGCAGACGCCCGCCATGAGCACGACCGCGAACGGGTACCCCCACCTCCAGTGGAGCTCGGGCATGACGTCGAAGTTCATGCCGTAGATGGTCCCGACGAGGGTGGGGGCGAACAGGATCGCGGCCCAGGCGGAGATCCGCTTGACCTCCTCGTTCTGGGCGTTGCTCGCCTCGGTGAGGTTGGTCATGTGCTCGTTCTGCGCCTGGGCGACCATGGTGGAGTTGACCACCAGGATGTCCTGGAGCATCTGGCGGAACCCGCCGACCCGCTCGGCGACGGTGATCGCGTGGTCGGCCACGTCCCGCAGGTAGCGCTGCAGCTCCTGGTCCACCCCGTACTTCGCGGCGCCCGCGATGAAGCCCTCGATCATCCCCAGCAGCGGCCGGGTGGCCCGCTGGAACTCGATCACCTCGCGGGACAGCTCGTAGATGCGGCGGGAGACCCCGGGCTCGTTGCCGAAGACCTGCACCTCGATCTCGTCGATGTCGTTCTGCAGCCCCGCGACGACCGGGGCGTACCCGTCCACGACCGCGTCCAGGATGGCGTAGAGCACGGCCTGCGGGCCCTGGGCGAGCAGGTCGGGGTCGTGCTGCATCCGCCGGCGGACCTGGGACAGGTCGGGGGCCTCGCTGTGCCGTACGGTGATCACGAAGTTCGGGCCGACGAAGACGTGCAGCTCGCCGAAGTCGACCTCCTCGGTCTCGTCGAGGTAGCGGGCCGGGCGCAGCACCACGAAGAGGGTGTCGCCGTAGCGGTCGGCCTTGGGCCGCTGGTGGGCGACGATCGCGTCCTCGACCGCGAGCTCGTGCAGGTCGAACTCCTCGGCGACGTTGACGATGACCCCGTCCTCGGGCCGGTAGAAGCCGATCCAGGCCATGCTGCCGGGGGTGTTCTTCAGGCGCTCGAACGCCTCGGGCAGCGATCCGGGGGTGGCGGCGCGGTGCCCGTCGACGTAGATCGCGTTGTCGATGACGCGCGAGCGGGGCGGGGGCGGCTCGTCACCGGCGGACCGGGGGTCCATCGACCGCTCCGGGGAGTCCCTGCCGGTGGCGGAACGGCCGCGCACCAGGCTGCGCAACCCCCTCAGTCGCCGGTCGGTCACGCGTCCCTCCTCATCGGGTGCTCATGAACTCCTGCAGCGACTCCATCGCCGTACTGCGGATCCTCGCCCTGAGCATAGGGGTCCAGCCGAGGACGACCCCGGCCGGCCGTCCCATCGCCATCTTGGACCAGCGCCTGAGGTCGAAGTCGTCGTGGTGGCGGACGATCAGGCCGTCCTCGAAGCGGAACTGGGCGTCGATCTCGTTGACGACCTTCCGGCCCGTCCTGCCGAAGGTGTAGCGGGCGGTCCAGTGCGCGGCGCCCTCGTGGTCGCGGGCGGTGACGTCGCGGACGGTCACGCTGAGGTCGGCGCTGCGGCCGAGCAGCATCCGCCACATGCCCATGACCCTGTCGCGTCCCTCGAGCTCCTGGAAGACGGGGTCGCCGAAGGTGACGTCCGGGTGGTAGCAGCGCTCCATCGCGTCGGGATCGCGTCGTGCGAAGGCGTCGTAGAACGTTTCGATGAGCGCGGCGTTCCGGTCGTTCACGAGTCTCTCCCGACCATCGGTGTCCTGCGGACCGAGTGTAGTGCGCGCGGGGTCCCGGGCCCGGCGGCGTGCGCGGGACCCGGAATCATGTTCGGCACGGCCCGACTTTATCGCCAGCACACCGGCGGACGTGGGACGCTTTGCTCCCATGTCGCGAAGGAGAAGTGAGCGTTGTCCGACGTCTGGGTGACCCTGACCACGGCCCGTTCCGGGCCGCCCCTGTGGGTGGTGCTGCTGTCGGCGCTGGTGGCGCTGGGCGTGGTGTCGTGGTCCACCTCCTGGCAGCTGTCCCGGGGGCTGATCACCATCGCCCACGAGGGCGGGCACGCGCTGGTGGCGTTGCTCACCCGGCGCAAGCTGGAGGGGATCCGGCTGCACTCCGACACCTCGGGCGTGACCCTCACCAGGGGCAGGCCGCGCGGGCTCGGCATGATCCTGACCGCCGCCGCCGGGTACGTCGCCCCTTCCCTGCTGGGGCTGGGAGGGGCCTGGCTGACCGCGTCCGGCTACGTGGCGGTGCTGATCACGGTCGTGATCGGACTGCTGTTCTGCATGCTGCTGCTGATCCGCAACCTGTTCGGCGTGGTGAGCCTGCTGGCCACCGGGGGCGCGATCGCCGCCTTCACCTGGTACGCCGCGCCCGACATGGACGCGGTCCTGGCCTACCTGGCCGTGTGGTTCCTGCTGCTGGGCGGGGTGCGGCCGATCGTGGAACTGCAGGGCAAGCGCCGTCGCGGCCGGGCGCCCGACTCCGACGCCGACCAGCTCGCCCGGCTGACCTTCCTGCCCGGAGGGTTCTGGGTGTTCCTGTTCCTGCTGGTGGCGGGCGCGTGCCTGGTGGCCGGCGCCTACCTGCTGTTCCCCCCGGCGTTCGCGCTGCTCTGAGCGTCCCGCGCCGTCGTGCCGCGGCCCCGTCGTGTCCTGCCCCGTCGTGTCCTGCCCCGTCGTGCCCCTGCCCCGCCGGTCCCTGCTCCGTCGGGTTCTCGTCCCGGCCGGGGTGGTGTCAGCCGGGGAGATCGGTGTTCGAACCGGCCGACCGGATGCGTTCGGTGAGGAACTCCTGCTCGGCGACGTTGCCGCTGAGCTCCAGGGCCGCCCGGTAGGACCGCACCGCCTCGGTGTCGCGGCCGAGACGGTGCAGGAGGTCGGCCTTGGTGGCGTGCAGGTAGAGGTACCCGGCCAGCCGTCCCTCCCGTTCGAGCGCCTCGACCTCGGTCAGCGCGGCCTCGGGGCCGTGCACCATCGACACCGCCACCGCGCGGTTCAGCGCCACGACGGGCGACGGCCAGATCCGCAGCAGCTCGTCGTACAGGGTCAGGATCTGCGGCCAGTCGGTCTCCGCGTAACCGGGGGCCTCGGCGTGCAGCGCCGCGATCGCGGCCTGCAGGGTGAACCGGCCGGGCGGCCCGGCGGTGAGCGCCTCGACCACGAGCCGGTCGGCCTCGGCGATCATCTCGCGGTCCCAGGCCGAGCGGTCCTGCTCCTGAAGGCGCAGCAGGCGGCCGTGGGCGTCGGTCCGGGTGGCGCGGCGCGCGTGGTGGGCGAGCAGCAGCGCGAGCAGCCCGGCCACCTCGCGGTCGGCGGGCAGCAGGAGCCTCAGCGTGCGCGCCAGGTCGAGCGCGCGTCCGGCCAGCTCGTCGCGGACGAGGCCGGTGCCCGAGGGGGCGGTGTGCCCGGCCGCGTACAGCAGGTGCAGGACGGTGAGCACCGCGTCGACGCGCTCGGGCAGGTCGGCGGCGGACGGCACGGTGTACGGGATGCGCGCGGCGGCGATCTTCTTCTTGGCCCGGGTGAGGCGGGCGGCCATCGTGGCCTCGGGCACCAGGAAGGCCCGCGCGATGTCGGCGGTCGTCAGGCCGCACACCAGGCGCAGCGTGAGCGCGGTACGCGCCTGCTCGGCCAGCGCCGGGTGGCAGCACGTGAAGATCAGCCGGAGGCGGTCGTCGGGGATCGCCCCGCCGTCCGTCCCGGACGCCCCCGGCGCCCCGAACACCTCGGGCGCGTCCGGGTGATCGGGCTCCCCGGTGTCCTCGGGGCCGAGCAGCAGGGGCAGCTTCGTCTCCAGCGTCCGGCGGCGGCGGATGGCGTTGAGCGCGTTCCGCCGGGCGACCGTGGTCAGCCAGGCACCGGGCCTGTCGGGGACGCCGTCGCGCGGCCAGGTCCGCAGGGCCTGGACGTAGGCGTCCTGCACGGCCTCCTCCGCGGCGTCGAGGTCGCGGGTCACCCGCACCGTCGCAGCGAGCACGTAGGCCCACTCGCGACGGTGCGCGTCGGCGACCGCCCGTTCGGCGGGGTTCAGTTCTCCTCCTCCAGGACGTCGAAGCCGACCAGCGGCCTGACCTCGACGCCGCCGTTCACGATCGGCGTCAGCCGGGCCAGCGCCAGCGCGTGGTCGAGGTCGCGCGCCTCCAGCACGAAGACCCCGGCCAGCGCCTCCTTGGTCTCGATGAAGGGGCCGTCCGTCACCAGGTCTCCGCGGACCGCGGTCGCCGTGCCGGACTGTTCGAGCGACAGCCCGGCGACGATCCGGCCGCCCAGCCCGGCGACCCGGCCGGGCAGTTCCCCATGGGCCCGCATGACCTCCGGCGGGATGTCGGCCACCCCGCCGGGCGTCTCCCGCTCGTAGATGAGCACCGCGTACCGGGCCATCACGCCTCCCTCTGGCTCGTGAACACGTCGTCCAGCCATGTCGCCCATGCCCGCCGGGCGGCCTCCGCGTCCGCGTCCTCGGCGAACAGGTGGTGCGCCACCCCGACCGGCCATCCCCACGCGTCCCGTCCGTGGAAGCGGTGAAGCGCGTCGGCGGACCGTACCCCGAGGAAGGCGGGTGCCACGAAGTCGGCCACGCCCTCGATCGGGTCGAGGCCGGCCGGTGTCAGCGTCACCGGGTCGCCCGCCTCGATCCCGTCGGGGACGCCCAGCGCCCGGCACAGCCGCGCGAACCCCCCGGACGCGGAGCCGCCGGGCGCGTCGAGCCTGAGGTAGGCCGCGTCGCGCCCGGGGAAGTGGCGCAGGTACTCGCCGAGCGAGTGGTAGTAGAGCGCGGTGTGCCTCCGGCAGGCGTCGAGTTCCGCGTCGTAGTCGTCCCCGGCGATGACGCCCCGGTGGGTGAGGGTCAGCAGGGTGCCCCGCGGGGTGGGCCGGAGCCGGTGGTCGAGCTCGTTGAACTCGTCGGCGCCCGGCAGGGTCCGCGTGGTGAAGTGCCGGGGCGGTTCCCAGACGCTCACCACGCCGCCCTTGCCGGTCAGCCCTCGCTCGGCCCCTCCGACCCGGGGCTCGTAGTCGATCTCCCAGTACCAGCCGGTGGTGTGGAGCGTGAACGCCTCCCAGACCTCCTGCGGGCTCGCGGGCAGCTCGCCCTCCCACGTCACCTCGAACGCCCGGCCCGCCGTCTCCGTCGCCGTTCCCGCCGTCGTGTCCGCCGTCATGTGCCTCGTCATCTCCGTCGTCCTGATCGTCGCTCCCGGACCGCCTCCGGGCGGCCCCTCATGAGGACGACACGCGGGGAGCGCCGGAATCGACAACCGCGCACGGACATCTTCCACGATCACCCACCGTGACCGGATCTTTCCACGCCGTGGCCCGGGGATCGCGGCGTACGGGGGCGTGCCGGCGCGGCCGCCGCCCGGCCGTCCGGCACGCCCCCCGTACTCCCGGGGACGGCGTACGCGGAGGGCGTGCGGCACCTTCCGGGGCCGGTGGGGGCGGGGCGCGAGGGAGAGCCGTCCGGGGTGACGGAAGCGTGATACACCGGTTTATTAGACATTGCACCGAATATGTGATTCATATCTCGGCGGTCGGGTAATTACCTGAAATTCGTCGCCCCCGTCATCACACCGCGTGACCGTCTTCCGCATTGACACACAGCCGGTTTTTCACGTTTATTATCGGGAATATCATTTCTTCTGGGAGAGGCACTCGATGTCGCAGGCCGCCTATCTCGTCGGAGCGGCAGGGGCGGGTGCGCTTCTGGTCTCGCTGGGCGTCACCTGCGCCCTCACCCTGCACATCAGACGGCTGCGGCTCGAACGGGAGCGGGCGCTCTCCAGGGCCTACGAGGGGTTCGCCCGCGACATGCACGACCTCGTGGGGCACTGGCTCTGGCTGGCCTCGATCAGGGGGGAGCTGGCCCATCGCCGGGCGGCCGGTGACGGGCCGCTGCGCGAGGACCTCGAAGAGGTGCTGCGGGCCGTGCGGCAGGCCGCGCACTCGGTGCGGAACCTCTCCGCGGCGGGCCACCGGATCTCCTTCCCCGGCGAGGTCGCGCGGGCCAAGGTGCTGCTGGAGGGCTTCGGGGCCTACTGCTCGGTACGGGTGGACGTGGACGGGCTCCCCGAGGCGGTGAGCACCGCGCTGGGCGTCGTGGTCCGCGAGGGCGTGACGAACATGCTGCGGCACAGCCGGGTGAAGCGGTGCGCCGTCGAGCTGGTCGAGCAGGGCGGCCGGCTGCGCCTGACCCTCGTCAACGACGGGGCGCCCCGGCGGGAGACGTTCCCGCCCGGCAGCGGCGTGGGCAATCTGCGCCACCGCCTGGAGGAGCTCGGCGGCACGATACGGGCGAGTGGTGGCAAGGACGGGTGGTTCACCCTGATAGCCGAACTTCCTGGTAATTTTTCCGAATAAGCTTCACGTCCCTCGCAAAAGTGCAGGTAGCGCACACCCTCACGGTTAGCACTGTGAGTTTCGCATATGCGAGTGGTTCAGTTTGTAACTGGTGGTTTCTCGGGTTATCCGTAATTCTCTCTTCTGGAAGACAGCAGGGGAGAATGCCGTGGATGACCAGTATGAGCTTTATTGCCTGGCGGACCCGCTTTTCTATGACACGCTCGACGGCCGCCGGGGCGACCACCCCGACTTCGCGCTCGCGAGCCGGGACCTGCCCGAGGGCTGGCAGCACCAGGCGACCGACACCTGGATGCACTACGCGCCGCTCGCCGGCCGTACGCCCTTCCAGGGCTGGAAGATCCACGTCTCGGCCCGCGTCGAGGACGCCGAGCGCGCCATAGAGGCGGTCTGGGACTACTGCGTCCCCCGCGGCATCGCGTTCAAGTTCCTGCGCAGCCTGCCGGTCATGGCCATGCTGAACTCCAAGGCCGCCCCCCGGGGCGCCAGCGGCAAGCTCGTGACGATCTACCCGGTGGACGAGGCCCAGCTGGAGCTCACGCTCAAGGAGCTCGACGAACTGCTCACCGGCATCGAGGGGCCGTACATCCTCAGCGACCTCCGCTACGGCGAGGGCCCGCTCTTCGTCCGGTACGGCGGCTTCGCCGGGCGGCGCTGCCTGGCCGACAACGGCGAGCTGGTACTGGCCATCGAGGACGGCGAGGGGCGCCTGGTCCCGGACGTGCGGGAGCCGGCCTTCGGCGTGCCGTCCTGGGTGACGCTGCCCGCCTTCCTCGAGCCCCACCTGGCCGCCCGCAACGCGGTCACCACCGAGGGACTGCCGTACCGGGTCGAGAGCGTCATGCAGTTCTCCAACGGCGGGGGCGTCTACCTCGCCGAGGACGTGCGCACCGGCAAGCGGGTCGTGCTCAAGGAGGGGCGCCCGCACGCCGGGCTGGACGCCGCGGGCCGGGACGCCGTGGCGCGGCTGGCCCACGAGCGCGACATGCTGGAGCGCCTGTCCGGGCTGGAGGCGGTACCCGCGCTGGTCGACTACTTCACCCTGGGCGGCCACCACTTCCTGGTCGAGGAGTTCGTCGACGGCAACCCGCTGCAGCGCCAGCTCGTGCACCGCTACCCGCTGACCAGCGCGACCTGCGACGAGCAGACCATCGCCGAGTACACCGCCTGGGTGCTCGACGTCCTTCCCAAGGTGCGCCGGGCGGTGGAGTCCCTGCACGAGCGCGGGGTGGTCTTCGGCGACCTGCACCCGAACAACATCCTGGTGACCGAGGACGGCCGCCTGACGCTGATCGACTACGAGGTGGCCACGCTGACCGCCGACCGCGGGCGGGCGGCGCTCGGCCACCCGGCGTTCGGCGCGCCGGCCGACCGGCAGGGCGTCGAGATCGACCACTACGCCCTGGCCTGCCTGTGCCTGGGGCTGTTCGCCCCGCAGCTCACGATCATGCTGTCGCTCGACCGCGCCAAGGTCCTCGACCTGGCCAGGATGATCCGCGAGACCTTCCCGGTGCCGTCCGAGGTGATCGACGAGGCGGTCCGGGCCATCACCGGCCCCGAGCCCGCGGCGCCCACACCGTTCCCGAGGCCCGGCACCGAGGACTGGCCCCGGCTCAGGGAGGCGATGACCCGCGCCATCCTCGCGAGCGCCACCCCCGAGCGCGAGGACCGGCTCTTCCCCGGCGACGTCGCCCAGTTCCAGCCCGGCGGGGGCGTGAACCTCGCCTACGGCGCGGCCGGCGTGCTGTACGCGCTGGAGCGGACGGGCGCCGAACGGCTTCCCCGGTACGAGGACTGGCTGCGCGCCAGGGCACTGGCCCCCGCCCCGGGGACCGCCCTGGGGTTCTACGACGGCCTGCACGGCGTGGCCTACGTCCTCGACCTGCTCGGGCACCGCCAGGACGCGGTCGACACCGTCGACCTGTGCCTGCGCGAGAAGTGGGAGTCACTGGAGCTGGGGCTCTTCGGGGGCCTGGCCGGCATGGGCCTGAACCTCCTCCACCTGGGCACCACCACCGGCGAGCGCGCGCTGGGCGAGACGGCCATGAAGATCGTCGACATCTGCTCCGACCGGCTGGGCGGCCCCGACGACGTGCCGGAGATCAGCGGCGGCGGCAAGCCCCGCGCCGGGCTGATGTACGGCTCCTCAGGACCGGCCCTGCTGTTCCTGCACGCCTACGAGCGCACCGGCGACACCTCCCTGCTGGAGCGGGCCGAGGTCGCGCTCCGCCAGGACCTGCGGCGCTGCACCACCGGCGCGGACGGGACCCTCCAGGTCGACCAGGGCTGGCGCACGCTGCCCTACCTGGACGAGGGGTCCGTGGGCATCGGCGTGGTCCTCGCCCGCTACCTGGCCCACCGGGACGACGAGACCCTCCGCACCGCCCTGGACGGCTGCCGGCTCGTCACCCGGGGACGGTACTTCGTGCAGTCCGGCCTGTTCACCGGCCGGAGCGGCATGGTCGGCGCCCTGGGCTGGGGACTGGCGCCCGAGCCGCGCATCTCCGTCCCCGAATCCACCTACCTGGCCGAGCAACTGCGCGGACTGGACTGGCACGCGCTGCCCTACGGCGGCGGGCTGGCCTTCCCCGGCAACCAGTTGCTCAGGCTCTCCATGGACTTCGCGACCGGCACGGCCGGAGTCCTGTTCGCGATGAGCGCCGTGCTGCACGACCGGCCGGTGTTCCTCCCCTTCATCGAACCGCCCGGCGACACGAACACCCCGCAAGGGGTGTCGGCGCACGGATTCGCCGGGCGGTTTGGCCCCTGCGACACAGCGAAGGAGGTGTAACGAAATGGTCCTTCTCGACCTGCAGTCCCTGGAGACCCCCACCGGCGGTGGCGGCGGCGGTGGCGGCAGCACCCTGACCGTCCTCGGGTGCGAGTCCGGCAAGCCCAGCAACCTGAGCGTCGTGCTCTGCCACTAGAAACCCCTCTCCACCCCGAGTCACAAAACCCAGAAACGGAGCGATTCCCATGGTCCTTCTCGACCTGCAGTCCCTGGAGACCCCCACCGGCGGTGGCGGCGGTGGCGGCGGCAGCACCCTCACGGTCCTCGGGTGCGAGTCCGGCAAGCCCAGCAACCTGAGCGTCGTGCTCTGCCACTAGTGAGATCCGGTGCCCGGGACGGCCAGCGACGGCGGCCGTCCCGGGCACGCCCGTTTCCCGAGGGAGGAGGACCCGTGCGGGCAGCCGACCGGCTGGTGGCCGAGACCGTACGGCGGGGCGGACCGTGGCTGGCCATGCTCGCGGTCGCCTCCGTCCTGGGGGCGTTCGCCCAGCTGGCGCTCCCGCTGGTGCTGGGCAGGACGGTCGACGCGCTGGTGGCCGGTGGAGCGGGCATGACCGGTGACGCGGCGGCCTGGGTCGGCGTCTGCGCCGGCGTCGTGGTGGCGGCCGTGGTCTGCGACGCCCTCGGCGTCTGGGCCGCCGGGTCGAGCGGCGCGCGTTCGGCGGCCTGGCTCAGGACCCGGGTGGTGCGCCACGTCCTCGGCGTCGGGCCCACGATGACCCGCAGGTTCCCCGAGGGGGAGCTGGTGACCCGGATGGGCCTGAACACCGAGGAGATCGGACGCGCCCCCGAGGCGGTCGTCACCGCGGCCGCGCTGGTCATCCCCACCGCGGGCGCCGTCGTGGCCCTCACCTTCATCGATCCCCTGCTGACCGTGACGCTGGTCGCCGGGCTCGTCCTCATCGGGCTCGTCCTGCGCGCCTTCCTCAGCGCGAGCACCACCATGGCGGGCGAGTACCAGGCCGCGCAGGGCGACATCGCCGGCCGCCTGGTCGACGCCCTGGCCGGGGCCCGTACCATCGCCGCCGCCGGCACGGCCGACCAGGAGCGGGCGCGGGTGCTGACCGCGCTGCCCCTGCTGCGCAGGCACGCCATGGAGATGTGGCGGGTCAACGCGCGCGCCGGTGTGCAGGCCGGGGCCGTGGTCCCGCTGCTGGAGGTCGTCGTGCTCGGGGTGGGCGGGCTGCGGCTGGCCGCCGGGGACCTGTCGGCCGGCGAGCTGTACGCCGCCGCCCGCTACGTCGTGCTCGGCGCGGGCCTCGGCTCGGCGCTGGGCCAGGTCGGCCGCCTGGCCAGGGCGCGGGCCGCCGCGTCCAGAGTGAGGGAGCTGCTGGCCGAGAGTCCTCGCGTCTACGGTGCCCGGACGCTGCCTCCCGGGCCCGGCACACTGGAGTTCCACGGCGTCGAGGCGGACGGCCTGCGCGACGTCGACCTCGTCGTCCCCGGCGGGCAGGCGGTGGCCGTGGTCGGCCGCTCCGGCGCCGGGAAGTCGCTGCTCGCCGCGGTCGCGGGCCGCCTGGTGGACCCGTGCCGCGGCACGGTCCTGCTGGACGGCGTCCCGTTGCCCGAGCTCTCCCAGGAGGCGCTGCGCGCCGCGGTGGGGTACGCCTTCGAGCGCCCGGTGCTGCTCGGCGGGACCGTGGGCGGCGCCGTCGCCCTGGGCGCCGACCTCCCCGCTCCCGGCACCCTCCCGCCCACCGATCCGGTCTCCGCGCTCTCCGCAGGCTCCGCGGTCTCCGCGGGCTCTGTGGTCTCTGTGGTCTCTGTGGGCTCTGCGCTCTCCGGCCGCGGCCCCCGGCACGCCCCCCGGTACGCCTCCGGGGGGGACGAGGTCGTGCGGGTGGCGGCGCGGGCGGCACGGGCCGACGCCTTCGTCCGCAGGCTCCCGCTCGGGTACGACACCCCGCTGGAGGAGGCGCCCATGTCCGGCGGGGAGCGGCAGCGGCTCGGCCTGGCCCGCGCCTTCGCGCAGGGCCGTCGCCTGCTCGTCCTGGACGACGCCACCTCCAGCCTGGACACCGTCACCGAGCGCCAGGTCGCCCGCGCGCTCTCCGGGGAGCTGCGCGACCGGACGCGGCTGATCGTGACCCACCGGGTGGCGACCGCCGCGGCTGCCGACCGGGTGATCTGGCTGGACGAGGGCCGGATACGCGCCTGCGCGGCACACGGCGTCCTGTGGGCCGACCCGGCCTACCGCGCCGTCTTCCAGGCGGACGCCCCGTGAACCGGCCGCTGCGCCGGGCGCTGCGCAGGGACCCGTACCAGCTGGTCAGGCTGGCGGGGTGGTCGGTCGCGGAGACCGCGCCCTCGCTGGTCATCGGGCTGGCCATCGCGCGGGCCATCGACGAGGGCTTCGGCGCGGGACGGCCCGGGACCGGGTTCGCCTGGCTGGCCCTGCTCGGCGGCGCGTGGCTGCTGGCCGCGGTCGGTGCGCGGCAGGTCGTGCTGGCCGTCGCCGCGATCGTGGAGCCGTTCCGCGAGGATCTGCTCGCCCACGTCGTCGACGACGCGCTGCGCCGCTCGGCCGCCTCCGGGCAGGGACCGGGGGCGGGTGCGGTGGCGCGCTCCAACCTCCAGGTCGAGCTGGCCCGCGACGCGTTCGCCTCGGTCATCACGGTGGTCAGGTCGTTCGCGTTCACCGTGGTGAGCGTGGCGCTCGGGCTGGCGGCCCTCGTCCCGCAGGTGCTGGTGCTGGTGCTGCCGCCGTTCGTCGCGGGGCTCGTCGTCTTCCTGCTGTCGCTGCGCGCCCTGGCCCGGCGGCAGCGGGAGTTCATCCTGGCCGACGAGCGCACCGCCACGGCGCTGGCCGGCATGGTCGGCGGGCTGCGGGACATCACCGCCTGCCGCGCCGAGCGGCGGATGGCCGACGAGGTCGGCCTGCAGGTGGCCGAGCAGGCCGGTGCGGCCCGGTCGCTGGCCCGGGTGACGGCGCTGCGCACCGTGTCCCTGGCGGTGGGCGGCCGGCTGCCGATCCTGCTGATCCTGGCCGGCACCCCCTGGCTGATCGGCGAGGGCGCGGGCGCCGGGGTGATCCTGGGCGCCCTGGCCTACGTCACGCAGTCGCTGGCGCCCGCGCTCGGCAACCTCGTGGAGGGGCTGGGCATCAACGGGGTCCGGCTGCGGGTGGCGCTCGACCGGCTGCTGCGCGACGGCGAGCCGCCCGCGCGGGCGGGCGCGCGGGTCGCGGCCGTGACCCGGGACGGGGGGGCCGAGCTGCGCGGCGTGACGTTCGCCTACGGCCCGCACGCCGAACCGGTGATCGACGGCCTGGACCTGTCGGTGGCCGAGGGCGAGCACATCGCCGTGGTGGGCCCCAGCGGCATCGGCAAGTCCACGCTCGCCGCGCTGCTGACCGGGCTGCTGCGGCCCGCGTCCGGACGCATCGAGGTGTGCGGGGTGCCGGCCGACCGGCTCGACCCGTCCGGCCGGGTGCTGATCCCCCAGGAGGCCTACGTGTTCCGGGGCTCCCTGCTGGAGAACCTCGTCTACCTGGCCGGTGACGCCTCGCCCGAGGCGGTCGGCGAGGCGGTGGCCGAGATCGGCCTGACCGGCCTGGTGACGCGGCTGGGCGGCCTGTCCGCCGAGGTCCGCTCCGATCTGCTCTCCCCCGCCGACCGCCAGCTGATCGCCCTGGCCCGCGCCTACCTGGCCCCGGCCCGGCTGGTCGTCCTCGACGAGGCGACGTGCCACCTGGACCCGGTGGCCGAGGCCCGCGCCGAGGAGGCGTTCGCCCGGCGGGGCGGCACGCTCGTCGTCATCGCCCACCGGCTGACCTCGGCCCTGCGGGCCCGGCGGATCCTCGTGATGGACGGCACCAGCGTCCGGCTGGGCACCCACGAGGAGATGCTCGCCACCTCCCCGCTGTACGCCGACCTGGCCGGACGGTGGGACCCGTCGAGCGCGCAGGAGCTGGTGCCGTGACCGCCCGAGGGCCTGGGCCGTGACCCCGGCGCCGTCCCCGGCGTCCCCGGGCTTCCCTGTCTTCCCTGACCCTCGGGCCGTCCCACCGCGTTTCCCGTCCGGAGCCCAGGCCCGCCGTCTCCACCCCGGAGGAACCCGATGATCTACCCTCCCGCCGAGCGGCGACCGGTCGTCGACCACCTGCACGGACGTGCCGTGCCCGACCCGTACCGGTGGCTGGAGGACCCCGGCGCCCCGGAGACGCGGAGCTGGTCGGCGGCCCAGGAGGAGCTGTGGCGCGCCCACGCCGAGGAGCTGCCCGGCCGTGACCTGTGGCGCTCGCGGGTGGCCGCGCTGACCGGGGCCGGGATGGTCGGCACCCCGGCCTGGCGCGGCGAGCACCGGTTCTTCGTGCGCCGTACGGCCGACCAGCGGCACGCGGTCCTGTACCGGTGCGGTCCGGAGGGGACGGAGGAGGCGCTGATCGACCCGGCGGAGCTCGACCCGAGCGGGCTTACCACGCTCGACCACTGGCAGCCGTCCCCGGACGGCCGGCTGCTGGCCTACCAGCTGTCCAGGAGCGGGGACGAGCGCTCGGAGCTGCGGGTCATGGACGTCGCCACCCGGCGGGTGGTGGACGGCCCGATCGACCGGTGCCGGTACGCGCCGGTGGCGTGGCTGCCCGACGGGAAGTCCTTCTTCTACGTCCGCTCCCGCCAGGTCCGCCTGCACCGGCTGGGCACCCCCGCCGAGGACGACGCCATGATCATGGAGGAGGACCGCTCCTACGGCCTCGGGATCGGCCACGACGGGCGCTGGCTGACGATCTCGGCGATGGCCGCGGGGGGCAACGACCTCTGGCTGGCCGACCTGTCCGCCTCCTCCCCGGAGCGTCCGGACCTGCGGGTGATCCAGCGGGACGCGGGCGCGGTGACGGCCCCGGCCGTCGGCCGCGACGGGCGCCTGTACCTGCTCACCACCCTGGACGCGCCGCGCGGGCGGCTCTGCGTGGCCGACCCGGCGCGGCCGGGCCCCGAGGACTGGGCCGACCTGGTCGCCGAGGACCCCGAGGCGGTGATCGGCGAGTTCACCATCGCCGACCGGACGCTCCTCGTCGCCCGGACGCGGCACGCGGTCGCCGAGATCGACGTCCACGACCTGGCCACCGGGGAGCGGCGCGGGCGGGTGCCGCTGCCCGGTCTGGGGTCGGCCGGCGGGATGACCGTCCGTCCCGGGGGCGGGCACGAGGTCTGGTTCACCTACACCGACAGCGTCACGCCCGCGAGCGTGCACCGCTACGACACGCGCACCGGCCTGACGACGCCGTGGGCCGCCCCGCCCGGCGCCGTGCAGGTGCCCGAGCTCCAGGCCCGCCAGGTGGTCTTCCCCTCGGCGGACGGCACGCCGGTGCGGATGGTCGTGCTGGCCCGCCCCGGCTCCGGCCCCCGGCCGGCGATCCTGTACGGCTACGGCGGGTTCGGGCTCTCGCTCACGCCGTCGTACTCCAGTTACGTCCTGCCCTGGGTCGAGGCGGGCGGGGTCTTCGCCCTCGCCCAGCTGCGCGGTGGCGGCGAGGAGGGCGCGGACTGGCACCACGACGGCATGCTGGAGCGCAAGCAGAACGTCTTCGACGACTTCGCGGCGGCGGCCGAGAAGCTCGTCGCGGACGGCTGGACCACCCCTTCGCTGCTGGGCGCGTGCGGCGAGTCCAACGGCGGCCTGCTGGTGGGCGCCGCGCTGACGCAGCGCCCGGACCTGTTCGCCGCCGCGGTCTGCTCGGCACCGCTGCTCGACATGGTCCGCTACGAGCTCTCCGGGCTGGGGCCGTCCTGGCGTCCCGAGTACGGCTCGGCCGACGACCCCGAGCAGCTGGGCTGGCTGC
The DNA here is from genome assembly GCF_055586505.1 of Streptosporangium sp. NPDC050148. Classification (NCBI taxonomy): domain Bacteria; kingdom Bacillati; phylum Actinomycetota; class Actinomycetes; order Streptosporangiales; family Streptosporangiaceae; genus Streptosporangium; species Streptosporangium sp. NPDC050148. The sequence continues at coordinate 54,601 of NZ_JBVJIA010000022.1, read as the reverse complement.
TGGGCTACTCCCCCTACCACCGGGTCACGAAGGGCGTCGACTACCCGGCGACGCTGCTGACGACGTTCGGCGGTGACTCCCGCGTCGACCCCATGCACGCGCGCAAGATGTGCGCGGCGCTGCAGTGGGCGACGTCGGGCTCGCGGCCGATCCTGCTGCGCCACGAGGGCGACGTCGGCCACGGCGCCCGCTCGGCGGACCGCGCGATCGGGCTGGCCGCGGACATGCTCGCCTTCCTCGCCGCCCACACCGGCCTGGAGGTCGATTCCTCCCCGCGCCCGGCGGCGGGTGGTCAGCGGTAGCGGATCACGCCCAGCTCGGCCGGGTCGTCGGACCAGAGCCAGCCCGCCTGCCTGGCGATCCTGACCGCCTCGACGCGGGTGCGGGCGCCGACCTTGGTGAGGATCCGCGCCAGGTAGTTGCGCACGGTCCCGCCGGACAGGCAGAGCCGGTCGGCGATCTCGCCGACCGGGGCCCCCTCGGCCGCGGCCCCCAGGACCTCCAGCTCGCGCGCGGTCAGCGGGTTCCGCTTGGCGTGCAGCGCGGCGACGGCCAGTTCCGGGTCGACCACCTGCTCCCCCGCGGCCACCCGGCGCACGTACCCCGCGAGCTGGTCGGCCGGGGTGTCCTTGACCACGAAGCCGCGGGCCCCGACGTCCAGCGCCCGGCAGAGCGCGGCCGGGGTGGCGAGCCCGGTCAGGATCACGGGCGCGCACTCGGGAAGCCGGTGGCGCAGCTCCGCCGTCGCGGTGAGACCGTCGGTGCCGGGGAGCCCGATGTCGATGAGCGCGACGTCCGGCCGGAGCTGCACGCAGGAGGGGACGACCTCGTCGCCGTGACCGGTGTCACCGATGACCTTGATGTCGCTCTCCATGGAGAGCAGGGCGACCATGGCCCCCCGAACGAGATGCATGTCCTCGGCGATCAGGACACTGATCATGAATGGTCTCCCCTTGGTTCACGGTGAGGTCTCGCTCAATCCGAGTTCACTACCCCTGGAAGTCGGGTGATTACCGCAAGTCCGAGTTAAACACGGATCAGACGATATAGATGTGGGATCAGTGCAGGTAGGAGGCTTCGCCGTACGCGAAAAGAATTTAATTCCAGAGTGATGTTTCCAATATGAACCGCAATTTCCTGATTTTTCCCAGCTCGGGGTTTTTTTCGGATGACCGATTCCGCGGCGATGCATACCGGTGGCACATCGGTGGCGTGCCGGTGCCCTCAGGGGCCGTCGGGCCCGCGGTTCTCCCAGGCCCAGGCGGCGATCTCGACCCGGTTGCGCACTCCGAGCTTGGTGAGGATGCCGGAGATGTGGCCTTTGACCGTGCTCAGCGAGATGAACAGCTCGGCGGCGATCTCGTGGTTGGTCAGGCCCCTGGCGATGGCCCGCGCCACCTCCGTCTCCCGTTCGGAGAGCGGCCGCCCCGGCCCGCGGGCGGAGGGGGCGGCGGCCGCCGTGAACCGGCGCAGCAGCCGCTGGGTGACCGACGGCGAGACCAGGGCGTCACCGGCGTCCGCCGCCCGGACGGCCTCGACGAGCAGGACGGGACCGGCGTCCTTCAGCACGAAGCCGGCCGCCCCGCCGCGCAGCGCGTCGTGGACGTACTCGTCGAGGTCGAAGGTGGTGACCACGACCACCCGGAGCGGGTCCGCGACACCGGGACCGGCCAGGAGGCGGGTGACCTCGATGCCGTTGAGCCGGGGCATCCGGACGTCCACCAGGCACACGTCCGGGCGCAGCCGCCGTGCCAGGAAGACCGCCTCGGCACCGTCGGCGGCCTCGGCGACCACGCTGATGTCGGGCTGGTCCTCCAGGATGAGCCGCAGGCCGCGGCGGACCATCGACTGGTCGTCGGCCAGCAGCACCCGGATCGTCATCGGCGGGCCCGCGCGGGGACGGGCAGGGTGGCGCGCACCGCCCAGCCGGCCCCCGGGCGCGGACCCGCGCTCAGCGTGCCGCCCAGGGCCTCGAGGCGTTCGCGCATCCCGACCAGGCCGTACCCGCCGCGGCGGGGGTACCCGGCCGGGACCGGCGGGGAGTCGTCGAGGACCTCGACGACGACGGATTCGCCGTCCCGGCCGACGCGGACCGAGACCGAGCGGGCCTGCCGGGCGTGGCGCGAGACGTTGGTCAGCGACTCCTGGACGACCCGGTGGACGGTGACGGCCACCTCCGGGGGCCACTGCGACTCGTCGGCCGAGCACAGCAGGCGCACCCGCGGGCCGCCTTCCCGCTCGCCGAAGCGCCCGACCAGGTCGCCCAGGGATCCGGGGCCGGCCGTGGCGGGGGACGCGTCGCCGTCGTCGCCCAGCAGGCCGACGACGCGCCGTACCGCGCGCAGCGCGTCGGACCCGGCGGCCTCGATCTCCGAGAACGGGCCCTGCGGTATCGCGGGCCGTCTGCGGGCGGCGAGCTGCGCGGCCTGGGCGTTGAGCACGATGCCGGTGACGTGGTGGGCGACGACGTCGTGCAGCTCCCTGGCCAGCGCCAGCCGTTCGTCACGGCGCACCTTCTCGACGGCGGCCCGGTGGCGGGCCTCGAACAGCCGCGAGCACAGCCCCGTGGCCAGGGCGGCCGACCAGGCGACGGCGTTCAGCAGCGTCACGGGCGGGAGCCCCGGGGACGGCGGGGCGGCGAACCAGGTGGCGGCGACCAGCCCGAGCCCGCCGGCCGCGACGGCGGCGGCGCGCGGCGCCGGGAGCGTACCGACCGCGGAGCCGACGAGCACGGCCAGTCCCAGGGCCATGGCGGGGCCGGGTTCGCTGGGCAGCGACGCGAGACGGGCGACCACCAGGGCGGCCCCCGCGACGGCCAGGCCCGCGAGCGCCGCCCGCGTCCGGTCGCGCCGGCGCGCCAGGGCGATCGCGCACACCGCCGCCCCGGCGGCGCAGCCGAACCACCAGCGGGCGCCGCCCCAGGTGATCGCGACCTGGTACGCCCACAGGGCGAGCGTCATCGCGGACACGACACCGAACCCGGCGTCGGCCGCGTTCCGTACCCGCCCGCCCGGCCGGTCCCGTACCTTCACGCCGTTCAGGCTAGAGGTCCCGGCCGCGCGCCGTACCGGCCGAAAGTACCGCCGCGGACGGCGCCGCCCCTGCCTTCGGCCGATATCCGGCACCGGGCGGGGCCCGCAGGATGAGGCCCATGCCACACGAAGATCCACTTTCGTCCGGGTCCCCCGGTACCCTCGCCGCGGCCCCGCCGGGCAGGCCGCGGATCGCCGCCCTCGACGTGCTGCGCGGGTTCGCACTGTGCGGGATCCTGCTGGCCAACGTCAAGCCGATCGCCAACGCCGGCGAGGTCGTCCTGCGACGTTCACCGGCAGGCCCGCAGGAGACGCACGACGGCTTCCAGCAGGTCATGGGCATGCTCGTCGACCAGCGCTTCTTCCCGATCTTCTCGCTGCTGTTCGGGATCGGGTTCTCACTGCTGCTGGCCTCCGTCACGGGCCGCGTCCCCCGCCCCCGGCTGCTCCTGCTGCGCCGGCTCCTCGCACTGCTCGCGATCGGCCTGGCGCACTTCCTGATGCTGTGGCAGGGGGACATCCTGACCGTCTACGCCGCCGTCGGCCTGCTGGTGCTGCTGCCCTCGACCTGGCTGCCGCGCGCGGCCGTGGCGGGCCTGGCCGTCGCGCTCGTCACGACGGCGCTGGTCCTCGGCGGCGACAGGACCGTGCTGGTCGCCGGGCTGTTCCTGCTGGGTTCGGCGCTGGTCCGCTACGGGGTGGCCGACCGGCTGGAGGACTCCACCCGGGTGCCGCTCCTGCTGGGCCTGGCCTTCGCGACGGCCGCGGCGCCCGCGCTGTGGGCGCAGACCGAACTGGCCGGCGGCATGGACGACCCGTACTTCGGCTTCTGGATCCACACGGCCGGGGCGCTGGTCGCGGGGGTGTACGTGTGCGTCCTGCTGGTGCTGCTCAGGACGCCGCTGCGACCGGTGCTGTCGGCCGTCTTCGCGCCGCTGGGCCGGATGGCGCTGACCAACTACCTGAGCGCCACGGTCCTGGTCCTGGGGGTCCGGCAGGTCCTGGGCTCCCCGCAGGACTGGTCCCCGGCCAGGGTGTACCTGATCGCCGCCTGCGTCCTCTGCGTCCAGTGGCCACTGTCGGTCCTCTGGCTGCGCAGGTACCGACAAGGCCCGCTGGAATGGCTCTGGCGCTGGGTCACCTGGGCCCGCCGCCCGCCGTTGCGCCGCGCGCCGGGACGGCAGGACTCCTCTCCCTAGGGCCGCGCTCAGATCGGGGCGGAGGCGGCGTGGTGCTCCATGAGAACGTCCGCCGTCAGGTAGCCCCCGCGGATCAGGTGACCCGGCGGGCGGGCGCGCAGCTCCCGGTAGTGACCGGCGATCCGGCTCGCCGCCACGGCCGGGACGGTGGCGCTCGTCCACAGCGGCCTGCGCCTGCCGACCGAGGCCGGGACCACCCACCAGAAACGGCACGCCTCGTCGATGCGGACGACGAGCCCGTAGTAGACGGAGACGACCGGCTCGCCCGAGGGCAGGCGGTGCACGTCGGCCGGGATGTTGTGCGCCCGGGCCAGCAGGGCCGCCAGTTCACCGGCCCGGAGGTCGACCGGGTGGGGCGCGAGCTCTCCGGGAGCGGTGTGATCAACGGTCACGCTGGCGAGGGTAGGGACCCGGCGGCCCCGGGCTCAACGTTGTTGCGCGATGTTGCGCGTTCACCCCGCGCGGAACGCCTCCGCCGCGGCCCGCAGCATGTCGCGGGCCTGCCGCCCGTACACGGCGGCGCCGCTCAGCGCCTGGAACGCCTTCTCGTACGCGGCCACGTCGCTCGGGGTGCGGTGCTGGATCTGGCCGGGCACGGTGTCGATCCGGACCCGGTCGGTGTCGTAGATCCAGAAGTTCTCCGGTGGCATGAGCGGCGGCCTGACCACGGCGGGGAGGATCCCGAAGGACACGTTGGCGACGCCGGAGGTCAGCTCCGCCAGCCGGTCGAGCTGGCCGGCCATCTCCTGCGGCCCGGCCAGCGGGGTACGGAGCGCCTGTTCCCCGACGACGAACGCGAACCGCTTGCCGCCGTCGCGCAGGACCTCCCGCTGCCGCAGCCTGGCCTCCACCGCGGCGTCGATGTCGTCGGGGATGCCGCGGAAGTCGATGACGGCGCGCAGGTGTCCCCGGGCGTAGTCGTCGGTCTGCAGCAGTCCCGGGACCGCGGAGTGCTGCCAGACGCGGAACTGGCGCGTCCGCTCGTACAGCGGCTGGAAGGAGCGCTGGACGTGACCGAGGCCGTTCTCCTCCAGCCGGCGCCATTCGACGTACATGGCGTCGATGTTCTGGGCGGCCGCGATGAGGTCGACCACCTGCTCGTGCGCGTCGCAGGCCTCGCACCACGTCCGGATGTCGGTCTGGTTGGGCATCTGGACCGCGTTCTCGATCTTGGAGATCTTGGTGTGGTCCAGGCCGGTCTTCGCCGCCAGCGCCCTCCCGGTCAGCCCGGCACCGGCGCGGAGCGCCTTGAGCCGGGCCGCGAGAATGCCCTTGGCCTCGTCGATGCGCGCCGTGGAGGTCGCCATCTCCGTCACCTCGTCACCGCAGGGGGGTTGGTCCTTCGACCGTATGCCGCGTATCACGACCTGTCGCGAAAATTGCGAATCGTTGCGTACGCCGTCGGCGTGCTCCTCCCTGTGCTCCGGCGGCGTCCGGACGGGACCGCCCCGTCCGCGCACGCGCGGAATCCCCGCCCTCCGGGACGGGCCCGGAGGGCGGGCACGACCGTCGCGGGTGTGGTCGAATGGATCATCATGGACATCGCCTTGGACGACGCGACGATGACGGCGCTCGCGCGACGGCTGGTGGAGGTTCCCGGGATCGTCGCGGTGGCGCTCGGCGGCAGCCGGGCCCGCGGCACGCACCGCCCCGACTCCGACGTCGACCTCGGGCTGTACTACCGGGGCGACCTGGACGTGGCGGCGCTGCGCGCGCTGGCCGTACGGGAGGCCGGTGAGGGGAGCGAGCTGACCGAGCCGGGCGGCTGGGGGCCGTGGGTCGACGGCGGCGGCTGGCTGACGATCGGCGGACGGCGGGTCGACTGGCTCTACCGCGACCTCGACCGGGTGCACCGCGTCTGGGAGGACTGCCTGCGGGGCCACTACGAGATCGGGACGCAGGCCGGGCACCCGCTGGGGTTCTACTCCCACGCCTACGCCGGTGAGGTGGCGCTCTGCCGGGTGCTGGCCGATCCCGGCGGAGAGCTCACCGAGCTGCGGGAGAACGCCCGGTCCTACCCCCCGGCGCTGGGGACGGCGCTGGTGGACGGGCTCTGGGAGGCGGACTTCTCGGTGGGCCTGGCCCGGTACGGGGCGGCCGGAACCAACCCCGCGTACGCGGCCGGGTGCCTGTTCCGCGCCGTCGGCGTCGCCTGCCAGGGCCTGCACGGCCACGCGGGCCGCTGGCTGATCAACGAGAAGGGCATGGTGGCCTCGGCCGGCCGGCTGCCGGGGGCGCCGGGGGACTTCGCCGCGCGCGCCGGGCGGCTGCTCGCGGGCGTCGGCGCCTCCACGGAGGAGATCGGGCGGACCGTCGCCGACGCGGCCGTCCTGATGGCGGAGGTACGGGCGGCCGTCGGCCGCTGACCGGGCGCGTGTCCCGCGCCACGGGCCGGGCGGCCGGGCACGTCCGCCCGCACGGGCCAGGAATGTCGGGCGCAGGCCTTACGGTAGGGCGCGTGCCAGAGACGAACCACGAGATCACGCTCGACTCGGCCCTCACCGAGGAGGCCGTGCTCTCCACCTACCGCCGCATGTTCGCGGCGCTCGCCCGCGACAGCGGCGCGGTGGTGGACGACCCGGCGCTCGTCGACATCGCCGAGACGCTGTTCGCGGCGTTCGCCGAGGCCGGCGAGGAGTGGCTGACCCACGAGCAGATGCGCCACGTCTGCCGGGCCTACCCGCTCGACCGGTTCGAGAACCGGCTCCGGGTGCTGCGCGGCCTCGGCGCGATCCGCGAGGTCTTCCCCAAGCCCAACCAGCTCCGCTACCGCGCGTCGTTCACCAGCGTGGTGGGGCTGATGTTCATCCGCCGGATGATGGACGACGGCGGCCAGTCGGAGATGCACCGGCTGCTCGCGCTGGAGGACCTCAACGTCGCCGACCCCGCCACGACGATGGAGGAGGCCCGCACCAGCGCGCAGAACCTCTCGCGCGCCTTCCGCCTCTGGGCGCTGGAGCTGATCACGCTGACCGGCGGGACCATCGAGGAACTGCGCGAGCAGGCGCCCAAGCTCTGGGGCACCGAGGAGATCACCCGGCGGGCGCAGAGCCTGCACGGCACCATCCTGAACCGTTGGCCCGACCTGGACCGCACCTGCACCGAGCTGCGCGCCGCGATCTACGCCTACAGCGACGCCTCGCGCCGCGCCGCCGGACGGCTGGCCGACTCCGCCGGTACGACGAGGAACCTGACGCTGCTCCCCGCGGAGACCTGGCGCACCTTCGCCCAGACCGCGAGCAAGGAGCGTCTGGCCGCGGTGCTCGACGGCTTCGTCTTCGACGCCCCCGCTCCCTGGCACGACCCGGCGGCGATCGTCCGGGCCGTGGACGAGAGCCCGCGCCCGGCCCCCGCCCAGCCCACTCCCCCGCGTTCGGCCCTGCCCGACCCCGGTCCCGCCGACACCTACGACCCAGGCACCGGCGGCCTGGACCACCTGACCTCGGTGGCCGAGGCCGCGCTGGCCGGGCGTTCCTCGGCCCGGCTGGAGCAGTTGCTCACCGCCGACGGCGAGTGGGTCTCGGCCCGCCGCCTGCTGGCCGACCTGGTCGCGGCCGATCTGCGCCCCGACTCCCCGTACCGGCTGCGCTGGTCCGACGGCCTCACCGCCGATCCCGCGGCCGAGCCCGCCTGGCTCTCCCACGGCCGGCTGGAGAGGACCGGCGGTGGCGACTGACCCGCACGCCCTCCCGGTCACCGGGGTCGCCGGGGCGGCCGGTGACACCGGAGGCTCCGGAGGCTCCGCGGCCGTCGAGCCCTCCGCGGCCGGGGCCGCGGCCGTCGGGCCCTTCGTGACGGAATCCGTTCCCGAGCGGCCCGAGGTGGCGCACGTCCGCGCGCGGGCCGGGGGTCCGCTCCGGCTCGGCACCGGGCGACCGGCTCCGCCGGGGATGGCGCGGCTGGGACGCGGTGACGGCACCGGCCTGGCGCTGCCGGTCTGGCCGGACGGCGTGACCCCCTCGCTCCTGGAGGAGTACCAGGTCACGCCGGTCGCGGTGGAACGATCCGGGGAGACCCGGCGGGTGCTGGCCGCCGCGCTGCGCTGCTGCTGGACCGACCTGTCCGCCGACCCCTGGCCCGGTGTCCCGGCCCCGATGGACGACGTGCTGTCGGCGTACCGGGCGCTGATCGGGCGCGGCGACGACCTGATGCGCAACTGGGCGATCGGCGCGCTGCGCCGTCTGCACGACTCGGCCTGGCTGGAGGTCGCCGACGGCCATGTCCGGCTCGGTCCCCGGTGCGCCTCGTGGCCGGCGTCGTCGCACGCCCAGCTGCGCGAGCTGATGCGCCGCCTGCCCTCGGGTGAGGAGGCGCGCGGAGGTCCGGCGGTCCTTCCCGTCACCGCCGACGGCGACGCTCTTCACGACCGTCCCGTCATCGCCGACGGCGACGCTCTCCCCGACCGTGCCCCCGGCGAGGACGCTCCCGACGGCAGGGCTTCCGACGGCGGGACTCCCGACGGCGGGGGTCCCGGTGACGGTGCTCCCGGCGAGGGTGCCGGCGCCCTGGGTGACGACGCTTTCGGCGGACCCGGCGGGGAGTTCGAGGCCGCCCCGAGCGTCAGCGCTCCGGAGAACGTGGACGAGGACCTGCTCGGCCCCTTCGACGAGCGGCGCAGGGCCGAGATCGTGGCCGCGTTCATGGCGGTGGAGCACGCGGCCGAGCCGGTGCACGAGGCCCGCTTCCCCGCGCTGCGCGAGCCCGCGCTGCGCCACACGCTGGCCGGGATGCTGGAGCGCCGCGGCCGGGTTCTGATCCACGAGCGCGAGACGTGGACGTCGGGGTACGCGGACGGCGTGACCGCGGGGATGGGCCCGGTCCTGGGCCAGGCCGAGCGGGCGGTGCTGGTGCTGGTGCTGATCCACTCGGTGGCGATCCCCCGGGCCGACGGGCTCCTTCCCTCCGACAGCTGGCTGTCGCCGTTCCCCGCCCAGGTCGACGAGCTGCGACGGCACACCCGGCTGCCGATCGGCGAGCTGGAGGCCGCGCTCCGCGTCCTGCGGCACGCGGGCCTGGTGACCCAGGTGAAGGCGGGTGAGGAGGCCGGTGGCTACGTGCCGGGTCCGCAGTTCCACCGGCTGACCCCGCAGGCCAGGCGCCGCCTTCAGGAGGAGCTGATCCTCGCCGCCGGTCCGCACACACCGCTGGCCGCGGCCGTACGGGCGGCCCGGCGATGAGAGGGTGTGAACCGGCCACTTCACGACGGGCCACCGCGGCACGACGACTCACCCTGGCACGACGGGCCACCCTGGTGCGACGTGCCGTCTTGGTGCGACGGGCCACCCTGGTGCGGCGGGCCGCCGCCCCGGTGCGACGGCACCTGGCGAGCGACCGCCGAGGGCCGTTGCGGGGGCGGCACCGGGCGAGCGACACGAGTCCGGCGGCACCGTCCGGTAGCCGGTGACGACGGCCACCGGGTGACGTGCCGAACCGGGCGACGTCCCGGGACGGGTGGCGTCCCGGGACGGCCTCCCGGAGCGAACGGCGTCCGGGACGGCGACCGGCGCAGTACCGCCGGGACGGGCTCCGATGTCGTGAGCAGAACGCAGGAGCCGTGAACACGATGGAAGAGGGGAACGGGGTTGACCGACCAGCGGAACCAGGCCGCGAAGGGCTCACGCGGGAGCAGCGCGAGGAGCGCGCCCCCCGACAGGGGCGCCTCCGGAGCCGAGGCCGCTCCGGCCATGGAGCCCGGGGACGTACCCGCTCCGGCCGCGGCGTCCCCGAGCGTGCCCGCTCCGGCCACGACCTCCCCTGGCGGGTCCGCCCCCGCGACGAAGGGGCGGGGCAGGGGCGCTCGGGCCACGGAGGCCCGTGACGTGCCCGCTCCGACCGGAATTCCCGGGGTCTCCGCGGTCTCCGGGGTCTCCGGGGTCTCGGCCGGGACGCAGGCCACCCTGGTCTCCGTGGACGTCCGGGCGGGCGCGCCGACGGAGAACGTGGTGGGTGACCGGGTGCTGGTCGCCGTGCAACCGGTCAACATCTCCCGGCTCTCGACCCACCCGGTGCCGACCGTGCCGGGCACCCTCATCGTGGTCGCGGGTGCCGGGCCGAAGGACTCCAACGGCGCGGGCAAGTCGTCGTTCATCGCGATGATCACCGCGCTGCTCGGGGACGAGCAGTGGCGTTTCGCCTCCGGCGCCAAGTCGGTCTCGGAGCTGCTGTTCAACGCCGAACTCGCCGCGGGCGGTGGCGGCCGGACCTGGGCCAGCGCCGGCCACGGCTACATCATCGGCGTCTTCGCACCGCCCGATCCGGCACCCGACGACGTCCCGCACGACGCCCCCGGGCGTCACCCGGCGCACGACGTCCCGCCCGGCGACACCTCGTCCGGCGACACCTCGCGCGACGACGACTCGCTGGACGCCGTCACCGTGTGGCTGCGGGTCAACCAGGAGGCCCCCCACCTGGAGATCAGGTGGGTCCCCGGGATCCACCTGGCCTCGGCCGCCTCTGAGGCGGAACGGGTGGCGCGGGCGGACGAGCTCTGGGCGGCGCTGCCCCGCTCGGCCGGACGCCGCGACGTGGTGGCGCGCGACCTGACCCGGTTCCTGTACGGCGACCGGGTCCGATGCGTGTCCTTCCTGTCCACCTCGGTACGGAGCAAGGTCGCCACCAACCTGCTCTCCCAGCCGCTCAACGAGATCTCCCCCGAGCGGGTCTTCGAGGCGATCGCCGCGCTGACCGGCCTGGACGCCGAGCTCGACCAGGAGCGGGAGGCCCGGCGCGACGAGCACGCCCGGCGGGTCCGCGCGACGCGGGCCGTGGAGCTGCTCCGCGAGTTCGAGGACGAGTCCCGCACCCTGCTGGAGACCTTCGACCGGCGCGACCGGGCCCGCGTCCGGCTGGCCGAGGCCCTGCGCTGCTGGCGGGGACGGCTGGCGCGCAGGCTCGTCGACGCGGCACGGCGGGACGAGGCGCTGGCGGTGGAGCTGGAACGGGTTCGGGCGGCGGGCGACCGCGCCGTCGAGGCGATCGGCGAGGTGCGGGCGGAGATCGCGACGCTCAAGGACGACACGCTCGAACGGGGTCTGGCCCAGGCCCGCAGGGAACTCGCCGACCTGCAGTCGCACGCGGCGAAGCTGGACGCCGACCGGGCGGTGGCGGAGAACTCCGTGGACGAGCTGCGCGGCTGGATCCCCGGCCTGGAGGAGCAGCGCCGCCTGGCCGACGGGCGTGACGTGACCACGGCCGGTGCCGAGCTGGCCGCGGCCGGAACGCGGCTGAACGAGGCGCTGAAGGCGCTGGGCGTGGCCGACCGCGAGAGCGAGGGGGCCAGGGCCGCGCTGGACGACGCCGAGGGCGGCCCGGCCGCGGCCCAGCTGAACGCGCTCGCCGAGGCGGGCGTGGGGGCCACCGGCCTGCTCGACGCCATCGACGTCGCCGAGCAGGCGCGCGACCAGGAGGGGTCCGACGGCGACGGCCGGGCACCGTCCGCGCCGGGGGCTCGGGGGTGGCCGCACGAGCACGCGGTGATCGTCGACGCCGCCGACCTGGAGGCCGCGGCACGGGCGCTGGGCGCGCTGCCCGGTTCGGTGCTGGTCAGCGCCGCCGGAGTGACCGTGGTGGGGTCGTTCGAGGTGGCGGTCACCGGCAGGGAGGCCAGGATCAAGGCCGCCGAGCAGCGTCTGCACCGGGCTCGGGACGTCCAGGAGAGCGCGTCGGCGGCCGTGCGGTCCGCCGAGGACGCGGTGGCCGAGGCGGGCAGGCGGCTGGAGGGCGCCAAGGCGGCCGTGCAGCTGACCGACATCGAGCGGCGGCTGTCCGAGCGGCGGCACGCGCTGATCGAGCTGGCCGAGGCGCTGGCCGCGATCGCGCCGAAGGTGGGCGAGGCGGAGCGCCGGGTGAGCTCGCTGGACTTCCGGTCCCGTACGCGCACCATGGAGGTCGAGCGGCTGGAGGGCCACCGGGCGCGGCACGAGGCCGACCGGGACCAGGCCGCGGAGCAGGCGGCGCGGATCACCGCCGACCGCGAGGCGCTCGGCCTGGACGCGCTGGCCGGGGAGTGGGGCGGCACCGCCGAGGGGGCCCGCGACTGGCTGGACGCCCTGGACGAGCAGGAGCGCCCGCTGACGGCCGAGGAGTGGTGGCGGGCCGCCGAGCGACGGCTGGACGAGGCGCTGCGCGACACCTTCCCCGGCGAGGACGAGGAGATGCCCGAGGAGCTTCGGTTCCTGGTCAGGGAGCGGGCCGCGCCCGGTGCCGGGCGTACCGCGCGAGAGCAGGCCACGTTCCCCGGTGTCTGCTCGGCGCTCGCCTCCTACCTGCGCGGGCAGGAGGAGTACGAGCGGCACCGGCGGCGTCAGATCGAGACGCAGATCGTCACCCGGCAGCGCGACCTGACGGCCGCGACCCGGGGAGCGGAGGAGGCCGCCCGGTCCACGGCCGCGCACCGGGCCGCGCTGACCGCCGCGATCAGGGCGCGGCTGGCCCGGGTGGCGGAGGAGTTCGACAGGCTCGACACCTCCTACGGAGGGTACGGGGCGACGCTGGAGTTCCCGGTGCCGCCCGCTCCCGCCGATCCCGAGCAGCGCTGGGCCTGGCGGGTGACCCCCAAGTGGCGCCGGGGCGAGGGCCAGGGGTTCGTGCCGTACGACCGGCGGGCCAACACCGCGCTGATGGACGAGAAGGCGGTGAAGCTGGTCTGCGCGGCGGCGATCGCGTCCTCGGGCGGCGGGCACCTGTGCCTGGTCCTCGACGAGCTGGGCCGCAACCTCGGCAAGGAGCACCGCAGGGAGGCCGTGGCGCTGTTCCGCCGGATCGGCGAGACGTACGGGATCACGGTGATCGGCGCGCTCCAGGACGACATGGAGCCCTACGCGGTCGACGCCTGCGGGCAGTACGTCAAGCTGCGCCGTTCCTCCGACGCCATGCCGTACAACGAGCCGCCGGTCGTCATCGGTCACGACGGTCACGACGCCCGGGTGCGCGCCCTGGCCGCGGCGGTGAGCCGGTGAGCGGGCCGTCCGCAGGAGAGTGAGCGGCCCCCGGGAAGGACGGCGGGGAGTGACCCCGGGAGGACGGCGGGGGCATCCTCGGGGAGGACGGCGGGGAACTGCCCGGGAAGAACGACGGGGAGGTGTCCCGGCGACGGTGCGCCGGGCCGCTCCCCGGTGTCACGGCCGTGGTCCGCGACGGCTGATGATCACTCCGGTGAGGCAGAGCGCGCCTCCGGCCAGGGCCGCCCACGGAGGCACCTCCCCGAGGAGCAGCCAGGCCATGAGGGTGCTCAGCGGGGCCGCCAGGTACGTCATCGCTCCCATCCGCCCCGCCGTCGAGCGGGACAGGGCGTACCCCCAGGCGGTGAAGGCGACGGCGGTGGGGAAGACGCCGAGGTAGACGGTCCAGGTGATCGCGGACGTCGACGCCCGGGGCAGCTCGTCGAGGAGCTGCGGTGTGAAGGGGAGGCAGAAGACCGCGCCGATGACGCATCCCAGCCAGGTGATGACGAGGACGGACGACCTGTCGAGCAGGGGTTTCTGCGAGACGACCCCTGCCGCGTAGGTGATGGCGGCCACGAGGGCGAGGAGGCTGCCGAGCCCTGCCGAGACGTTCTGCGAGGCGGTGGCCGTGCCGATGACGACGACCCCCGAGAAGGCGACGGCGCAGCCGATCAGCAGCGGCCTGGGGAAGCCCTCCTTGAGGACGAGACCGGCGAGCAGCGCGATGAGGACCGGCCCGAGGCTGACGATCATGGCCGCGGTACCGGCGTCGATCAGCTGCTCCGACCAGTTGAGCGTGACGTTGTACACGCCGAACCAGAGGAAGCCGTAGAAGACGAGCAGGGGCAGATCGCTCCGCGAGGGCATCGCCTCCCTGCGGGCCAGGACGAACACACCGAGGGCCAGGCTGCCGACGGTCAGCCGGGCGAGCGAGAGGGCTCCGGGCGACAGGTCGGTGCCCGCCGCCCGGACGCCGACGAAGGCGGAGGCCCAGAGCACCACGGCGACCAGCCCGGCGGCCACGACCCGGAGCGGTTCGCGTCGCTTCGCGGCAGGGGGATCGACGATCGGCGGAATCACGGTTGTTCTCCTGCTTTCCGGCCATACGCCATCGACGCGACATCACGCTGGAACGCGCCGGGACCACCGAGGGTCTCGTCAGCGAGGTCGCGTGCCATCTGTCATTCTTCCGGGGGAAGCAACCGGTTTTCGGCCATGGCCGCGGCCGATTCGGGCATGCTCGCGATCGGACCGGCCGTGACCATGGCCGTGGCCTCGACCGGGCCGGTCGCGACCGGGTCATGTCGGCGCCGGTCCGATCGTCACGGTCCGGCGAGGACGAGCGGGTGGGGACGGGAGGGGCACCGTGTGGTGGGACGTCGCACTCGGCGTGGGCGTCGCGCTGGTGGCCGGGTGGCTGCTGCTGATCGTGGCGCTGCTCGTCGTCCGGCCCGAGGCCGGGCTGCTGCGCGAGGCCCTGCGGATCCTGCCCGACCTGCTGCGCCTGCTCCGGCGGCTGGCCGCCGACGAGAGCCTGCCGCGCGGCGTGCGGATCCGGCTCGGCCTGCTGATGCTCTACCTGGCGATGCCGATCGACCTGATCCCGGACTTCATCCCCGTGCTGGGCTACGCCGACGACGCCATCGTCGTCACCGCGGTCCTGCGCGGCGTGGTGCGACGGGCCGGGCTGGAGGCGGTACGCGGCCACTGGCCCGGCACCCCCGCGGGGTTCGACGCGCTGTGCCGCCTCACCGGGCTGGGCCCCTCCGGCCCCGGCCCCGGCGCCTGACGCGTCAGCCGTGGAGCGGCAACCGTTTGGTCAGCGCCGTGACCCGGTTACGCGGGCCGAACACCGCGACGGCGACGTACTCGACGTCCTCCCCCGGTGTCGCGGCCAGCGCGGTGAGGTAGTCGTCGTAGTCGCGGGCGTGCCGGGCCACCTCGTTGAAACCCACCGTGATCAGATCCTCCCGGGCGCGGGCCCGGTCGTGCAGTTCTCGCAGCCGGTCACCGGAGGCGGTGAGCACGGGGACGGGGTGGGGGTTCAGCCCGGCGTGCACCCCGCCCGAGGCGTCCTTCCCCTCCGCCGCCGGTGGATCGGGCAGCCGCCCTCCCAGGCTCAGCCCGACCACGGCGGCGGCGTTCACCGCCAGCGCGGCAGGCAGGCCGTCACGGACCACCAGGACCAGCTTCGTCGCCAGAACCACGACGTACTCCTTTTCAGATGAACACCGATTCGCCGTCGAAGCTAGTCACATGCGTGCCGTACGGAGCGTCCGGGCGAACGAACGGCCGGAATCGGGAGGAGAATGCGAGCGTGGACGAACTTGATACGGAGATCATCCGGCTTCTCCAGACAGATGCGCGGCAGTCCAACCGGGAGCTCGCCCGCAGACTCGGCGTGGCGCCCTCGACCTGCCTGGAACGGGTGCGCGCGCTCACCCGGCGCGGCGTCATCCGTGGCTACCACGCCGACATCGACCACGCCTCGCTCAACCGCGGCGTCCAGGCCATGGTGTCGGTTCAGGTCCGCCCCCTGAACCGGACGGTCATCGACACCTTCAAGGACTCCGTGGCCCGGCTCCCGGAGGTGGTCAGCGTCTTCGTGCTCGCCGGCGGCGACGACTTCCTCCTCCACGTCGCCCTCCAGGACCTCGACCACCTGCACGCCTTCCTCCTGGACCGGCTCAGCAAGCGCCGGGAGATCACCGGATTCCGCACGTCGGTGATCTTCCAGCGCGTCCACAACACCGTGCTGAGCAGGCTCCCGGAGCCTCCTCCCCCGGCGTGAGCCACCGGCTCGTCGGCCGTGTCACGGCCCGGCGATCACGGCCTCCCCGCGGCGCCCGGCCGTCACGAGGACGGGACCGGGGAACCGGGGCCGCCGTCCTAGAGCGGAGTCGTGTCGGCGGGCGGTTGGGCTTTCATCGCGGGCGAGCCGTAGACGGTCGGGACGCGGAAACCGCCGAGCCATTCGGTCAGGCGCGCCGCCTCGTCGTCGAGGGCTCGGCGCGCCGAAGCCGGTACCGGCTCCAGCAACCGCACCCGTACGACACCGGCGTCGTCCTGTACCCAGCAGCCCACCACCCGGCCGTCGGCCCAGGCGGTCGTGCCGGCGTTGCCCCGGCGGTCGAAGAGCCGGTCGCGGTGCGGGCCGAGGTAGAAGTCGCGTCCCTGCCAGCCCATGACGGTCGGATCGAGCACCGGCAGCAGGGCCGCCCACGGGCCGGGGTCGGGGGTCTCGTCGAGGTCGTCGGGCAGCACCCAGCCGGTGGCGCCCCGGTCGAGGGAGACCGCGACCGCGTCGAGCGCCGCGAGTGCCGTCCGTACCGCCGTCTTGGTGGCTCCCAGCCACCACGCGAGGTCGTCCACGGTGCCGGGCCCGAACGAGTACAACCAGCGGCGCACGATCTCGCGGTAGCCGTCGTCGGCGCTCATGGTCGCGGGGACGTCGCCGAGCCAGTGCCGCATCAGGGTCCAGCGCGGCCGCGAGGTGTACCAGCGGGCGGCGTTGACGCCGCGCACGATGTCGGCGGTGGCGCCGAGGTGGGTCAGGACGCGCGACGCCGACCACGGGTCGGTCGGTGAGACCGTCACCCTGACGTCGATCATCGGTACCGCCCGGCGGATCTCCAGGGCCGAGCGGCCGTCGGGCGCGTCGGCGAGCGCCGCGAGGACCTCGGCGCGAGCGCGGTCGAGCCAGTCGTCGCCGTCGGCGGCGAGCCCGGCCCTGACCACGTCCTTGGCCATGCGGGCCCGTTCGTTGCCCGCGACCCGGGCTGACGCGCTGGGCCACACCGCGGGCAGCAGGTCGCGCGGGAAGACGAAGAGGGTACGGCGCATGGCCAGCTGTTTCACGAGGTCGCGGTCGTCGTAGAGGGCCCGGTCGACGTCGGCGAGCGTGAGGGACGCGACGCGCGCCCGGCAGGACAGGTGGACGGTCGCGGGCTCGGTGGCGTGCAGCACGGTCATCGCCCGGGTGGCGGCCTGCGGGGAACCGACGCGGAACGCCGGGGCCAGCGCGTGCCGGACGGCGAGTCGGGCGCGGCGTTCGTCGTCGGACATATGGCGCATCGCGCCATGGTGCCACAGCCGGTCCCTGATGACGGGCATATCGAGACCTTCAAGTTTCGAAACTACCCAGTATCGGAACTTGGCAGTTCCGATACTGGCTGGTATCGTTTCTTTGACGAGAGAGGAGGTGGACCATGACGGAAGGCACGCCGGACGGTGACGGCACATCCCCGCCCGAACAGACCGGACGTACCGGCAGGAAGCGGGATCACACGCGAGACGCCCAGATTCTCGACGCGACCCTCGACGTCCTCGCCGAGGTCGGCTACTCCGGCATGACCATGGACATGGTCGCGGCACGGGCGAAGGCGGGAAAGGCCACCGTCTACCGGCGCTGGTCCTCCAAGGGCGAGCTCGTCGTCGACGCGATCGCCCGGATGAAGTCCGGCAAGGCCGATGTGGGGAACCTGCCCGACACCGGCACGCTCCGCGGCGACCTCCTGGCCCTCTACAGGCCGCAGACGATCGAGGAGGGCGAGCGGACCCTGAGGATCATGACCGCGCTCGCCTCGATGATCTCCACCGACCCCACCTTCGCCGAGGCCGCCGACACCGCGCTCGTGAAGCCGTGGGCCGACGCGCACCTCGCGTTCATGCGCCGTGCCGTGGACCGCGGCGAGATCCCGGCGACGGCCGACATCGAGACGCTCTCCCGGGTCGTCCCGACGATGGCCGCCTACCGCGCGCTCGTCCAGCGCAGGCCCTTCGACCGCGAGTTCCTCGTCACCCTGGTCGACGGCGTGATCATGCCCGCGCTGCTCGGATAACCGCGCCTCGAACGACCCGCGCCACCCGGACGATCCGATCGGCGGCGCGCCGGCCACCCGGCCGGTTCCGGCGTTGGAACCTTCTCACCCCACATCGTCCTTCCCGGCCGACGCCGTTCTCGTCACCGGGCAGGCCGGGCGCCCGACCGCGCCCGAAACCCGTCACCAACGAACCGAGGAGCCGTCATGGCCATCACCACCACCACCCACCTGAACTTCCGCGGCGACGCCCGCGCGGCGCTGGAGTTCTACCGGACCGTGTTCGGCGGTCACCTCACCACCGTCGCGTACGGCGACTTCGGCATGCCGAAGGAGATGCCCGACGCCGACAGGATCGTCTTTGGCCAGGTCACGGCCGACAACGGCTTCACCGTCATGGCCTACGACGTGCCCTCCCAGGCACCGGCCGCCGCCGCACCCGCCGCCACCACCCGCGAGCACGGCATGACGCTGACCGGCGAGCGGTTCTTCGTGTCCGTCCGCGGCGAGACCGTCGAGGAGGTCGGCGCGCTCTGGGACAGGCTCGCCGAGGGCGCCGACGTCATCGAGAAGTACGGCCCGTCGCAGTGGGCCCCGGGCTTCGGGATGCTGACCGACCGCTTCGGCGTCACCTGGATCCTCGACGTCGCCGCCCCGTACAACGGCTGACCGCCGACGCATCCGTCCGGTGCGGGGCGGCCGGGAATGCCTCCCCGGACCATCCGCGCCCCGGATGACGTGCCGGTCCGGGGCCGCACGCCGACCGGCCGCTACTCCGGCCCTCCGTCCGCGGATGTGTCGAGGTAGAGGCAGAAGGGGTGCCCGGCCGGGTCGAGGAGCACCCGTACCGTCTCCTGCGGCTGGTGGTCGGCGAGCGTCGCCCCCGCCTCGACGGCGTGCGCGACCGCGGCCTCGAGGTCGTCGACCTCCAGGTCGAGGTGCATCATCATCTGCTGGCGGCCGTCGGTGGCCGGCCAGACAGGCCGCACGTAATCCGACTCCGTCTGGAAGCCCATGTAGGCGACGCCGTCGGGCGGCATGACCACCACCCACTCCGACTCCTCCGTGGTGATCTTCCACCCGAGGAGACGCACGTAGAACCGTGCGAGCTCCCCCGCCTCGGGTGCGTCGAGCACCACACCCCACGACCGTGACCCTGAACGTCCGCGCATGGGGGCGTCATGCCCGAGGAGATCACGATCATGCGGTCTCCCGCGCCGGACGGCACGGCGCGGGCCGGAATGTGGCGCCCGGTCTCGGCGCGAGGGGACGGCCTGCATGCGGGTGCCCGATTTCACACGCCTATCGCCCCGTCGATCCGCTCGCGCAGCAGATCGGCGTGCCCGTTGTGCCGGGCGTACTCCTCGATCATGTGGATGAGCACCCAGCGCAGCGACACGGTCCCCCGCCACGAGTCCTCGCCCACGATGTCGAGGTCGGGCGCGCCCGTGACGAACTCGGTGGCGAACGCCACCTCGGCGTGCCACGCCTCCCACGCCTCGGCGACGACGGCGGGATCGGGCACCGCGCCGTCGAAGTCCCGATCGGGGTCGGCCTCCGAGGAGAACAGCGGTGGCGCGTCCTGCCCGGCCAACACCCGCCGGAACCAGCGGCGTTCCACATCGGCCAGGTGCCGGACCAGTCCGAGCAGTGAGAGTGTGGAGGGCTCCACGGAGCGCCGGGACAGTTCCGTGTCCAGGCCCGCGCACTTCAACCGCAGGGTCGTACGCTGGGCCGCCAGGACGTCGACGAGCATGCTCCGCTCGCCGGCGGTGGCGGAGGTGCCGAACCGATGGTCGTGCTCGGGGTCGACGAACATCTCAGCTCTTCTACGCGCGCCGGTCATATCCATCATTATCGGACCTGACGGAACCGGCGCCGCGCCTGACGGCCCGACCGGTCGCGGAGAGCCCGCCATGCCGCCCGGCCGCGTCGCTCGCGGGGCGGCGGCCGGAGCCCGGCGTCGTGGCCGGTACGGCTTCCTCGTCCACATTCGGGCGGCGAGTCTAACGCCCACAGCAGGACCGGATCACTGACGGACGGTCGAACCTCGGCGTTCCTTGCGGATGTGCAGCTGGGCGGGCACCCGGGTGCGCAGTTCGGCGACGTGGCTGACGATGCCGACCGCGCGGCCGCCGTCGCGCAGCCCGTCGAGGATGTCCAGCACGCCGTCGAGGGTGTC
The DNA here is from genome assembly GCF_055586505.1 of Streptosporangium sp. NPDC050148. Taxonomy (NCBI): domain Bacteria; kingdom Bacillati; phylum Actinomycetota; class Actinomycetes; order Streptosporangiales; family Streptosporangiaceae; genus Streptosporangium; species Streptosporangium sp. NPDC050148. Next base: position 34,426 of record NZ_JBVJIA010000022.1, on the reverse strand, counting down.
CTCGTCCAGGGTGCCGAAGCCCTCGTCGACGAAGAGCGTGCCGATGTCCGCTCCCCCGGCCTCGGCGGTGACCACGTCGGCCAGGCCGAGCGCCAGCGCCAGGGAGGTGATGAAGCTCTCCCCGCCCGACAGCGTCGCCGGGTCGCGGCCCACCCCCGTCCAGCTGTCCAGGATGTGCAGGCCCAGCCCGCCGCCGGACCTGCTGCGGTCCCCCGCGGTGCGGTCGCGGCTGTGCTCCAGCAGGTAGCGCCCGCCCGACATGTGGTCGAGCCGCTCGTTGGCCGACTCGACCACCTGCCGCAGGCGCTCGCCGAGCACGTACGACGACAGCCGCATGTTCCACCGGTTGTCGGTGGAGTTGCCGCCGGTCAGCGCGGCGAGCCGTTCGGTCAGGCGGTGATGCTCGGCGGCGGGACGCCAGCGTTCCAGGCAGGCGTCCAGCTCGGCGCGGAGCGCGGTCAGCCGGGCGAGGCGGGCGGCCGCCTGGCTGCGTTCGGACAGCAGGCGGGCGTGGGCGGCGTCCGCGGCGTCGCGCGCCTCGCGCAGGGCGGACAGGTCGGGTTCGGGTTCGGCGGCGGCGGCGACCAGCTCGGGGTCGGCGAGCATCGCGGCGACCGCGGCGCTCTCGGTCGCGAGCTCGCGCAACCGGGCCGTCTTGGCCTCCCGCTCGGCGGGAGGGCGGACCGCGGCGCGGGCGTCGTCGAGATCGAGGAACCCCGCCTCGACGGCGGCGGCCGATGCGCGGTCGCGGGCCGCGACGAGCTCGGCGGTGGTGGACCGCTCGTCCCTGACCGCCTCGACGGCCTCCCTGAGCAGCGCGGCCTCGTCGGCCAGCCGGTCCAGCCGGGCCGAGAGCGTCGGGTCCTGGCCGCGCGCCTCGTCGATGCGCCGTGCCAGCCGTCCTGCCTCGGCGCCGAGCCTGTCGACGTCCGTACGGCGGGAGGCCAGCGCGACGGCCAGCTCCCGCGAGCGTTCCCGGAGCAGGTCGGCCTCGGCGGCGATCTCGCCCGCCCGCGCGGCCAGCTCGGGTTCGGCGCCCGCCGACTCCCGCAGCGCGGCCAGCGCCCGCTCCGCCTCGGCGAGCCCGGAGGCGGCCTCGTGCACGCTCAGCGTGGTCCGCTCGCTCGCCTCGCGGTGGGCGGCGACGGCCTCGACGACGCGGCTCGCGGCGCCGACGGCGGCGGACAGCAGCGCCGCCTCCGCGGCCAGCCGGTCGCGGCGGGCCTGGACCGTGGGGTCGGTTCCCCGGGCCGCGTCCAGGCGGCCGGTCAGGCGTTCGCGCTCGGCCTGCCGGGCTGCGTGGCGGGCCCGGCCCTCGGCCAGGCGCCGGGCGACCTCGGCGGCGGTCTCCCGTGCCGTGTCCAGCTCGGCGGTCAGGCGGCCGACCTCCGCGGCGAGGGTCTCCTCGGCGCCCGCGGCCTCCCGGAGCGCGGCCAGCGCCCGTTCGGCCTGGGCGAGGCTCAGCTCGGCCTCCTCCGCGGTCCGCTCCCCCGCCGTGGCGACGGCCTCCTCCAGGCGGAGGGAGAGGGCCGTGACGTCGGTCTCCGCGGCCCGGCGCCGTTCCATGGCCGTCTCGAGGTCGGCCTGGGCGGTGCGCTCGTCCTCGGCGGTGGGCGCCTCGTCGGCCGCAGCGGCCGGGGCCGGGTGCTCGGGCGAGCCGCAGACCACGCACGCCTCACCCGGGACGAGCTTGGCGGCGAGCTCGGCGGCCATGCCGTCGATCCTGGCCTGCCGGATGTCCTGGTGCCGGTCGCGGAGCCGCTGGGCGCGGTCGACGGCCTCGGCCCGGACGGCCTGGGCGGTCTCCAGCTCGGCACGCAGGACCTCGCGCCGCCGTGCCGCGCCGAGCACCACGCCGGCCGTCTCGGCCTCGGCCCGTGCCGTCGGGACGCGCGCCGCGGCCGCCCTGGCCTCCTCCAGGCGGGTGGCCACCTCCGCCGACGCGGCGGGCAGTCCCCGCAGGGTCTCCTGGATCCCGGCCTCGGTCCGGGCGGCCTCGCGCAACTCGGAGCCGAGCCCGTCGAGCTCGGTGTCGAGCTCGGCCAGGCGGGCTTCCTCGCTCCGCAGCCCCTCCAGCCCGGCCAGTTCCTCGCGGCGTTCCCTCTCACCGTCGGCGAGGACCGCGCGGACGTCGTCCGGCCCGTCGGCGCCACCGTCGCCGAAACCGTCGCCGAAACGATCGTCGAGCCCTTCGCCGAAGCGGTCGCCGAGCCCGTCATCGGACCCGTCGCCGAGCCCGCGGCCCAGCCCTTCGCCGAGGTCGGGCGGAAGGGTCGCGAGGCGGGACGCCAGGCCGGCACGGGCGGCGGCCAGCTCGGCGGCGAGGCGGTCACGCTGCTCGGCGGCCCGCAGCCGGGTGACGGCGGCCTCCACCGCCGACTCGGCGGCCGGGACGCGGGCGGAGTCCAGGCGGGCGGAGGTGAGGCGCTCGTCCACCTCGCGCCGGAGCTCCGGGAGGACCTCCAGGCGGGCGTCGGCCACGGCCTGCGCGGCGGCCAGCTTCCCGATCTCGCGGCCGGCGCGCTCCCGTTCCCGTTCGATCTCCGCCAGGCGCGTCTCCTCGGCGCGCAGCTCCCCCAGCCGGGTGATCTCGCTCTGGCGGTCGCGTTCCAGCGCGGCCAGGTGACCGAGCACGGCGCCGCGCCGGTGCGCGTCGGCGGCATCGCGGGCGGCCCGGGGGACGTCCAGGACGCCGTCGGGGCCGCCGGGGCCGTCGGTGGCGTCGGTGGCGTCGGTGTCGGTGTCGGCGTCGTCGGTGGCGTCGGCATGGTCGGCGTCCCGGCCGTCGCGACCGGTGCCGAGCAGGGCCGGGGACGCGTCGTGAACCCCGGCGGCGTCGAGCAGGGGAAGGGCACGGGCGACGGCTTCGGCGGCCAGCTTCTCGGCCTTGGCCGCGGTCGCGGCGCGCTGCTCGGCCTCCTGGAGCAGCGGCAGCACCCGGTCGGCCGCCGTCGCCTCCTCCAGGACGGCCTCCAGGTGTGCCCGCTCCTCGGCGGTCTCCTCCAGCGCGCGGCTCCTGACCAGCGCCTCGGCGTGGCGCCGGCGCCGGTCGGCGAGTGCCGCGCCGCGCTCCAGGCTCTCGCGTGCCCGCCGTACGGCGTCCTCGCTCCCGGCGTCCCGCGGGTCCAGCCGCGCGACCTCCAGCCGTGCGAGCTCCTCCAGCGCGCGGGCCCAGGCCACCGGGTCGTCCTCCACCGGGAACTCCGCCTGCGACCCTGCCTGCGACCCTGCCGGGAGCTTGGCCGAGGGCTCCGTCGCGACCTCGAACAGGGCTCCCGTCGCGTCCTGCGCGGCGGCTCCCGTCGTGGAGGACGTACCGGCCGCGAGCGCGGCGGTCAGGACGGGACCGGCGGCCTCCTCCAGGCGCTTGACGGCGAAGTCGACCTCCTTGCGCAGCGCCTGCTGCTCACGGAACGCCTCGGTACGCCTGTCCGCGAGCCAGGACTCGGCGGTGGCGTAGATCTTCACCGAGAACAGGCGCTCCAGGACCCTGCGGCGGTCCTCCCCGTCGGCGCGCAGGAACTTGGCGAAGTCCCCCTGGGGCAGCATGGCCACCTGGAGGAACTGCTCGGCGTTCATGCCGAGCAGGGTGCCGACGAACTCCCCCGCCTCGTCGATCCGGGTGGTCAGCCCCACCCACTCCCCGCCCGGCGACAGCTCCTGCAGCAGGGCCTTCTCGTTCTCCCTGGTCGTGCCGGTGCCCCTGAGCTTGGGGCGCTGCCAGGCCGGGGATCGGGTGATCTTCAGCCGGCGGCCCCTGACCGTGACCTCCAGCGCCACGCTGGGCCCGCGGCCGGGCGGCGCGTGGTCGCAGCGCAGGCTCTTGGCGCTGTCGCGCCTGCCGGGCACCCTGCCGTACAGGGCGTAGCAGAGCGCGTCGAGCACGGTGGTCTTGCCCGCGCCGGTGGGGCCGTGGATCAGGAAGAGCCCGGCCTCGGCGAGGGCGTCGAAGTCGACCTGCTCCTCTCCGGGGAAGGAACCGAACGCGCTGATCCACAGACGGTGCGGGCGCATCTACGCCATCGCCTCCTTGGTGCGGGAGGCCTCCACGGCCTCGCGCAGCAGCCGGGTCTCCTCGGGGTCGGCGGCCTCGCCGCGTACCTCGCGGACGAAGTCGAGGGCGACGTCGATCTCGGCGCGCCCGGCCACCCGGGGACGGGTCACGACGTCGTCCGGGCCGCCCTCGGGTTCGAAGGACAGGGCGAGCGTGTGCGGGAAGCGGGCCCGGAGCCGTTCCATCGCCCCCTTGGGCCGGATCCGGTCGACGAGCGTCACCTGCAGCCAGTGGTCCTCGTGGCGGGCGTGCTCGGGCGAGGTGAGCAGGTCGTCGATGCGGCCGGTGAGGCGGGCGACCGGCCTGGGCACCGGCGCCTCGACGAACTCGGCGCCCTCGAACCCGGCGGGGCCGAGGTCGACCAGCCAGGAGCCCTTCACCTGACCGGCCTCGGAGAAGGAGTAGGCGATGGGGGAACCGGAGTAGCGGACGGTCTCGCTCATCCGCTGGCGGCCGTGCAGATGGCCCAGCGCCGCGTAGTCGACGCCGTCGAAGACCCGCACCGGGACGTGGGCCACGCCTCCCACGCTGATGTCGCGCTCGCTGTCGCTGCCCTGCCCGCCGGTCACGAACGCGTGGGCCAGGACCACCGACCGGGTGCCCCGGCGCCGCAGGTCCTCGTGGATCAGCGACATGGCGTGCCCGACCGCGGCGGTGTGGGTGCGCTCGGGCAGCTCCCAGGCCACCCGTACCAGCTCGGGCTCCAGGTAGGGGATGCCGTAGAAGGCGACGTCGTCGATGACGACCGGCTCGCCGACGCGTGCGGGGTCGGTGCGCAGGTGGACGCCCGCCGCGTCGATGAGCTCGGCGCCGAAGCCGAGACGGCGCGCCGAGTCGTGGTTGCCGCTGATCAGCACGGTGCGCACGCGGGCGTCGACCAGCCGGCGCAGCGCCTGGTTGCACAGCTCGACCGCGTCGACCGAGGGCAGCGCCCGGTCGTAGACGTCACCGGAGACCACGACCACGTCGATCCGCTCCGACCTGACCGTCTCGATCAGGTGGTCGACGAAGACGCCCTGGGCGGCCAGGAGGCTCTCCCGGTGGAACGAGCGGCCCAGATGCCAGTCCGATGTGTGCAGCACCCGCATGTCGCACGAAGCTAACAGGACTCAGCGACAAATGTGGCCACTCGCGTCACGCGGATCCCCCGCCCTGTCGGGGGTTCGGGGTCGTGAGTAGGCTTGAAGATCGAAGGGAACGATACCGGAGAGCGGGGGCGTAAAGGCGAGTGACGAACGGGGATCGGATCGGCCTGCAGGCCGGCCGTGGCGTTCTGAGCGTCGCCGCCGGCCTGATCCTGGTCGCCCTGGCGACGGTGGGCTACACGCTGCCGCCGTCGTTCGACCCGACGCCGCTGCGCGTCGACCCGGTCTTCCGGACACTCCCGCCGCAGCCGTCCGCCGAGGTCGTGCCGGTCGCGGCGACCGCGCGGATCAGCGTCAGCGAGGTCACCGTCACCGCCGAGGACGGTACGCCGCTGCGGGCCACGATCCGCGCGCCGCTCACCCCGGGCAGGCACCCGGCGATGGTCTTCGTACAGGGGGCCGGAGCAGGGACGCGGGGCGAGTTCACCAGCCAGGCCGAGTGGCTGGCCAGGGCCGGCATCGTCACGCTCGCCTACGACAAGCGCACCGTGGGCTACGACTTCCGGCACCGTGACTTCGCCCTGCTGGCCCGCGACGCCGTGCGCGTCCTGCGGGAGCTGCGCGGGCGCGCCGACGTCGACCCGGCCAGGGTGGGGCTGTGGGGGGTGAGCGAGGGGAGCTGGGTGGTGCCCATCGCCGCGACCCAGAGCGACGAGGTCGGGTTCACCGTGCTGGTGTCGGCCCCCAACGTCTCCCCCATGCGGCAGGTGACGTGGGCGCTGGGCGAGCAGCTGGACCGGCTGTACGCCCCGCCCGGGGTACGCGAGCTGCTCATCCGGGCGATGGGCGCCGTCGACATGAACTTCCTGCGCTACGACGGCCTGCCCGCGCTGCGCCAGATGCGGCAGCCGGTCCTGGCCCTGTACGGCACCCGTGACCCGTCGATCCCGTTCGTGGAGAGCAGCAAGGCGCTGACCGGCGCGCTCACCGAGGGCGGCAACCCGAACTACACGATCCGCTACCTGCGGGGCGCCGACCACGGCATGCGCCTGCACGGCGGCCCCTTCGCCCCCGGTTACCTGCAGACGCTCGCCAACTGGATCCGGGGGCTGCCGGGCACGGCCACGCCGTCGGTGCACATCGCCGGCGCCACGCCGGTCCAGCGCCTGGAGGCCAGCGACGTGCCCGCCGCCCCCTGGTACGCCGGGGGGACGGTCATCGGGCTGGCGCTCTGCCTGGCGGCGGTGGGCTACGTGGTCGGCCCGGTGGCCGAGATGGCCGCCCGGATCCGCGGCCGGGCGGCCGCGGAGACCAACGCCCGCATCTGGCCGCCGATCCGCCGCCGCTTCCGCCGGATGGCGTGGACCGGGGTCGGGCTGCTGGTCTCGGTGCCGGCGTTCATCGTCCTGCTGGTGCTGTTCTCGGTCAACCAGGCCGGGGCCTGGCCCGCGGTACTGGCCGGATGGCTGGTCATCAGGATCCTGGCGCTGCTGATGCTGCTGCAGGAGGTCACGGGCGTGGCGGCCGTCGTCGAGGGGTTGCGCGAGGGCTGGCAGCCCTCGCGTCCCCAGAGTCTCGCCGTGGCCGGGGCACTGGGCGGCACCGGCCTGCTGCTGGTGGCCGCGGCCTACTACGGCCTGTTCTCCTTCCCCCTGTAGGGACCGGGTCCCCGCGAAGATCGGGTCACGGGGATCGAGGTGATGGGAAACGTCCGTTCGCATCCCTTTGGTACGCGTGAGCCGTTCGGCAGGTCGCCCGCGGCCGGGCCCGGATCGGGTTCCGCCCGTGGCGGCGGATGGGCGGTGGGCAGACCGCGGGCGGACGGCGGCAGGCTAGAGGTGGCCGCCGAGCCAGCGGTCGATCTCGGCGAGCACGCGCTCGCGGACCGGTTCGGGCGAGAGCACCAGGTCGTGCATGCCGCCCGCGATCCGGACGCACGTCACGTGCGGGCCGATGCTGGTCGACCAGCGGGCGATCTGCCGGGGGTCGAGCACCACGTCGGCGCCGCGCGCCTCGGGGGCGAAGGCGCGCAGCCGCAGTCCCTTCTCGGCGCAGAGCACCAGCACCGGCACGTCCACCCCCAGGCCGCCGTGCAGCCTGCGCTGTGCCCGGCGGACCGCGGCCAGCCAGGCCGCGTGCACCGGGAACCCGCCGATGGGCTTCCACTCCAGGTCGAAGTCCCACTCGCCGTGGTGGGTGCGGTGCAGGCTCGTGCCGTACGCGGTGGCCGCCACCAGGGGCAGGACGGCCCCGGCGGGCAGCCGGGACAGCGGGCCGCGCAGCAGGTCGGCGGCGGCCCGCAGGGGTGAGGGGACGTTGAGGTCGAGGAAGGGGCTGTTGAGCACCAGGGCCTGGACCAGGCCCCGGCCGCGGACCCGGTCGGCCCAGAGCGGGGCGATCAGGCCGCCGGTGGAGTGGGCGTTGAGGACGACCCGCTCGTGCCCGTCCCGCTCGCGGACGACCCGTACGGCCTCGTCGATCTCGGGGAAGTACTCGGTGAGGCTGCGCACGAACCCGCGGGTCTGGTGCGGCAGCAGCGAGCGGCCGTACTTGCGCAGGTCCAGCCCGTAGAAGTCGAAGCCCCGGGCGACGAAGTGGTCGGCCAGGTGGGTCTGGAAGAAGTAGTCGGTGAAGCCGTGCACGTACAGCACGGCTCCGCGGGCGGGGCCGTCGGCCCGCCGCCGCACCAGCGAGGCCACCACCGGCCCCTCGTGGTCGTCGGCCATCGGCAGGACCGTGAGCTCGTAACCGGGGCCGAGAACGTCGGGGGCGGGAACGTCGGAGGCGGGAACGTCGGGACCGGGAACGGCGGGGGCAGGCACGGCGGGAGCGGGAAGCGCGGGGCGGAGGACGTCGAGGGAGGGGACGCCGGGAGCGGGAACGTCGGGGGAGGGAACGTCGGACATGGTGCTCGGCGTCACTCGTAGGGGTTGTCCGGCCAGGACGGGACCGCCTCGGGAAGGTCGCCCGAGACCTTCATCGGGAACGCCGCCGCCCGCTTCTCCAGGAACGCCGTGACGCCCTCGGCCGCGTCCGGGGCGGAGCCGAGCGCGTTCATCAGGATCGAGTCTGCGCGGTGCGCCTCCCACGGGGAGGAGGCCGACAGGCCCGACCACATGAGCCTGCGGATCGCGGCGACCGAGACGGCCGAGGTGTTGTCGGCGATCTCGCGGGCGAGCGCGTACGCGGCCGGGAGGAGCTCGTCGGGGGCGAGGACCCTGGAGACCAGGCGGCCCTGGAGCGCCTCGTCGGCGGGGAACACCCTGCCGGTCGCGGCCCACTCCATGGCCTGGGAGATGCCGACGAGGCGGGGCAGGAACCAGCTGGAGGCGGCCTCGGTGACGATGCCGCGGCGGGCGAAGACGAAGCCGAACCTGGCGGTGTCGGAGGCGAGCCTGACGTCCATCGGGAGCGTCATCGTCACCCCGACGCCCACGGCCGGGCCGTTGATCGCGCCGATGACGGGCTTGAGCGACCTGGCGATCCGGAGCGCGACCGTGCCGCCGCCGTCGCGGGGGGAGCCGTCGACGGTGTCCTGCCCGGCGTACATCTCGCCGGTCCTGCGGTGGTCGAAGGTCTCGCCCCCGCCCGCGAGGTCGGCGCCCGCGCAGAAGGCGCGGCCCCTGCCGGTGACGACGACGGCGCGCACCTCGTCGTCGGCGTCGGCGAGGTCGAAGGCGTCGATCAGCTCGCCGCGCATCACGTAGGTGAAGGCGTTGAGGCGGTGGGGGCGGTCGAGGGTGATCGTGGCGACACCGTCCGCCACCTCGTAGTGGATCTCCGTGAAGGCCATGACCGAATCTTATTCCAGGGAAAATGTGCGATAAGTCCGGATGGGCTTCTTGAGTTGTTCACCGACTTGTCGCCCGCGACGCTGTTTTATCCCCCTAATATCTCCGTCGACGCTGAACGGCGAGGAAACGGGGGGCGGGTGCGGGACAGACCACGGCCGTCCGGTGTCGGCACGGTCATCGGCTGGACGGCACTGTCCGCCGTCGTCCCGGGCGCGGCCCACCTGCGCGCGGGATGGCGCAGGACCGGCCTGACCCTGCTGTCGGTGTACGCGGTGCTGCTGCTGGCGCTGCTCTGGGTGGCGCTCACCTCCGACCTGGGCGCCCTCGCCGGGCAGCTGGCCTCGTCGTCCTCCCAGGTGACCACGGTCATCGCGGCCTCGGCCGTGCTCGGGCTGGCCTGGTTCGCGCTGGTCGTGCACTCGTTCACGGTGATGAACCCCGGCCGCCTCCCCGGCGCGGGGCAGGCCGTCGCGGGGGGCCTGGCGGGGCTGCTCGCGGTGGCCGTGCTGCTGCCCTTCGGCTTCGTCGGGCAGTCCGCGGCGTTCTCGCAGTCGGCGCTGGACGACATCTTCAGCGCCCCGTCCACCCCCCGCCCCGCGAACGGCGACGGCGGCACGGCGAACGCGGACGACCCGTGGGCCGGCCGTTCCCGGGTGAACATCCTGCTGCTGGGCGGCGACGCCGACACCCACCGGGCGGGCGTGCGCACCGACAGCATCAACGTGGCCAGCGTGGACGTCCGGACCGGCAACACCGTGCTGTTCAGCCTGCCGCGCAACCTGGAGAACGTCCGCTTCGTCCCGGGCTCGCCCATGGCGAAGCGCTTCCCCGACGGCTTCCGCCTCCCCGTCAACCCGGACGGCTCGCGCGAGGACCTGCTCTTCGCGGTCTGGGAGTACGCCGACGCGCACCCGGAGATCTTCGGGGGACGCAGGCACCAGGGCACGAAGACGCTCATCGACACGGTCGGCTACACCCTGGGCCTGAAGATCGACTGGTACGCCCTGGTCAACATGTGGGGCTTCGCCCGGCTGATCGACGCGATCGGCGGCGTCACGCTGACCGTCCCCCAGGACGTGGTCTTCGGCAAGTACAACGAGGGCCTGGTCAAGGCGGGCACCCGGCGGCTGCGCGGCGCCGACGCGATGTGGTTCGCCCGCTCGCGGACCAACAGCGACGACTACACCCGGATGGGCCGCCAGCGCTGCGTGCTGGGCGCCCTGCTCTCCCAGTCGGATCCGGCGACCGTGCTGTCCCGGTTCAACCGGGTCGCGCTGGCCACCAAGGAACTGCTGAAGACCGACATCCCGCGCCCGATGCTGGAGCACCTGGTCCCGCTGGCGCTGAAGGTGAAGAACGCGAAGGTGACCAGCGTCCAGTTCGTCCCGCCGCTGATCAACACCGGCTACCCCGACTGGAGCAAGATCCGCAAGATCACCGCGAAGGCCCTGCGTGCCTCCGCGGCCACCCCGCGGCGCCCGCTCACCGCCACCGCGGCCCCCTCCGCCACCCCGGGGACCCCCACCGGCGGCACCGGCGGCACCGACGGCACCGACACCACCACGGCCACCGGCATCCCGCGGACCGGTGAGACCACCGGGCCGACCGGCAGGAGCACCGCCGACACCGCCGACACCGCCGACAGCGCCGACACCGGCGGCACCGCGACCGGCGCGCCCACCCGGACGCCCCGCCCCCGGGCGAGCGCCACGGCCACGCCGGACCCGGCCTCCCCCAAGGGCATCAGCGAGGGCTGCGGCTGAGCGCACGTCCCGGGTTCCGGGAACACGCGCGCACGGCCGTCACCGGCCGCCGCCCGGCGACCTCCCGCCGAGCCGTACGGTGACCGTGACCGAGTCCCCGCTCCAGGCGGCCGGGCGGTCGAAGACGAGCGTGAGCCCGGCCCCGGTCGTGGCGCCCGTCAGCACTCCGTGCCCGTCCAGCACCCCGGTCACCGGCCGGTCCCAGGTCACGGTCAGGGTGTCCAGGTCGCGCCGCGGATCGGACACGGTCACCGTGGCCGTACCGTCGCCGGTCTCCCGGACCAGGAGCGCGCACGGGGCGGAGGCGGCCAGGCCGCCGGCGGCCCCGGCGTCCCAGAACACGACGGCGGTCAGGCCGAGCGAGGGGACCCGCACGCCCTGCCGCCGGGCGGTGTTGTCGAGCACCCGCACCCGGCCGGGGTCGGCGGCCCGGGACCGGGTCGCGGCCAGGCTCGCCCCCGGCAGGAGCAGGTAGAGGTAACCGGCCGAGACGGGATCGACGCCGTGGTCGAACCACAGGGTCGTGTAGTCGCGCGCTGCTCCCCCCGCCCGCGCCCCCTCGGCGACCCGCCTCTCGCGCAGCGTGCGCAGGCCGGAGGCGCAGGGAAGGACGTAGCCGCCGTGCCCCTCCAGGTGCGCCCAGCCCGCCGCCTCGTCCACGGTCAGGCGCGCGCCGGTCCTGCGGTTGTCCACGACGGTCTCGACCGGTACGCCGTCCTCGGCGGTGATGCCCGCCCCCAGGCAGACCACGGCGTCGTCCAGGAAGAACCAGGACTTGAACGCCCGCATCGTGCTCTCGAAGCCGTTCAGGTGCTGGCCGACCGCCGCGTACACGCCGTCGGTGGCGCCGCCCACCCAGCGGACCGGCGGGCAGGTGTCGCCCCAGGCCGGTCCGGCGCCGTCCGCGAGCCGCCGGGTGGAGACGGTCGTGCCCGGCAGCCGGTAGGGGTCGACCGTGGCCCAGAAGGAGTCGGAGTACTGGTCGCCGTGGCCGCGGCCCCACCAGTGGAGCATTCCCGAGCCGGTGTGCCAGCCGCGCGGGTTCTCGCCGTTGCCGTGCTCGTAGTGGCCGATCCGGTCCGAGGCCATGCTGAGGCCCGCGCACCAGCCGGGTCTGCGGTGGACGGCGCGGGCGCTGCTCGCCAGGAGCCGGTGCCCGGCGGGCTCGGCCGCTGCGGGGACCGCGTCGTCGTCCAGCACCGCGGCCAGGCGGGCGTGGGCTCCCAGGTCCTCGGTCTCGGCCGCGGCGAGCATGGGCCGGTGGGTCTCCCGCAGCGCCCACCCCTTGACCGTGGACCGCCAGCGGGCCCGCTCGGCCGCCGACGCCGACTCGCCCAGCAGCAGGATCGACAGGGCGATCCTGCGCCCCCGGTCGTGGTCGCCGTACGGCCGCCTGCCGATCCCGCGGCCGGAGACGAGGTCCATGCAGAGACCGTCGTGGACGAACGGCGCGAACGACCTCTCGACCATGTCGAAGACGACCTGCCGGCGGGGATCCGTGATCTCCCACGGTGATCCGCGCAGCACCGCGAACAGGGTCGCCAGGCCCGACAGCAGCACCGCCCCGTACCCGCCCTGGTAGGGCACGAAGGTGTGCTGCAGGAACGAGCCGTCCCGGTGGAAGCCGTCGCCCTCCTCGACGTGGGGGAAGACCGGGGAGAGCGCAGAGGCGGCCAGCGCGACCCCGCCCGGGTCGGATCCCACGAGGGCGCGCAGCAGCGTCACCACGCACAGGTCCACCCGGTTGGCGCCGGTGCTGGTGCCCTCGTAGTCGCGCAGCAGGCACGCGGGCACGAAGTGCTCCGCCGCCTGCCGCAGCGGCCCGCCCTCCCGCTCGGTCAGGTGCGGGCCGATCAGCACGGCCGCGTCGAGGAGCCTGCGTGGGACGCCGATCTGCCAGTTCCACCAGTTGCCCGCCGCCTCCGCGCCCGCGGCGTACACCCGGCTCCGGTAGTGGTCGATCCCGGCGGCCACGGCCGCGGCCAGGCCGGCGTCGCCGGTCAGCCCGGTCCCGGGCAGGGCGTACGCGCGGGCCATGGTCCGCAGTCGCTCCGGGGTGGCGGTGAAGGAGGGGAACGCCAGGCCCGGCCAGAGCGACGCGCCGGCCGGCGCCATGGTGTCCCGGTACCGGGCCGCGGTCCTTCCCAGCCCCGCCAGCCGGGTCCGGTAGGGCTCGGCCGAGGCGTCGAACCCCGACCCGGCCGTGACGTCCCGCCACCGGCGGCGCAGCAGGGCGAAGACGTCGTCCCGCCCGGACGCCGCGCGGGCCACGGGCGGGGCGTCCGCCGCGGGCGAGGACCGGCCCGGGACGCGCGCGACCTCCGCCGGGATCAGCGCCCCGGCCGCGGCGACCCCGCCGAGCCGGAGAAGCGATCGCCTGGAACATCCGCTCACATCGGGATTGTCGCTCAAGGAGGGCGTTCGTCCCGCGTGTCGCGTGAAACGCGGTACGCGGGCACCTGACGCGACACGATCGTCACCGAGAGTAATCTCCGTTCTGAAGTGGATGATCCAGGAGGGCATCCCTCACGACAGAACGGGAGTCCAGAGTTGGTGCCACGACGATTCACCTCCGCGCTCATCGCGTCGGCCTGCGCCCTGTCGACGCTGCTCGCCCCATCGGGCGCACCGGCCGCGGCCGGCACCGGCGCGCACGCCGCCGCCACCGCGCGAGCCGCCGTCACGCCCTGTGTGCAGCAGGGACGGGCGACCTACCCCGTCGAGTACTACTGGAAGAACGCGTTCGGCATGAGGCTGGGCGGCGGGTCGGTCTCGGTCGACACCTCCCCGCCCCTGTGGGGCGGGCGGATCGCGCCGGGCGGCACCTTCACCCTCACGCTGGCCCACCGCACGGCCCGGTGGCCGTTCCTGGTCAGCCGCTACACCACCACGTGGGACCTGTCGTCGCTGCTGGCCTACGCCGACATCGTCGGCCAGTCCGGGGCCGGCGCCGTCGTCGGCAGCGTCCTGTCGATCCCCTCGCAGGGCACCAAGGCCGACCCGCCGGCGAAGGTCATCACCTTCCAGGTCAGGCAGGGCACCGTCGGGGGCTCCATGACCATCCGGCCGACCGGGATCAGCAGCGTCCTGTCCGCTCCCGGCCAGCTGGGAGCCAACGCTCCCGCTCCCCCGATCCAGATCGTGAGCGGGCAGTCCATCTCACCCACCCGGGCCGCCGACGACACCGCCTCCACCGCGCCGGGCACGGCCGTCAGGGTGCCCGTCCTGGCCAACGACACCGCGGCCGCACCGACGATCACCGGCCTGAACCCGCCGGCCAACGGCACCGCGACGATCTCCGGCCGCGACGTGGTCTACACGCCCGCCGCCGGGTTCACCGGCACCGACGACTTCGCCTACACCGTCACCACGGCCTGCGGGACCGCCACCGCCAGGGTCACGATCACCATCCCGTGCACCTACACGCCCGTCGACCTGGTCAACGGCGGCTTCGAGGCACCGCCGGTGGCCACGATCGACAGCGCCGTCCCGGACGCCTCGTCGAACCCGGGCGTCGGCTGGCGCACCACCGCGACCGACAACCGGCTGGAGTTCTGGCGCAGCGGCCAGACCGGGGGCGGGAGCGTCGCCGTCCCCGCGGCCGACGGCCGGCAGTTCGCCGAGCTCAACGCCAACCAGGTCTCCACGCTCTACCAGGACCTGCCCACCGTCCCGGGGACGCGGATGACCTGGTCGCTGTACCACCGGGGGCGCCAGGGCACCGACGTGATGCGGGTGCTCATCGGCGCGCCGGGGGCGACCGTGGCCCAGGTCCCCACCGGCGCCTCGTCCCCGGACATCGCCGACGGCAACACCGCCTGGGGCCACTACACCGGCGTGTACGTCGTGCCCGCGGGGCAGACCGTCACGCGGTTCGCCTTCGACTCGGTGTCGGCCGCGGGCGGCAGCCAGGGGGCCGGCAACTTCCTGGACGGCGTGGTCTTCACGACGCCGGCCTGTCCCTAGAGGTCCCCGGACGGCTCGGGACGGCTCGGGGGCGGCTCCGGGGCGGCCCGCTCGTCCCGTCCCGTCCCGGAGCGGGCACATGGACGGGGGTCCGCTCCCGTCGGCCCCGTGTGAGGGAGACGCCCGGTCCAAGGGGGGGTACGCCCGTTCAGACGGCGTACGACTCCTTGGCCAGGCGGCGGACCCGGTCCTCGTCGATGCGGTGGCCCAGGCCCGGCTGGGTGAGCGGCACGGCCACCACGCCACCCGAGGCCCCGACCGGCGGGTCGACGATCTGGGCGCTGCGCGGCGGCTCGGCCACGTCGCAGGGCAGGCCGCAACCGGGCAGGCTGGCGGCGGCGACGGTGGCCGCGCGGGCCAGCCCGGTGCCGCGGCCACCGGCGCAGGCGATCTCCCAGCCGACCTCCACCGCGCGGTCGTGCACCCGGCGCACCTCGCGCAGGGACCCCAGGGCCGCCGGGCGGAGCAGCAGCGCCCGGCCGGCCCGCACGGTGATCGCCTCTTCCAGCTCCGCGGCGGAGGAGACCTCCAGCAGGACCGGCGCGGCGACCCGTTCCTGCAGGTCGGCGTGGTCGGCCAGGCCCGTGGGACCGGCGAAGGGACGCTCGATCGCGGAGAGCGTGTAGGCGTCGAGCGCCGCCAGCGCGTCGATGCCGGTGTAGGCGCCGCGCGCGTCCACGGCGATGCCCAGCACCGGGTACGCCTGGCGGACGGCGCGCAGCGGCTCGACGTCCCAGCCGGGATGGACGTCCAGGGTGACGTGGGCGTATCCGGCGCAGACGTGCCGGTTCACCCTCGCGACCAGGCTGTCCAGGTTGCGCTCGGCGCCGATCCTGACGGTGGCCATCAGGGAGGTGCGGGTACCGCCGAGCGCGTGGGCCAGCGGCACCCCGCGCATCCTGGCCCACAGGTCCCAGCAGGCCATGTCGGCCGCGGACCCCCCGGGGATCCGGCCCAGCTCGTCCGGGTGCTCCCAGTCCAGGCCGATCAACGCCTGGCCGAGCCCTTCCTCCAGCGACACCCAGGTCTTGGGGTCGGCGTCGACGACCTCGCCCCACCCGGTCATGCCGCCGTAGTCGGTGAGCCGGACGAGGATGCTCTCCGGCCGCCTGCCGTACGGCAGGATCAACCGGAACACCTCGAGATCACGGACACGCGGCATGGACCCCCCTCGGTCTCTCCGAGCTCGGAGGACTCCGAGCTCTGAAAACACGAATCCCGCCCTAGGGCGGGACTCCGTTCAACACCGGGAAGGTCGGCGTTCTTCCCCATGGTGCCACGCGGACCCACGGACATCCCCCGTGGCCGGGGAAATCCGGAACCGGGGCCGGGGGCGGACGGGCCGGCGAGAAAGGGGAGAAAGCGACCCCCACCCGGATCCCGGTCCGGGCCCATGATCGGGACAGGGACCCGAGGCGGGAGCAGGAACCCGAGACGGGACCGGGACCCGGGCGGGAACCGGGGTCAGGGCCGGGACCGGGACCGGGACCGGGAAGGTGTCAGGTCCTGACCCGTCCCGACACCAGGATCCCGCCGGCCGCCAGCAGCGCCACCAGCGCGAAGCAGAGCAGGTAGACGGCTCCGAGGGTGCCCAGGGCCGCCAGCAGCGCGCCGGCGACCGCGACCGACACGACCGTGTAGACCGACTCCGCGACCCCCAGCGACGCGCTGTTCTCCCCCTCCTGTCCCGGGGGCGACAGCTCCAGGACGAGCACCGACAGCGTCGGGTACACGACGCCCATGCCGAGCCCCAGCACGATCTCACCGGCGAAGGCCGCGGCGATCGGGACGGCCGCGAAGACGGTCAGGCCCATCATCACGAGGCCCACGGTGATCAGCAGCATGCCGAACCGCAGCAGCGGGACGCGCTCGAACCGCCTGCGGCCCACCACCCACGAGCCGAACGACCAGCTCAGCGCACCGCCGGTCAGGACGAGCCCGGCCATGGTCAGCGACAGGCCGCGCTCGTCCCTGAGCATCAGCGGCAGGAACGCCTCACCGCCGATGACCGCACCCGCCGCGATGCCGCGCAGGGAGATCACCGAGGGCAGCCCGCGGGCGGCGCGCAGGGTCCCCGTGGGCAGCAGCCGGGGAAGCGCCGCGGCCAGCACGGCCAGACCGGCGACGATCAGGACGAGCCCGGCACCGCGCGTCGCGCCCCCGTACTGCATGAGCGACGCGCCGTACTGCATCAGGGCTGCTCCGACCGCGACGAGCAGCGCCCAGCCCAGCCTCCACGCGATCGAGGCGCGGGCGGGGACGGGCGGCTGGTCCGACATCGGCGCCGAGGCCAGCCCGCGCCAGAGCAGCAGCGCGGCCGGCAGGAGGATCACCGCCACGCCGTAGAAGACCCAGCGCCAGCCGACGCTCTCCACCACGACGCCGGTGATCGCGGGTCCCACCATGGAGGGCACCACCCAGGCGGTCGCGAAGATCGAGAACACCCGGGGGTGGAGCTCGGCGGGGTAGACCCGTGAGACCAGGACGTACATCGCCACCTGGAGCATGCCCGCGCCGAAGCCCTGGACGAACCGGCCCGCGATGAACACGTCCATCGTCGGCGCGACCCCGGCCAGGATCAGCCCGACCGCGAAGACCCCCGCCCCGGTCCACAGCGGCGCGACCGGCCCGGCCAGGTCACCCCAGCGCCCGCCCAGCACGGTCGCGACCACCCCGGCCGCCAGCGCCCCGCTGAACGCCAGCCCGTACAGCGCGTGGCCGTTCAGCTCGGCGGCCACGACCGGCATGGCGGTGGCCACGGCCAGGTACTCGAAGGCCGCCAGGGTGATCAGGGCCACCGTCCCGACCGTCAGCGCCCGGTAGCGGGGGGCGAATATTCCGGCAGGGCGTTCTTCGATCGTCGTGCTAACCATGGGATAGACGGTACGGCCGGTGCCCGGCACCCGTCATCGGGCCCCTGGTTCGGCCCTTGGTCGTAGGACCGGCGTCCCGGTCCCCTCCCGTAGGACCGGCGGCCCTTGCAGGAGCGACGTCCCCTGCGGGACGGGCGGCCCGCGCGGGACCGGCGGCCGGCCTCACCCGGCGGCGCGTTCCGTGAGCGGACGCCGTCGCAGCGCGGCGTCGGCCAGCGACGGCGGGCGCCAGGCACCGTCCGGGGGGTACAGGTTCGTCCCGGGCGGGACGATCTCGTCGATCCGGTCGAGGGTGGCGTCGTCGAGGGTGAGCGGGGCGCCCTTCAGCAGCTCCTCCAGGTGCCCCATGGTCCGCGGCCCCGTGATCACCGAGGTGACGGCGGGGTGCGCCGCGGCGAAGGCCACGGCGAGCGCGGGAAGCGAGCAGCCCAGGTCCTCCGCGAGGGCGACCAGCTTCTCGAGGGCGTCGAACTTGGCGGCGTTCTCCGGGAGGGCGGGGTCGAAGCGCGCCGGGGTCAGGGCGGGACGGCCGGTGGACAGGTCGACGGGCCGCCCCCTGCGGTACGCGCCGGACAGGAAGCCCGAGGCGAGCGGGCTCCAGGTCAGCACCCCCATCCCGTACCGCCCGCAGACCGGGAGCACGTCGGCCTCGACGCCCCGGGCGAGCAGGGAGTAGGGCGGCTGCTCGGTCCTGAAGCGCTGCAGGCCGCGGCGCTCGGCGACGTGGTGCGCCTCGACGATCTCCTCGGCCGGGAAGCTCGAACAGCCGAAGGCGCGGATCTTCCCCTGGCGGACGAGGTCGCTCAGCACCGAGAGCGTCTCCTCGATGTCGGTCGAGCGGTCGGGACGGTGGATCTGGTAGAGGTCGATCCAGTCGGTACGCAGGCGCCTGAGGCTCTCCTCGACCTCCCTGAGGATCCAGCGACGCGAGTTGCCGCTCCGGTTGGGCCCCTCGCCCATCCTGAAGTGCACCTTGGTGGCGAGCACGACGTCGTCGCGGCGCCCCTTCAGCGCCTTCCCGAGGATCTCCTCGGACTCCCCCGCCGAGTACATGTCGGCGGTGTCGACGAAGTTGATCCCCCGGTCGAGCGCGGCGTGGACGATGCGGGCGCAGTCGTCGTGGTCGGCGTTGCCGACCGCGCCGAACATCATGGTCCCGAGGCAGTGGACGCTCACCTCGATGCCGGTGCCGCCGAGAATGCGGTAGCGCATGGTCAGGCTCCCTTGCTGACGTCCGGCGGGTGCCGGTGAGGACGTGCCGGGACGGTCGGGGCCGTACCCGGCGACGAGAACGCGGCGGCCCTGTGCCCGGCGTGCCCGGCGTGCCCGTCGGCGCCGTCGCCGTCGCGCCCCGCGATGACCGTGACGTAAGGGCCGCTCGAGTCCGCATCCTAGGAGCTGGAGTCGACTCCAGATCAAGTCCGTATCCTGGACGGCATGCGGGATGTCACACCGGGTTTGAGCATCGGGCAGGTCGCCGAGCGCACGGGACTGAGCGTCCACGCCCTGCGTTTCTACGAGCGCGAGGGCATCCTGATCGATCCGGTACGGCGCGGCCCCGGCGGGCGTCGCGTCTACGGTGAGGGCGACGTGGAGTGGCTGACCCTGTGCATCGTCCTGCGCGCCTCGGGCATGCCGTTGCCCGACATCCGCCGCTACACCGAGTTCGTCCGGCAGGGAACCGGTAACGAGGAGGAGCGGCTCGCCCTGCTGCGCCTGCACAGGGAGCGGGTGATGGCACAGATCGACGGCCTTTCGCGGTGCATGGACCTGATCAACCACAAGGTCGGCGTGTACGAGGACCTCCTCGACCAGGGCGCCGCCGACCACCCGTGCTCGGCACCGCCTTCGTGACCGGGGTCCTCCCCGACGCCCCGGTGCTCTCGACGCCCTCGGTGCCCTCGACGCCCTCGGTGCTCCGACGCCCCCGTGCTCTCGGTGCTCCGGTGCTCTCGGTGCTCTCGGTGGCCTGCGAGCGCGGGCGGGCCCCGGCATGCCCCGGTGCACCCCGTCGGGCCCACCGGGAACGCGTGGACCGCGCCGGACGGACGGGCCGCGCGGGCCGTACGGAAAAAATTCCGGTTCTCCCGCGTGCGATGTCGATCCGGGCGAGGACCGTTCGTGTAGGAGGTGAGGGGCCGGCACCGTGCCGTGCCCGGCGGCGACGGGGTCCGCCACCGGGGGGTGGTGGCGCCGGTGGCCGCGAGAACCAGGAGGATCGACCATGAAGCAGTATCTGCTCAGCGTGTACCAGCCCGACGGCACCCTGCCGTCCGGTGAACTGGAGCCCATCATGCGGGACGTCGGGGCCGTGGAGCGGGAGATCAAGGAGGCGGGGGCGTGGGTCTTCGCCGGAGGGCTGTATCCGGCGAGCTCGGCCACCGTGGTGCGGGTCCGTGACGGTGAGGCGCTGACCACCGACGGCCCGTTCACCGAGGGCAAGGAGCACATCGGCGGGTTCACCGTCATCAAGGCACCCGATCTCGACGCCGCCCTGGAATGGGGACGCAAGCTCGCCGGCGCGACCACGCTCCCGGTCGAGGTGCGTCCCCTCGAGGGCGAGGCCGAGGACTGACCTCCGCCATGACGGGCCCGTCCGCCGAGCAGATCGAAGGCGTGTTCCGCCGGGAGTACGGCCGCGCGGTGGCCGTACTGATCCGCCACCTCGGTGACATCGACCTCGCCGAGGAGGCGGTCCAGGACGCGTTCACCGAGGCGGTACGGCGGTGGCCGGTCACCGGCCCTCCCCCGAGCCCGGCGGGGTGGATCATCACCACCGCCCGCAACCGGGCGATCGACCGGCTGCGCCGGGAGGCCACCCGCCAGGACCGGCACGCCCAGGCGGCCCTGTTGCACACCCCCGGTGAACCCGTCGAGGAGGGCCCAGTGCGCGACGACCGGCTGAGGCTGATCTTCACCTGCTGCCATCCCGCGCTCTCCACCGGCGCCCGCGTCGCGCTGACGCTGCGGTTGCTGGGCGGGCTCACCACGGCCGAGATCGCGCGCGCGTTCCTGGTCCCCGAGCCGACCATGGCCCAGCGGCTGGTCAGGGCCAAGAACAAGATCCGCGAAGCGGGGATCCCCTACCGGATCCCCGCCGAGGCCGAGCTGCCCGATCGCCTGCGGGCCGTGCTGGCCGTGGTCTACCTCGTCTTCACCGAGGGGCACACGGCCAGCACGGGCGACCGGCTGGTCCGCGAGGACCTGTGCGCCGAGGCCGTCCGCCTGGGACGGCTGCTGGCCGAGCTGATGCCCGACGAGCCCGAGGTGCTGGGACTGCTCGCGCTCATGCTGCTCGCCGAGTCGCGTCGGGCCGCCCGCGTCACCCCCGGCGGCGACCTCGTGCTCCTGGCCGACCAGGACCGGAGCCTGTGGGACCGGGAGCTCATCGCCGAGGGGCAGGCCATCGTCCGGCGCTGCCTGCGGCGCGGCCTGCCGGGCCCGTACCAGATCCAGGCGGCGATCAACGCGGTGCACTCGGACGCGCCGATCGCGGCCGCCACCGACTGGCGGCAGATCCTGGCCCTGTACGACCGGCTGCTGGAGTTCGCGCCGGGACCGGTGGTGGCCCTCAACCGCGCGGTCGCGGTGGCCGAGGTCGAGGGACCGGGCGCTGCGCTCGACCTGGTCGACGGTCTCGACCTGGGCCGCTACCACCTGTTCCACGCCGTCCGGGCCGATCTGCTGCGGCGCCTGGGCCGCGCCTCCGAGGCGACCCGGGCGTACGACGCCGCGCTCGACCTCGTCGGCAACGCGGCCGAGCGCGACTTCCTGCTGCGCATGCGCGCGACGGTGGATCCCTGACCGTCGCGGGACCCCGCCCCGCCCCGTCGTACGCGTCGTGGTCGTCACGGTCGTCGCACGTGTCGTACGCGTCGTGGTCGTCGTGGTCGTCGCACGCCTTGTACGCGTCGTGGTCGTGTTCGTCGTACGCGTCGCGGTCGTCGCGCCCGGCCGCCGGTGATCACCAGGTAGAGCCGGTCGAGGTGAGCGGGGCCGGCGATCACACCGAGGTGACGGCCGGGCAGGGGGCCTCTGCCGTCACCAGGGACCGATGGGGCTCAGTGCGGGGCCCGGCCGGTTCCGAAGGGGTTGTTGACGGCGTAGCGCCACAGCCCGTCCGGCCCCCGTCGCGCGACGTCGGCCGCGGTTCCCCCGAGGTGGACCTCGTGGCCGTCGGCGCCCGTACCGCGAAGGGACCAGTCGACGACGAGCAGGGCGACGTCTCCGGCGACGTAGGCGTGCCGCAGCCGGGCGTCGATCGGCAGGCCGAAACCGAGGAGATGGCGGTCGGCGGCGGCCCGTTCCGCACCGGTGGCCGGATGGCCCGGGGAGGGGACGAGCACGCTCGCGTCCTCGTAGAGGCCGTCCAGGCGCTCGGCGTTCCCCGAGTTGAACGCGTCCACGTAGGCCGCGGGGAGCAGCTCGGCGTCGGTGGGAAGAATGGCGGTGGTGTCGTCATGACGTGTCATGACATACGCATCGTACCATAAAAATGATCTTCATTGGGAGGGGCCGGACGGCCCGGGCGGCAGGAGAGGACGGAGACGAAGAGTGACACGGGACGACATGATCGACCTTGAGAGGCAGGGCTGGCAGGCGCTCTCCTCCACCCCGGAGGCCGCCACCGGGTTCTACGAGCGGATCCTCGACCGCACGGTCGTCATGCTGCTGCCCGGCGGCATGGTGCTCGACGACCGGGCGGCGATCGTGAAGGCCATGTCGGGGCGGCCCTGGTCCTCCTACGAGCTTCAGGACCCGCGCGTGTCCCACCCCACGACCGACACCGCGCTGGTCACCTACGGCGTCCTCGCCCGGCGCGACGGCGCCCCGCCGTACTCGGCCCTGATGAGCAGCCTGTACGCGCGCCGCCAGGACGGCTGGAGGCTGGTCTTCCACCAGCAGACACCGCGCTGAACCGGCACCCGGCATCCGGCCTCGGCACCCGGCACCCGGCCCCGGTATCCGACACCGGCGGCGATGTAAGGGGTAAGTCGTACCGCTGTAATGGTTGAGGTGTATTAACCGCTTACAGCACGCTGGACGTATGACAGACGAGATCTCGACCGGACGGCGGCCCGCCTGCCCCTCGTGCGGGCGGCCGGCCGCCGTTCCGGCGTCCACCCACCACACCTCGGAGGGAACCGTCCGGTACGCGCGATGCGCGTGCGGCCGATGGCTGGTCGTGCTGGCCGGGCGGGTCATCGGCGCCGGCGCCGGCACCGGGTGAACGCCCGGCCCCGGCCGCCCGGAAGGATCACCCGGCGCCAACGATCACCCGGCGCTGCGCCCCAGCGCCCGCTCGGCCCACTGGCCGACGTCGCGACGCTCGATCGCCGCCGCCATCAGGTCGGGGAAGGCGTCCGGTGTGCAGGCGAAGGCCGGCACCCCCATGGCGGCGAGCGCCGCGGCGTTGTCGTGGTCGTAGAAGGGCGCGCCCTCGTCCGAGAGCGCGAGCAGCACGATCACCTGCACCCCGGCCGCGGTCATCTGGGCGACCCTGCGGAGCATCTCCTCGCGCACCCCGCCCTCGTAGAGGTCACTGATCAGAATGAAGATCGAATCAGTGGGACGGGTGATGAGACCCTGGCTGTAGGCGATGGCCCGGTTGATGTCGGTGCCGCCGCCGAGCTGGGTGCCGAACAACAGCTCCACGGGATCGTGAAGCTGGTCGGTGAGATCGACCACCGCCGTGTCGAAGACGACCAGCGAGGTCCTCAGCGAGCTCATCGAGGCCAGGACCGCGCCGAAGACGCTGGAGTAGACGACGGAGGCGGCCATCGACCCGCTCTGGTCGATGCAGAGCACGACCTCGCGCTGGACCGCCCGCTGCCGCCTGCCGTACCCGACGAGCCTGGAGGGGATCACGGTGTTGCGGTCGGGCAGGTAGTTCTTCAGGTTGACGCGGATCGTGCGGTCCCAGTCGATGTCGGCGACCCGCTTGGGCCGGTGGGTCCGGGCCGAGCGGTCCAGCGCCCCGGTCACCGCGGCCTTCGTCTTCTGCACGAGCTTCCGCTCCAGCTCGGAGACGACCTTGCGGACCAGGGCCCGGGCCGACTCGCGCGCCTTCTCCGGCATCACCCGGTTGAGCGACAGCAGCGTGCCGACCATGTGGACGTCGGGCTCGACGGCCTCGAGCATCTCCGGCTCCATGAGCAACCGGGTCATGTTCAGCCGCTGGACCGCGTCCTTCTGCATGACCTGGACGACGGTCGAGGGGAAGTAGGACCGGATGTCGCCCAGCCAGCGCGCCACCCTGGGCGCGGAGGCGCCCAGACCTCCGCTCCGCTCACCCGCCCCCGCGCCGCCGCCGTTGTACAGGGCGGCCAGGGCACCGTCCATCTGGGCGTCGGTCCCGGTCAGCGAGCAGCCGGTGCCGTCTGCGTCGCCGCCCAGGACCATCCGCCAGCGGCGCAGCCTCTCATCCATCGGTCCGTCCCGTCCTTCCCAGGATCGCCAGTACGGTCCGCACGGCCGGTGCCGCGCGCTCCTCGTCGAAGTCCTCCGCCTCCGGTGCCCGGTCGGCGGTGCCCGTGCCCAGCGAGCGGACGCGCGAGCCGATCGAGCGGCGTTCCGGGGCGGCGAAGGCACCGAACGTCCTGCGCAGCAGCGGCAGGACGTCGACGAAGGTCTCCGGGGCGAGCCCGGTGAGCCAGGCGTCGACCAGCCCGAGCAGTCGCGGATCGTGGACCAGCAACAGCCCACCGCCCGACAGGAAGCCCTCGACCCACGCGGCCGCCCTGGCCGGAGGGTGCCCGGCCGACATCGCGCGCGACATCCTCCGGTCCACCTCGGTCGTGTCGAGGTCTCCGGCGTCCAGCAGGATCCTGGTGAGCCGTCCCTCGATGAGGCCGTGCAGGTCGGCACGGCCCGAGGCCGCGCGCAACGCCGCCAGCCACCGCGCTCTCGGCGCCTCCTCCGCTCCGGCGACCCGCTCCCCGGAACCGTTGACCCGCTCCTCGGGACCGTCGGCACCCGGGGAACCGGCCGGACCGGCCCCTGCGGAGCCTGCGGGGTCCGTCGGGTCCGTCGGGTCCGTGGGGTTCGCGGAATCCGCAGAACCCGCAGGGCCCTCGGGAGCCGTGAGGTCCGTGTCGACGGCCGTCCCGGAACCCGTGGCACCGAGGGAGGCGGCCGAGCCCGTGGAACCGGCCGAGCCCGCGGAGTTCGCGGAGCCTGCCGGGTCGGTGTCGAGGAGGGCGACGGCGGCGTGCACGGCGTCGATGTGCCCGAGCAGGTCCTTTGCCGCGTCGTCGTCGAGGCCGGTGACGGCACCGCCGACACCGACGCAGATCCTGGTGAGCATGGCCTCGACGATGACCGTCAGGCCGGTGGCGGGCGTGCCGCGCACGTCGCCGTAGCGCTGGACGCGGACCATGGCCGGGAGCGCGGCCATCAGGTGCGTGACGTCGCCGTCCAGCGCCGCCCGTTCCGACAGGGCGTCGAGGACGTGGGGCAGCGCCTCGGGCAGGTCGGCGAGCAGGCAGCGCTCCACCAGGCCGGTGAGGGTGGCCAGGGTGACCCCGCCGGACGCCCTGCCACCGGGCCCGCCCG
This sequence comes from Streptosporangium sp. NPDC050148, assembly GCF_055586505.1. Taxonomy (NCBI): domain Bacteria; kingdom Bacillati; phylum Actinomycetota; class Actinomycetes; order Streptosporangiales; family Streptosporangiaceae; genus Streptosporangium; species Streptosporangium sp. NPDC050148. The sequence goes on along the minus strand of NZ_JBVJIA010000022.1, from coordinate 9,337 downwards.
CTCCCCCGCCCCCCGGACCCGCACCCGACGGGCCCGCGCCTCCGGGACCGGGTGCCGATCCGGGGAGCGTGCCGGACGCGCCGGACCGGGTGACCGGCGCCGTTCCCCCGTCGGCGAGGTCGCGGACGCGGGCGGCGGCTGCGGCCGGGACGGTCGTGCCCCAGGCGCTCGCCTCGATCAGGTCGATGTCGAACTCGGGCCGCCAGGCCAGCGACCACGACTCGCGGAAGGTGCCCTTGCTGCGGCTCTGCTGCGGGGTGCCCCAGTCGATGCCGAGCAGGCGCAGCCGGTGCAGCAGCCTGCTGCGCTCCAGGTCGAGGGGCTTGCGCAGGTCGAGATCGTACTCGCGGTCGAGGGCCTCGGGCTTGAGGCGCACCCTGCGCTGTTCCTCGCGCAGGTGGCGCTGCAGGGGGACCATCGGGGTGCTGTCGGGCACCTGGCCGAGGCGCTCCCCCACGACCATGCGCCGCTGGATCAGCTCCACCGGCAGGTCGTCGCCCTCGCAGAGCACCGCCCTGACCGCCTCGGTCACCTCGGCCAGCCCGGCCAGCGGCCGTCCCCTGAGCACGGCCAGGCTCTCGGCGAGCCGTACCCCCTCGATGACGTGGGCGGAGGAGACCGGCAGGTCCTCCTCCCGCAGCACCCCGGCCGCTCCGGTCAGCCACCGCTCGACCGGACGGTCCGGGGAGGTGAACAGGTGGTGGTACCAGCCCGGGGAGGTGACGCCCGCGCCGTACCCGCTCCAGGCGGCCAGCCGCCCGTACGTCCACGGCACCCAGGTCATCTCGGCCTTGACCTTGGGCAGTCCCCTGAGCAGCGCGTCGTCGGCCTTCGCGGTGGGCAGCCCGGCTCCCCAGGCCGCCCCCTCGCGCGAGGTGCCCGTCAGCGCGGGGACGTGCCACGCCCCGCAGACCACGGCGATCCGCTGGAAGCCGTCCTTGACCGCCTTGCGGATCGTGCGCCGCATGAACGCCTCGCGCCGCGCCTCGTACTCGTCGGCGGAGTGGCCCTCGCGGACGGCCTCCATGGCCTCGGCGATCATGTGGAACGGGGTGTCGCCGCGGTGCTCGACCGCGTCCTCCCACCAGCGTTCGGGGTCGTCGTACCCGGCGGCGCGGGCCAGGGCTCCGATCGGGTCGATCCGTACCGTCTCCGGAGCGGCGTCCCTGTCCCCGCCGTCCCCGCCGTCCCCCTCTCCCCCGGGCACCGCGTCCCCGGTGTCGCCCCCGGCGCCCTCAGGATCCGTGACACCCCCAGGGCTCTCGGCGCCCTCCTCCTTGTCGTCCTTGTCGTCCTTGTCCTCCGTGTCCCCGGCCGTCCCGGGATCCGTCCGCTCCGGTTCGGCCGATCCCGGACCTGGTCCAGGACCCGGACCAGGACCCGCGTCCGGGCTCGCGTCGCCGGGCTCGCCGGGCCGGGAGGCGAGGCTGTGCACGGCGGGCAGGTCGCAGAACCGGACCGGGACGCCCGCCCCGAGCGCGTGACGGATCGCCTGCCACTCGGGGGAGAACTCCGCGAACGGCCAGAACGCGGCCTTGGACGGCTCACCCGGCACGTGGGCGAGCAGCGCGACCGGCGGCCGCAGGTCGGGGTCGCGTGCCAGCTCGACCAGCCCGTCCGCCTCGGGCGGGCCCTCGATGAGCACGATGTCCGGCGCGAGCCGCTCGAGCTCGTCGCGCAGGGAGCGCGCCGACCCCGGGCCGTGGTGCCGGATTCCCAGCACGGAGACGCTCATCGGCACCATCCGGCCGCCGCGGGGACCCGCACCGAGGTCGTGGGGACGCCCTTCGGGGGGAGCATCGCCTCAGCCCGCGTCACGGCAGGCCCGGTAGAAGTCGCGCCAGTCGCGGCGCTCGCGCACCACGGTCTCCAGGTACTCGCGCCAGACGACACGGTCGGAGACCGGGTCCTGGATCACGGCGCCGACGATGCCCGCGGCCACGTCGGACGGGCGCAGCACGCCGTCACCGAAGTGCGCCGCCAGGGCGATGCCGTTGGTGAGGACGGAGATGGCCTCGGCGGTGCTGAGCGTGCCGCTGGGAGACTTGACCTTGGTACGGCCGTCCTCGGTGACGCCGGTGCGCAGCTCCCTGAAGACCGTGACCACGCGGCGGATCTCCTCCAGACCGGTACGGGTCTCGGGCAGCTCCAGGGAGCGGCCGAGCTGGCCCACCCGGCGGGAGACGATGTCCACCTCCTCCTCGGCGGTGGCGGGGACCGGCAGCACGACGGTGTTGAACCGGCGGCGCAGCGCGCTCGACAGTTCGTTGACGCCGCGGTCGCGGTCGTTGGCGGTGGCGATCACGTTGAACCCGCGCGAGGCCTGCACCTCCCGGTTGAGCTCGGGGATCGGCAGCGTCTTCTCCGAGAGCACGGTGATCAGCGCGTCCTGCACGTCGGAGGGCATGCGGGTCAGCTCCTCCACGCGGGCGAGCCGTCCCTCGGCCATCGCCCGCATCACCGGGCTGGGGGTGAGCGCCTCCATGGACGGGCCCTCGGCCAGCAGCCGGGCGTAGTTCCAGCCGTAGCGGACGGCCTCCTCGGCGGTGCCCGCGGTGCCCTGCACCAGCAGGGTGGAGTCGCCGCTGATCGCGGCGGCCAGGTGCTCCGACAGCCAGGTCTTGGCCGTGCCGGGCACGCCGAGCAGCAGCAGCGCGCGGTCGGTGGCGAGCGTCGCCACCGCCACCTCGACGATGCGCCGCGGCCCGATGTACTTCGGGGTGATCTGGTCGCCGTCACCGAGGATGTACGTCGTCACCGCCCAGGGGGACAGTTTCCACCCCGGCGGGCGGGTCCGGTCGTCGCTCTTGGCCAGGATCGCCAGCTCCTCGGCGTACTGGTCTTCGGCGTGGGCCCGCAGAACCGTTGTCACTACTGCAGCTCCTTCAACATGTCGTCACGGAAACGCAGGAGGGCGGCGACCTCCTGGATGGGGGGTTCGGGGGAGAAACGCGCGGCCATGTCGTGCAGGGCCGGATCGACGCGCTCCCCGGCGAGTCTGGTGACCTCGCCGACGTACCAGGACTGGTTGCCGGAGGAGAGCTTGAGGATCTTCTCCAGCACGGCGAGCGTCAGGTCGGGACCCCAGGGGGCGGGAACGCCCACCAGGCGGTCGACCAGCCGTCCGTGCCGGTCGGCGTGGTGACGGACGAAGTCCACCGCCACGGCCTCACGCTCCACCGGGGGCAGCACCGCGAGCAGGTCGGCGAGCGGGTCGTCGAGGAAGAGCTCGCGGGCCCACGCCGGGTCGCCCTGTACGACCGCGGCCCTGACCCATCCGGCCACGACCTCCCGGCGCCAGTCGACGACCTTCATACGGACGATGTCGCGGGGCGAGGCTCCGAACAGCCGGGTCCAGACGGCCAGCGGGGTGCGGGCCACCAGCTGCTGGAGCCACCAGCTCTTCTCACCGGTGCCGTGCGGGGGCTTCGCCCGGATGCCGTCGCGTTCCATCGCGGCGTCACAGGTCTCGGGCGGGGTGACGAGTATCTTCCCGCCCCCGAGGATCCTGCCGGGCTTGACGGACAGGTGGCGCGCGGCCCGTTCGGCCATCCGCTGCCCGAGGCGCGAGTCCGGAAGCCTGCTGAGCAGGTAGGCGGCCTCGTTGCGGACCTCGCGGCGGCGGTCGTCGAGCGCGGCCTCCAGGAAGGGCTCGTCGTCGTCGGACAGGCCGTCGGCGAGGACCTTGAGAAAGGCCTCCCGGTCGGCGGGCGTCTCCTTCTCCCAGGCCGCCGCGAGCAGTTCCCTGGCCCCGGCCGGGTCCGCCGCCCGTCGCGCGGACAGGTAGACGCGGCGGTCCCCGGAGGTGCCGAGCTCCCAGACCTCGTCACCGTCGAACCCGGTCACGGCGGCGGAGGTGACCTCCTCCAGCAGGAACTTCCAGGACGGGTTGAGACCGGCCAGCCAGCGGCCCCGATTCCCGGCGAGCACACCGACGTGCGGCCGGATCGACCTGTCCTTGGCGGCGTGGTCGAGGAGCCTGGGCAGCAGGTGCGGGGAGAGCCGGTAACCGCGCCCCGCGGCCGCCTCAAGCCACTCGTCGAGCAGTTTCGGCCCCTTGCCCTCCACAAGGCCGGCGAACCGGTCGGCGGCTGCGGGCGGGATCACGGGCTGCTCCTCGGGCGCCGCCGTGGCCGGCGGCTCCACCCCGGTGACCGGCCGCCGTCCCGCACGCGTCCGCAGCGTGTGCACGGCCGCGCGTTCGAGCAGCTCGACCTCGCTCGCGGCCTGCCCGGGGATCGGGCGCCGGTCGGTCCCGACGAGCGCGGTGGAGACCAGGTCCTCCCATTCGGCGGAGGCGTTCACAGGACGATCACCCTGCCTTCCTCGTCCCAGGTCGTCAGGGGGCGCAAGCCCCTGGGGGTCCATTCGGCGGCGACGGTCACGGGGTGACCGCCGGAGACGGCGGCCAGCCGCCAGGGGGTTCCCACCGACGGGTGGAGGGCGAGCCCCCCGGAGGGGCCGGTCAGCAACCGCAGGTCGTTCCCTGCGGGGACCACCCCCTCCAGCAGCACGGGCCAGGAGTCGAGCCAGGGATCACCGGCCAGCGCCTCGGCGACCTGGTCGAGGGCCGCCCGTACGCTCGTGCCGGGCGGCGGGCCCGCTCCCACGTCCTCACCCCCCGCCGCCGTCGTGCCGGGCGCCGTCGTGCCGGGCGTCTCAGGCCCGGACGCCGTCGTCCCGGCCGCACCGGGACGGACCGCGTCGGACCCGTTCGAACCGACCCCGTTCGAACCGGCCCCGGCACCATCGGGACGGGCCTCCACGGAACCGGCCCCGGGACGGATCGTCCGGTGACGGGCGGCGACCACGGCGCGCAGCGGAGCCGAGCCGGGATAGAACGCCAGGTCGGCGTCGACGGTCGTGCCGGTGACCAGGGAGGCGTCCAGGGCCTGCCCGGCCGGTGCGAAGGAGAGTACCAGCGCGACCCTGCCGGTCTCGCGGCCACGGAGCCACACCCTGCGGGCGGTCAGCCTGTCGTTCTCCTCGTCACGCCGTCCCAGCACGTCCCACCGGTCGCGGACGGTGCCGCCGGCGATCACCTCCTCCTTGGTCATCGAGAAGCCGACCCGGTCGCGTACCCGCTGCAGGAGCCCTGCGGGCACCGCTCCCCCGGCGTCCGCCCCGGCGAAGGCGTCACCGGCGCCGTCGGCGCCGTCCGCAGAAGGCGCTGGGGACTCCGGGGACTCCGGGGACGCCGAGAGACGGCGGTGCGCCACGCAGAGCAGGTGCAGCAGCGCGTACTCGCCGAGGAGTCGGGCCGGCCAGTCGTCGCCGTCCAGGGTGGCGCCCAGCCGGGAGAGCGAGCCCGCCACCCCGGGGGCCTGGGCGTCGACCAGGCGCTTGGCCAGGGCGTCCCACTGGTCGTGGCGCCGGGATCCGGCGATGCCCTGCCTGATCTGGTCGGCGAGCCAGCGTTCCAGATCCGCGAGACCGGCGGTCACGCGCTGCTCGCGCCGGTCGGCCCTGCGGCCGTCGGCGGGCCCCGCCTCGGCGGACCTGGCCGCTCGGGCCGCTCCGGCCTCGGCCGCCTTGGCCGCTCGCCCGCGCCGCCCGTCCAGCCACTCGCCCACCCAGTCGGCGGGTTCGTCGGCGGCGGGGACACCGTCGGCCGACCAGAGCAGCAACAGGCCCAGCGCGTGCTTGCACGGGAACTTCCTGCTCGGACAGGTGCACTTGTAGGCGGGCTCGGACAGGTCGACGCACGCCCGGTAGGGCTTGGAGCCGCTGCCCTTGCACTCGCCCCACAGCGCGTCGGCACCGACCCCCGTCCCCGACCACTTGGCGGGAGAGGAGACTCCGTGGGCTGCCTTCTGGGAGGAGGCGTCGGGCGCGAGCGCCAGCACCTGATCCCGGTTCCACCGTTCGATCACGCAGCGAACGCTAGCCAACCTTGCCGACAAAACCACATCGATCTCCACCAGGCCGTCCCCGCCCGCGGGACGGGTCCCGGGACGCACCGTGCCGCGGAACGTCCGATGCCGCGGCAGGACCGCGGGACGCGCTCCGCGACGTGACGTACTGTCGTCCGCGATCCCTAGAATCCGTCTGTGACGATGCCTTCCCGACCTCCGCTCGCCGAGGCCCTCGATCTGCTGCCGCATCCCGAGGGCGGCTGGTTCCGCGAGACCTGGCGGACCTCCGCCGAGCTCACCCCTCCCGGATACGACGGGGTCCGGGCCACGGCCACCGGGATCTATTTCCTTCTTCAGCCCGGCGAGGAGTCACGTCCCCACGTGGTCCGTTCCGACGAGATCTGGTTCTGGCACCGGGGCGGTCCGCTGACGCTCGTCCTCGGCGGTCACGAGGGGGTGCCCGCCACCACCGTGACCCTGGGTCCCCTGGTGGAGGAGGGCCAGCTGCCGCAGGTCCTGGTGCCCGGAGGCACCTGGCAGGCGGCCCGGCCCGCGGGCGACGAGGGGGTGCTGGTGAGCTGCGTGGTCTCCCCCGGTTTCGACTTCGCCGACTTCCGCATGATCTGACGACACCCCCGCCCCGACGTTCCCGCCCGATGTGACGCCCTCTTCCCGCGTGGGGAGAATGCGGTTACACGTCCATACCGGGAGGTCGAAGGTGACCAGCGAGATCGTCTCCGTCATCGGCGGAAAAGAAACGTCCAGCGGTGTGACCTACGAGTCGGTCGACCCGGCCCACCTGGACGAGGTGGTGGCCCGGGTCCGGCTGGCGGACCCGGGCACGTTCTCCTCCGCGTGCCGCACGGCCGCCGCCGCGCAGAGGGAGTGGGCGCGCGTCCCGGCGCCCGTCCGGGGGCGGGTGATCGCCTCCATCGGGCGCCTGGTGGAGGCCAACGCCGTCGAACTGGCCCGCCTGGTCACCCGCGAGATCGGCAAGCCGTACGCCGAGGCGCTGGGCGAGGTCCGCGAGATCGTCGACACCTGTGACTTCTTCCTCGGCGAGGGCCGGAGGCTGTACGGGCAGACGGTCCCCTCGGAGATGCCGGACAAGAACCTGTTCACCTTCCGGGTCCCCGTCGGGGTGGCCGCGGTGATAACCGCCGGCAACTTCCCGGTGGCGGTGCCGTCGTGGTACCTCGTCCCGGCGCTGCTCTGCGGCAACGCCGTGGTGTGGAAGCCCGCCGAGTACGCGGCGGCCTCGGCGCACGCGCTCTACCGGTTGTTCGAGGCGGCCGGTCTGCCGGACGGCGTGCTGAACCTGGTCCTCGCCGACGGCGCCACGACGTTCGAGGGCCTGGAGGCGGCGCTGGCCGAGGGCACGGTGCACAAGGTCGGGTTCACCGGATCCACCGAGGTGGGACGTGCCGTCGGCGAGCTGTGCGGGCGCCACCTGCAGTCCCCCTGCCTGGAGCTGGGCGGCAAGAACCCGATGGTCGTGATGCCGGACGCCGACCTGGACCTGGCCGTGGAGGGCGCGCTGTTCGCGGGCTTCGGCACGGCCGGGCAGCGCTGCACCTCGCTCGGCACGGTGATCGTGCACGAGAGCGTCCACGACGAGTTCCTGGACCGGTACGCCCGTGCCGTGGCCGGGGCCGCGATCGGCGACCCGTCCGGGGACGTGTTGTGCGGCCCGCTGCTGGAGCGCAGGTTCGCCGACCGCTACGAGGAGTACCTGGGCTGGATCCTGCCGCACCACAGGGTCGTCTCCGGCCCGGTCGGCCGGATCACCGCCGACAGCCCGCGCGGCGACTTCACCGGGGAGGGCGGCCTCTACTACCACCCGGTGGTCGTGGACGGCGTCCGTCCCGACGACCGGCTGTTCCTGGAGGAGACCTTCGGCCCCATCGTCGGAGTGACCTCCTTCACCACCCTGGAGGAGGCGCTCCACCTGGCCGACCTGCCCGGTTACGGGCTCTCCTGCTCGATCTACACGACCGACCCCGCCTCGGTCTTCCGTTTCCGCGAGGGGATCGGCGCGGGCATGGTCAGCGTCAACAACTCCACCTCCGGCGCGGAGGCCCACCTGCCGTTCGGCGGCAACGGCAGGTCCGGGAACGGGAGCCGTCAGTCCGGGATGTGGGTCCTCGACCAGTTCACCCGGTGGCAGTCGATGAACTGGGACCACTCGGGAAGGCTGCAGAAGGCCCAGATGGACGTCGCCGAGATCGTTCCCGACCTGGAGTTCCGCCTCTGAGACCACCTCGCCACCATGACCATCATGTGAGACGATTCTTCTTGAAATATGAGACCTCTGTTACGGTCGGAGCGATCGCCGACGAGGGAGAGGTCCCCATGACAGGCACGAACGCCGTCTACACCCACGGACACCACGAGTCCGTGCTCAGGTCCCACCGATGGCGTACCGCGGAGAACTCGGCGGCGTACCTGCTCGGGCATCTGAGGCCGGGCATGAGCCTGCTGGACGTGGGGTGCGGGCCCGGCACCCTCACCGCCGACCTGGCCGCGCGCGTCGCGCCCGGCCGGGTCACCGCGGTGGAGGTGAGCGAGGAGGCGCTCGGCCTGGCGCGGGCGGAGGCCGCGCGCCGGGGGCAGGACGGCATCGCGTTCGCGGTGGCGGACGTGCACGCCCTGGAGTTCCCCGACGACACCTTCGACGTGGTCCACGCCCACCAGGTGCTCCAGCACGTCGGCGACCCGGTGGGGGCGCTGCGCGAGATGCGCCGGGTGTGCCGGCCGGGCGGGATCGTGGCGGTACGCGACAGCGACTACACCGCGTTCACCTGGTTCCCCGAGGTGCCCGCGCTGACGGAGTGGCTCGACCTCTACCGGACGGCGGCGCGGGCCAACGGCGGCGAGCCCGACGCCGGGCGGCGGCTGCTGTCGTGGGCGCGCCGGGCGGGGTTCGCCGACGTCACGGCCACCTCCTCGACCTGGTGCTTCGCCACGCCCGAGGACCGGTCGTGGTGGGGCGGCATGTGGGCCGAGCGGGTGCTGCGCTCCGACATGGCCCGCCAGGTCCTCACCTCGGGCGTCGCCACCGAGGAGGATCTGCGCCGCGTCTCCCAGGGGTGGCTGGAGTGGGCCGGGGAGCCGGACGGCTGGCTGTCGCTGCTGCACGGCGAGCTGATCTGCCGCGCCTGAGGACCCGTGCCCCGCCCCCGTGGATCGCCCGGGGATCACCCGCGGATCGCCCGGGGGAAGGATCCCCGCCCACCGGCCACGAGGTCATCCCGAAAAAGAGGTGCCCCCGGAAACGACGTGGCCGCGGAGAAGGGCCGGGGCGCCCGCCGACGCGGACGCCCCGGGAACGGACGGGACTACTGCTTGGTGATCTTCACGTTGTCGATGCCGGCCTCGACCAGGGAGGCGCCGGAGGCGTCACCGGCCTCGACCAGGATGCGGACGCTCTGCCCGGCGAAGGCGGAGATGTCGACGTTGGCGGTGGCCCAGGCGCCGTCACG
>NZ_JBVJIA010000021.1:157805-164169 GCF_055586505.1 Streptosporangium sp. NPDC050148 | reverse complement strand
TGAAAGCTACCTCGCGGGTCTTCATCTTCGCGGAGCCCTTTTGTGGATCCGAAGCCTTCAACCCCTCTAAAGATCCGAAGTCCGTACAGGCCCTAGAGCCTCGGACATCCGGAGCCTCGGGCGCTCGGAGCCCTGGAGACCCGGATCCTCGGGCACCCGGAACTCCGGACGCCGGGGCACCCGGAAGCCCGCCTTGCTACCCGGCCTCGCCGCCGCCGTCCGCCGACGGCTCCGTGTCCCCGTCCGCCGGAGGCCCCGTGTCCCCGTCCCCCGGCGCCTCCGTGCCGTCCCGGACGTAACGGATGAACAGGAACCCCTCGTCCTGCAGGACGTGCGCCAGGCGCAGCCGGGCGAGCGAGGACGGGCCGTCGAGGACCCGGGCGGAGTCGCCGCCGATCAGCATCGGGCTCACCGTCAGGCAGAGCTCGTCGACCAGGTCCGCGGCGACCAGCTGCGCGTTGATCCGGGGGCCGCCCTCGCAGAGCATCCGGCCCAGCCCGCGGCCGACCAGCTCGCGCACCGCCAGCGCGGGATCCACCCGGTCGCCCCCGGCCACGATCACCTCGGCGTGCCGGGCCGCCTCCCGCCGCCGCTCCGCGGGCGCGGCCTCGCAGGTGAGGACGATCGTCCGGGCGCCGGGCGCCGCCTCGGTGAACAGCGGGCCCGACAGGTCCAGGTCGAGGCCGCGGGTGATCACCGCGACCGGCGGGGCGACCGGGCGGCCCTCGCGCAGTTCCCCCCAGGACGGCTTCGGCCTGGCCGGGCCGTACCCCTCGGCCCGTACGGTCGCCGCCCCGGCCACGATGACGTCGGCCAGGCCGCGCAGCACGTGGAAGACCCGGCGGTCGCCGCTGCCGGACAGCTCGCCCGAGCGTCCCTCGAACCAGGTCCCGCCGTCGGCGCTGGCGACCATGTTGAGCCGCAGACACGGGCCGGCCGGGTAGGCGTAGGCGCGGGCGAGGTCGGTCCCGGCCGACGTCCCGGGATGGATGAGGCGCATGCCCCTACCTTCGCACGGGGGCGGACGCCGGGTTCCTCCGGTGCGGGCGATACCGGATGTGATGGCCGGTGGTGACTTCGGGCCCCGGACGATACATGATTCCTCCACCGAGACGCGGGAGGAATGCGTGGGGCTGGTCGCGATCGTGACGTGGTTGATCGCCGCGATGGTCGGAATCTACCTGCTGTACGTGTGGCTCTCCGGGGGAGGGCTCCGACAACAGGCGACCAAGGTCACCCGTTTTCCCACCTTGCTGATCTTCACGCATCCGGTCCTGGCGGTCTCCGCGCTGATCTGCTGGGTGGTCTACGTGCTCACCCTGGAACGGATCTTCGCCTGGCTCTCGTTCGGCGTGCTCACGGCCTCCGCGCTGCTGGGGTTCACCATGTTCACCCGCTGGCTGGGCGGCGGACGGCACGCCCGCGGAGCCGAGCAGCGGTTCCCGGTCATCGCCGTCGTGCTGCACGGCGTGGCCGGGCTGGCCACCTTCGTGCTCGTCCTGCTCACCGCCGCGATCGCGTCCGGGGCCTGAACGGGGCCCGCAGGGAGGCTACGCCCGCGGGCAGCGCAGGATCTGCACCGAGCGGGAGGTCACCTTGACCGAGCCCTCGGCCGGCCAGGACTCCTCGGCGGCCGGGAGGACCTGCGGGGACCCGCCGACGTGAACGATGTGATCGTCACCGGTGGCGTGGTCGCCGGTGACGACGGTGCCGCCGGTGCCGCCGGTGTCGTCGGCGGTGTCCAGCACGCGCAGCCACCGCCCGCCGTACCTCCGCTGGGGGAGGGCGAAGACCATGTCCTCGTGGTGGGCGTTGATCAGCAGCAGGAACGAGTCGTCCACGATCCGCTCGCCGCGCGTCCCCGGCTCGGTGATGGCGTCGCCGTTCAGGTAGACGGTCAGCGACTTGGCGTACCCGGTGTGCCAGTCGCCGGCCGACATCTCCTCCCCGGCCGGGGTGAACCAGACGATGTCGCGGGTGCCGTCGGCGGCCTTGTGCCCGTGGAAGAAGCGGCGCCGCTGGAACACCGGGTGCTCGCGCCGCAGCGCGGACAGGCGCCTGACGAAGCCGAGGAGGCCGCTCTCCCTCTCGGCCAGCGACCAGTCGACCCAGGAGATCTCGTTGTCCTGGCAGTAGGCGTTGTTGTTGCCGTGCTGGGTCCGGCCGAACTCGTCACCGGCCAGCAGCATCGGCACGCCCTGGGACAGGAACAGGGTGACCAGGAGGTTGCGGCGCTGGCGGCGGCGCAGGCTCATGATCTGCTCGTCCTGCGTCGGCCCCTCGGCCCCGCAGTTCCACGACCGGTTGTCGTCGGTGCCGTCCCGGTTGTCCTCGCCGTTGTCCTCGTTGTGCTTGTGGTCGTAGGAGACCAGGTCGGTCAGGGTGAACCCGTCGTGGCAGGTGACGAAGTTGATGGAGGCCACGGGACGGCGGCCGGAGATGGCGTAGAGGTCGGCGGACCCGGTGAGCCGGGAGGCGAACTCGGGCAGGGCCGACCCGCTCCCGCGCCAGAAGTCGCGCACGCTGTCGCGGTACTTGCCGTTCCACTCCATCCACAGCGGCGGGAAGTTGCCGACCTGGTAGCCGCCCGGCCCCACGTCCCAGGGCTCGGCGATCAGCTTGACCTGGGAGATCACCGGGTCCTGCTGGATCAGGTCGAAGAAGGCGCTCAGCCGGTCGACGTCGTGCAGCTCCCGGGCCAGGGCGGAGGCCAGGTCGAACCTGAAGCCGTCCACGTGCATCTCCAGCACCCAGTAGCGCAGCGAGTCCATGATCAGCTGCAGGGCGTGCGGCGAGCGGACGTTGAGGGAGTTGCCGCACCCGGTGTAGTCGAGGTAGTAGCGCCGGTCCCCGTCGTGCAGCCGGTAGTAGGCGTTGTTGTCGATGCCGCGGAAGCCCAGGGTGGGTCCCATGTGGTCGCCCTCGGCGGTGTGGTTGTAGACCACGTCCAGGATGACCTCGATGCCGGCCTCGTGCAGCGCCCGCACCATCGCCTTGAACTCCTGCACCTGCTCGCCGCGCCGGCCGGAGCTGGAGTAGCCGGCGTGCGGGGCCAGGTAGGCGATCGTGTTGTAGCCCCAGTAGTTGGTCAGCCCCCGGGCGACCATCGCGTGCTCGGGCACCGAGTGGTGCACCGGCATCAGCTCCACCGCGGTGACGCCCAGGCTCAGCAGGTGCTCGATGACCGCCGGGTGGCCCAGCCCCGCGTACGTGCCGCGCCGGTTCTCCGGGACCGCGGGGTGGCGCATGGTCAGCCCGCGCACGTGCGCCTCGTAGATCACGGTCTGGTGGTACGGGGTGCGGGGCGAGCGGTCGTTGCCCCACTCGAAGAACGGGTTGATCACCACGTTCTTCGGCATGAAGGGGGCGGTGTCCTCGTCGTTGCGGCTGCCCGGATCGGTGAACCGGTAGGAGAACATCGCCTCGTTCCACACCACGTCGCCCTCGACGGCCTTGGCGTAGGGATCGAGCAGCAGCTTGGAGGGGTTGCACCGGTGCCCCTGGGAGGGGTTGTACGGGCCGTGGACGCGGTAGCCGTACCGCTGGCCGGGCAGGATGCCGGGGAGGTAGCCGTGCCAGACGAACGCGTCCACCTCGGTCAGCTCGACCCGCTCCTCGCGGCCGTCGTCCGAGAAGAGGCAGAGCTCGACCCGCTCGGCCACCTCGGAGAACAGGGAGAAGTTGACCCCCACGCCGTCCCAGGTGCTGCCGAGCGGATACGACTGTCCCGGCCAGACTTCGCGCATATGACCCTATTCTCCTCTGATACGCCACCCGTGGTGAAGGTGTTCTCGCCCCTGTCACTTTAAGGTGGGAATAAGGAGTTTTGTCCGGGTATTTAGGTGTGTTCTTCGTGACCCCGTCCGGCCGCCCGTATCCCGCCGGACACGGACGGCCGTACGAGCGCCGTGATCGGCCCGGCGCGGGCCGGGCCCCGGACGGGCCGTCTCAGCCCAGCAGCTCGGCGTTCAGGGTGATCGTCGTGCCGGTCAGGGCCTTGCTGACCGGGCAGTTCGTCTTGGCGGTCTCGGCCGCCTCCTGGAACTGCTCGGCGGTCAGGCCCTCGACCTGGGCGCGGACCGAGATGACGATCCCGGTGATGCCCTCGCCCGGCTGGAAGGTCACCTCCGCCTTGGTCTCCACGGTCTGGGGCGGCGTACCGGCCTGGGCCAGCCCGTGGGAGAGGGCCATCGAGAAGCACGAGGAGTGCGCCGCGGCGATGAGCTCCTCCGGGGAGGTCTTGCCGTTGGCCTGCTCCGCGCGCGAGGCCCAGGTCACGTCGAACGTGCCCACCCCGGACGTGTCGAGGGAGACGTTGCCCGACCCGTCGAGCAGCGCGCCCTTCCACTGAGTCGTCGCGGTACGTGTCGTCGCCATGGCGATTGTCCTTTCGATCATGAGGCGTTGGCCATGACCGACCCTACCGCCGGACCCGCCGGGAGCCGTCGGCCGGTCACGGCACGGGCCCCGCGCCGCTCACGCCCCGGCCACGGGGGTGGCGCGCTCGACGAGCGTCCCCAGGTCCAGTCCGGTCGGGAGCGTGCCGAAGGCGTGCCCTCCCTCGCCGGACAGCCGGGAGACGCAGAACGCGTCCGCCACGGCCGCCGGGGCCAGCCGCACGAGCAGCGAGCCCTGCAGCACCAGCGCCATGTCCTCGGCGACGCGCCGGGCGCGGATCTCCAGGTCGGTGGGGTCGTCCAGCGCCTTGCGCAGGCGGTCGGCGGCGGCGTCCAGGTGCCGGTCGGCCCCGGCCGCGAGCGAGACCTCGCCGAAGAACGCGTCCCGCGCCTCGGGCTCACGGCCCAGGGCGCGCAGCACGTCCAGCGCCGCGACGTTGCCCGACCCCTCCCAGATGCCGTTGAGCGGGGAGTCGCGGAACAGCCGGGGCATCTGCGACTCCTCGACGTAGCCGTTGCCGCCCAGGCACTCCAGCGCCTCGGCCGCGTGCACGGGGGCGCGCTTGCAGATCCAGTACTTGCTCACGGCCAGCGCGGTACGGCGCAGCGCCGCCTCGGCCCGGTCGCCCTCGATCGCCCGGTCGGTGGCCCCGGCCAGCCTCGTCATCAGCACGGTCGCCGCCTCCGACTCCAGCGCCAGGTCGGCCAGGACGTTGCGCATCAGCGGCTGGTCGGCCAGGCTCCTGCCGAACGCCCGGCGGTGGCGGGCGTGGTGGACCGCCTGCGTCACGCCGTACCGCATGCCGGCCGCGGAGCCGATCACGCAGTCCAGCCGGGTCATGTTGACCATCTCCAGGATGGTCCGCACGCCCCGGCCCTCCTCGCCGACCAGCCAGGCCCTCGCCCCGTGGTACTCCACCTCGGCGCTCGCGTTGGACCGGTTGCCCAGCTTGTCCTTCAGCCGCATCAGGTGCACGGCGTTGCGGGTGCCGTCCGGCAGCACCCGGGGGAGCAGGAAGCACGACAGCCCGCCGGGCGCCTGGGCCAGGACCAGGAACACGTCGCACATCGGGGCGGAGTTGAACCACTTGTGGCCGGTCAGCACGTAGCCGCCGTCCCCGGCGGGCTCGGCGCGGGTGGTGCCGGCCCGCACGTCCGAGCCGCCCTGCTTCTCGGTCATCGCCATCCCGGCCAGCACGCCGCGTTTGCCGAGCGGCGGGCGCAGCCCGAAGTCGTAGCTGCGCGAGGCCAGCAGCGGCTCCCACTCGGCGGCCAGGGCCGGGCTGTGGCGCAGGGCGGCGATCGAGGCGTAGGTCATCGAGATCGGGCAGCCGTGCCCGGCCTCGACCTGGCCCCAGACGTAGAACTTGGCGGCGCGGGCCACGTGCGCGCCCGGCCGGGGACTCGCCCACGGGGTGGCGTGCATGCCGGCCTCGACGGCCACGGTCATCAGCTCGTGCCAGGCCGGGTGGAACTCCACCTCGTCGATCCGCCGGCCGTAGCGGTCATGGGTGCGCAGCACGGGCGGATGCTCGTTGGCCAGCCGTCCCCACTCCTGGGCCTGCTCGGAACCGGCCTGCAGGCCGAGCCGGCGCAGCTCCCCGGAGGCCCAGCCCGCGCCCTCCCGGGTCATCCCGTCCATGAGCGCGGCGTCGGCGGACACGTCGTGCCCGATGAGCGGGTGGGCCTGGTTGAAGACGTCATGGGTCACGTTCGACCTCCGCTGAACTCGTCCGGCGCGTCACCGGCTCCTTCCTATCTCAACATCCTTTCGCAGGGACAACGTACGCGCTTGTGGTGATCTGTCCTGTTCTGCGATCTCCGCGACAGGGCGGCCGTCCCCGGGCCCCGGCCCCGGGGGGGGGGGGGGGGGGGGGGGGGGGAGGGGGGGGGGGGGGGGGGGGGGGGGGGGGGGGGGGGGGGGGGGGGGGGGGGGGGGGGGGGGGTGGGGGGTGGGGGGGGGTGCG
>NZ_JBVJIA010000021.1:73381-157797 GCF_055586505.1 Streptosporangium sp. NPDC050148 | reverse complement strand
CCCCTTCCCCCCCCCCCCCACGCCTCCCCCCCCCCACCCCCCCCCCCCCCCCCCCCCCCCCCCCCCCCCCCCCCGGGGGGGGGGGGGGGGGCCCCCGCGACACGGTCAGAGGCTCTTCACCAGGTCACGGGCGTAGTCGTCGTCCTCGTCGCTCTCGGCGAGCACGCGCTCGACGCCCCGGCGGGCACGCTCGTCACCCCGGGCGGCCAGGCCGCGGGTGGCCTCGGCGACAGTGTTCAGATCCTCGTCCTCCAGCCGGGCGGCCAGCGCCTCGCGGATCTCCTCGCCGTCCTCGGCCAGCCCCGCCAGACCCATGGTCGCCCAGTCGCGGACCTCGGGGTCGGGATCGCGCGTCATCGACACCAGCAGCGCCAGCCCCTCGGCGTGACCCGGCGGCAGCACCGCGGCCAGCGCGGCCGGATCGGCCTGGGTACGGGTCCAGCCGTCCGCGGTGATGATCTCCAGAACCTCGGGCAGGGCACGCGGGTCGGCGTGGTGGCCCAGGGCGCCGAGCACCGAGCGCAGCACCCGCTCGTCGCCCTCGGTGGCCGCCATCCGCCGCAGCACGGGCAGGGCCTCCTCCAGGTAGGGCTTCTCGTCCTCGGTGAAGCCGAACTCGGCGAGCACGTCGACGGCGAACTCCCGCTTGCGGGGGTCCTCGCTCGCGCACAGCCGCGCCGCCGCGTCGAAGGTCTCCCGGTCGCCGCGCCGGCTCAGCGAGCTCGCCACCGCCCACCAGGTCTCGGCCTCCTCGTCGACGTCCCGGTACGGCATCGCCCGCTCCACCAGGTCGTCGAAGGGGAGCCGCTCGCCGGTGGCGTCCTCCAGCAGGGTCGCGACGGCCGCGTGCCCGCGCTGGCAGGTCAGCTCGGCCACCCGGGTCCCGTCCGGCCCCACCGCCGCGACCGTGACCAGGTCGGTGCCGTCCTTGGCGCGGCTGCGCCCCACCACGAACTGCGAGTCCTCAGGGGCCTGCTCGGTGAGCTGCTCCAGCAGCGCGCTCTCCAGCTGGGTGCCGAGCCAGTCGTAGGCGATGGAGAGCGGGGTGTCGCCGTCGCCGTCGGGCCGGTTGGCCTCGGCGCCGTGCTCCAGCAGCACCCGCACCACGCCCAGCGCGCCGCGCCGGGTGGCCAGGGTGAGCGCGGTCTCGCCGCTGTCGTTGGCCTCCTCCGGGCTCGCCCCGGCCGCGAGCAGCACCCGCGCCGCGTCGGCCCTGCCGTTGGCGGCCGCCCACAGCAGCGCGGTCCAGCCCCCCGCCTCCCGCCCGGCCACGTCGGCGCCGGCGGCCAGCAGGACCGTGACGACCTCGTCGTGGTCCCAGGCCGAGGCCACGCAGAGCGGCAGGCCCTCGTCCTCGCCGCCGCTGATCCGGTTGGGGTCGGCCCCGTGGACCAGCAGCGCGCGCACGACGGCGACGTGGCCCCGGTTCGACGCCAGGTACAGCGCGGTGGGCTCTTCGGCGCCGTCGGGGTCGGCGCCCGTCCCGCTCTGCAGCAGCAGCTCGGCCCGCTCGGCGTCGTCGGCCGCCACCGCGTCCAGGAGTTCTCGGTACATGCCTCCGGATCATAGGGCGTGCCCCCGCGTCCCGGCCGTACGTCGGCGGCGGTGGCGCACCGGTGGGCGGCGCGTGGGCGGCGCGTGGGCGGCCGAGCGGGAGGCGGGTCGCGGGCGCGGGTCCCGTGGAGAGCGGGGGAGCGGGGAGGAGACGGAGATCGATCGATCTGTTCACCCGGGTTCATCCGCGAGAGGGATCCTCTATCGCGACAACTCGCGATATGTTGTGAGTTATGACTGATGCCGGGGAGATACGGGTCTCGGACGCCGAACGGGAGGCGGCCGTCGAATGGCTGCGCGTCGCCTCCGTCGAGGGGCGGCTGACCCTCGGTGAGCTGACCGAGCGCACCGAAGCCGCCTACACCGCACGTACCCAGGCCGAGCTGGCCGTGGTCACCTCGGACCTGCCCGGTGTCCGCCCCGCCTCGGCGCCCGCCTACCCGCCGGCCCCGGCGGACCAGGGCGGCCGGGTGCGCCGCTGGTTCGTGGCGGTGATGGGCAGCTCCAAGCAGCGCGGCAGCTGGCGGATCGACAAGCCCCTCGGCGCGGTCGCGGTGATGGGCGACGTCGTGCTGGACCTGCGCCAGGCCGAGGTCCGCACCGGCGGGGTGGACATCATGGCCACCGCGGTCATGGGCAACGTGAAGATCATCGTCCCGGACGGCGTGGACGTCGAGCTCGACGGCATCGCCATCATGGGGGACAGGAAGGTCCAGGTCATCGAGGCCCCGCCCGGCACGCACGCGCCCGTCGTGCGGGTCACGGCCTACGCGATCATGGGCGACGTGAAGGTGGTCGGCGACTCGCGGACCAAGCCCATCCAGAAGGCGTGGGCCGCCTGGCGCGAGCAGTGGGAGGAGATGCGCGGGGAGCTCGTCGGCGACCCCTACCACCGTCAGATCCCGCCCCTCCGCCCCATGGGGGCCGAGCAGCCACGACACCACTCCCCGCACTCCTCCTGGCACACCGCCGGGCCGCAGCGCCCCTCGCAGCAGCCTCCGCAGCCCCCCTCCTCCCCGTACCCGCCGCAGCCCCCGTACCCGCCCGGGCACTGAGACCGGGAACCGGGGGCGGACCACTGCTGGGAGCGGTCCCGGCGCGAAGGGCGGCGGGCGCGTGCAACGCCCCGGCGGCGCCGGGGCGTAGTGATCGGTGACATACACCGAGCAGTGAGGATCCCCGATGCGAGATCGGGCCGACTTCGAGCAGTACGTCGAGCAGTGTTCGCCCCGCCTCCTGCGGGCGGCCTACCTGCTCTGCCGGGACTGGGGAAGCGCCGAAGACCTTTTGCAGACCGCGCTGGCCAAGGCGTGGCTCGCCTGGCGCAGGGTGGGCGAGAACCCGGATCCGTACGTCTACCGCATCCTGGTCAACACGCACGCCACCTGGTGGCGGCGCAGATGGCGCGGAGAGCTGCCCAGCGAGACGCTCCCGGAGACGCCGGACGCCGACGCGGCCGAGGCGGTGATCAGCCGGGAGGCGGTCCGCCAGGCCCTCGCGCGGCTTCCGGTCAGGCAGCGGGCCGTGATCGTCCTGCGCTACTACGCCGACCTGCCCGACCGGCAGATCGCCGAGATCCTGGGCTGCTCGGTCGCGACCGTGCGCAGCCAGGCCAGCCGGGCACTGCGCAAGCTGCGCGTCGATCCCGCGGCCGTCGTCGCGATCACCCTGGGGAGCTGAAATGACGATCACCGAATCCGAGCTGCGCGAGATCCTGAACGGGGACGGGAACGAGGGCCACGGCGGGGGCGTGACCGTCGCCGATGTCCACCGGCGCGTCCGCGCGATCAGGCGCCGCCGCGGCTGGGCGGCCGGTGGCGCGGTCGCGGCGGCCCTCACCGTCGCGGCGGCCCTCACCGCGCCCGCCGGCGGCGTCGCCGACGACCTGGACGTCTGGACCGGCGTCATGGCGAGGCCGTCCCCGACTGTCCCGACGACGTCACGGCCACTGGGCGATCTGTATCCCGGGAACGTGGTCGCGAAGGGCGGCTACGCGATCGGCGGGACACGCGAGGAACTCCGGATCGGACCCGGCAGCAAGCCGTTGCACGTTACCGTCCGCTGTTCCGGGCCGATGCGGCGGGCGGTCGTCTGGATGGGCGACGGCTCCTCCCAGCTGCACCAGTGCGGAACCGGTCCCGACGGACACACCACGGACATCCACAGGAGGCTGGAGGGCGTCAGCGCGGTCCCGGGCGGGAATCGCCCGGCCGAGGGGCAGGTCGTGTCCGCGGTCGTACTGCCCCGCGAGTTCCAGGGGGACGACGTCTTCGAGGGCTGGCAGGAGGAACTCGCCGCGGCCCGGCCCTTCCCCCTCAAGTGGTCGCTCACGGTACGGGAGATGACCCCCCCGGTCTGCCGGGACGACATACGCCAGCTCGACCCGCGCACCGGGAAGATGGTCCAGCTCGACTGCGCGAACGACGGCGGCACCCCGCCCGCACCCGCCTTCGGCTTCTCCTGAGGTCAGGCCGTGGCGAGCATCCGGGGCCGGTGCGCCGCCACGTCGTAGCGTTCCAGCAGCACGGCCGCGACCTCGGGGGCCGCACCCAGCACCTCGGCGACGGTGGCGGCGCCCGCGGCCAGGGTCTCGCGGCGGATCCTGTCGGCGAAGTACCCCGGGGCCAGCAGGTAGGGGGCGACCACGATCCGCGAGGCCCCCGACCGGCGCAGGCCCAGCACCGCCTCCCCGGGGGTCGGTCCCGCCGCCGAGGCGTAGGCGGCGGTCACCGACCGCCAGCCGCGCAGCCTCGCCCAGTCCGCGGCCATCCCGGCGACCGTCGCGTTGGCCCTCGGGTCGCTGGAACCGGCCGAGACCAGCACCACGTCGGTACCGGGCTCGCCGGGCTCCACGCCCGCCTCGGCCAGGCGCCGCTCCAGCGCGGTGACCAGCAGCCGGTGCGGGCCCAGCGTGGCGCCCGTGCGCACCCGCAGCAGCGGGCGCCTGGCCGTCACCGCGGCCAGCGCGCCCGGGATGTCGACCCGGCTGTGGTAGGCCTCGGTGAGCAGCAACGGCAGCACCACCGCCTCGGCCAGGCCCGAGAGCGCGGCCGGGAGCGTCGGGGAGGCGTGGTCGAGGTAGGCGGTGCGCACGGGGAGCCCGGGCCGCGCGTCCCGTACCAGGTCGAGCAGGTCCTCCACGGTCGCGGCGGCACGCGGGTCACGGGACCCGTGCGCCACCGCGACCAGCGGGACGCGGGGAGCGGCGGCGCGGGAGCGCCAGATCATACGTGCAGCCCGCACTCGGTCTTGCCCATGCCGGCCCACCGGCCGCTGCGCGGGTCCTCGCCCGGGGCGACCTGGCGGGTGCAGGGGGCGCAGCCGATCGAGGGGTAGTCGTCGTAGTGCAGCGGGTTGATCAGCACCCCGTTGTCGGCCATGTAGTTGTCGACGTCCTCCTGCGTCCACCGGGCGATCGGGTTGATCTTGACCATCTGGCGCTTGGCGTCCCACTCGACGACCTTGACGCCGGCGCGGGTGACGGCCTCGTCGCGGCGGATGCCGGAGACCCAGGCCAGGTAGGGCTCCAGGGCACGGTTGAGCGGCTCGACCTTGCGCAGGTAGCAGCACAGGTCGGGGTTGCGCCCGAACAGCCGCGGCCCCAGGTCGCGCTCCTGCTCGGCCACCGTGCGGGACGGCTTCACGTCGATCACGTTGACGTCGTAGACCTGCCGGACGGCGTCCCGCGTGCCGATCGTCTCGGCGAAGTGGTAGCCGGTGTCGATGAACAGCACGTCCACGCCCGGCTTGACCCGGCTGACCAGGTCGATCAGCAGGGCGTCGCTCATGGAGGCGGTCAGGCAGAGCCGGTCGCCGAACGTCGCCGCCGCCCAGCGGATGATCTCCAGGGCCGAGGCGTCCTCCAGGAACCGCGCGGCCGACTCGACGATGTCCTGCATGTCGAGCGCACCGCGCTGCCGGCGTAACCCGACCTCGACGTCCACCACTGTCATCGCTCGCTCACCCAATCCTCGTTCGCCGTACGGGCCCGTGCGGCCCGGCCGGTCGTCGTGTCGATCGCCCCGGGACGGCCGCGCCTCATGAGCGCACCCCGATCCCGAGGAACTTCAGCTTGAAGGCGCGGATGCAGGACCGGCAGTACCAGCCGCCGTCGCCCTCGTAGGGCTCCAGGTCCTCCTCGCCGCAGTAGGGGCAGTGGAAGGGGACCGCTCGCTCGCTCATCGCCGCCCCCCCGCCCCGTCGCGTGCCCGGCTCGCCGCGGACGCGCCCCGGGGCGCGTCCGCCGCCCCGGCGGGGCCGCGCGGGTCCGCGTGCCGGTTCGCGTGCCGATCTGGGCCGCTCACGTCAGGTCCGCGTCGTCGGCACGCTGCACCCACTCGGAGAAGCTCTCCCCGTCGTCCTTCTGCTTCTCGAAGTTGCGCAGCACCCGCTCCACGTAGTCGGGCAGGTCCTCGGAGGTGGTCTTCAGGCCGCGCACCTTGCGGCCGAAGCCCGGGTTCACCCCGAGCGACCCGCCCAGGTGCACCTGGAAGCCCTCGACCTGCTCGCCCCTGTCGTTGACCACGAGCTGGCCCTTGAGGCCGATGTCGGCGACCTGGATCCGCGCGCAGGAGTTGGGGCAGCCGTTGACGTTGATGGTCAGCGGGCTGGAGAAGTCGGGAAGCCGCTGCTCCAGCTCGTCGATCAGGTTCGACGCCAGCGCCTTGGTCTCCACGATGGCCAGCTTGCAGAACTCGATGCCGGTGCAGGCCATGGTCTGGCGGCGGAAGGTGGAGGGGTTGACCTGGAGGTCGGCGGCCTCCAGCTCGGCGACCAGGCTCTCGACCCGGTCGGGCGCCACGTCCAGGATGACCATCTTCTGCTCGACCGTGGTGTGCACCCGGTCCGAGCCGTGCCGCTCGGCGATGTCGGCGATCAAATGCAGCCTGTCGCCGTCGAGCCGGCCCACCTTGGGGGCGAAGCCGACGTAGAAGTTGCCGTCCTTCTGCGGGAAGACGCCCACGTGGTCCCTGCGGCCGCCGCGCGGCGGCTCGGGGGCGGGGCCGTCGGGCAGCGCGTACCCGAGGTACTCCTTCTCCAGCACGTCGCGGAACTTCTCGGCGCCCCAGTCGTTGATCAGGAACTTGATCCGGGCCCGGTGCCGCAGGCGGCGGTAGCCGTAGTCGCGGAAGATGCCGATCACGCCGCCGTAGGCCGGGGAGACCTGCTCGGGGGTCAGGAAGACGCCCAGTCGCTTGCCGAGCATCGGGTTGGTGGACAGGCCGCCGCCCACCCACAGGTCGAAGCCCCGCTCGCCGGAGGAGTTCACGACGCCCACGAACGCCACGTCGTTGATCTCGTGCACGGTGCAGTGCGCCGGGCACCCGCTGACCGCGGCCTTGAACTTGCGCGGCAGGTTGGAGAAGGCCGGGTCGCCGATGTAGGTGTCGTGGATCTCCTGCACCAGCGCCGAGCCGTCGATGACCTCGTCGGTGTCGATCCCGGCCAGCGGGCAGCCCATGATGACGCGCGGGGTGTCGCCGCAGGCCTCGGTGGTCGACAGGCCCACCGACTCCAGGCGCTCCCAGATGTCGGGGACGGCCTCGATCTCGATCCAGTGGAGCTGGATGTTCTGCCGGTCGGTGACGTCGGCGGTGCCCCGGCCGTAGAGGTTGGAGATGTCGGCGATGACCCGCAGCTGCGCCAGGTCGAGCCGGCCGCCGTCGATCCTGACCCGGAGCATGAAGTAGCGGTCGTCGAGCTCCTCCGGCTCCAGGACGGCCGTCTTGCCGCCGTCGATCCCGGGCTTGCGCTGGGTGTAGAGCCCGTACCAGCGCATCCGGCCGCGCAGGTCGGCGGGGTCGATGGAGTCGAACCCCTGCTTGGAGTAGACGTCGATGATCCGCTGACGGACGTTGAGCCCGTCGTCGTTCTTCTTGTTCTCCTCGTTCTTGTTCAGGGGTTCGCGGTAGCCGAGGGCCCACTGACCTTCGCCGCGCGGGCGCTTGTGGTGCCGGTTTGCCGGCTTGGCCGGGGTCGTCATTGCGCGTCCTCGTTGTGGCTCGGTGAAAGGGTTCCGGACGCGCACCGGCGGCACCTCCCGCCTCATCGTCGAGTACGGGGGTCGGTCACTCAGAGGAGGACGCCGGTTACGCGGCCGAGCTGGAAAAGATCAGCAGGGGGCGACGATCAACGGACGTCACAACAGATGGCACTGCGGACACGCAGGAGGTCGACGTGGCGTCGCACGACGAGCAACGGGTCCGCTGGCATGTCTCCGACGATACCCCGGCGTTCGCGGATGTCCAATGTCGGGTCCACGATCTGGACACCGGGGTGAGATCCGGGCCGGGGACCAGGGGCCCGGGACGGCCCGGGACGGCCCGGGACGGCGCGGTCCGGGGCCGTCTCAGCCCTGGCGCGGCCAGTCCAGCGGCGACTCGCGCGGCTCCACGGCCGGCTGGTGCTGGCAGTCGCACCAGGAACCCCCGCGGCACTCCTCGTGCCGCCGTTCCCTGCAGTTCTCACAGATCATGCGTCCATTCTGCGGCCGTTCCCTCCCAGAACATGGCTCCGTTACCCTTACCTGGGCCGAACAGGAGGGAGGCGCCGTGAGCCTGATGGACGAACTGCTGGCGGACCTGCGCGCCGAGACGGCCGATCTCGACGCCATGATCACCGGTCTCGACGCGGCCGGGTGGGAGCTGCCCACCCCGGCACAGGGCTGGACGGTACGCGACCAGATCGGACACCTCGCCTGGTTCGACGACGCCGCCACGGCCTCGGCCACCGACCCCGAGGCCTTCCGCGCCGCGCGGACCGCCTTCCTGGCCCGCGGCGGCTCCGCGGTGGACGAGCTGGCGGCCGCGTCCCGGGGCCTGGCCGCCCCCCGGGTGCACGCCTGGTTCCGCGCGGCCAGGGCCCGGAGCCTGGAGGCCTTCGCCGCCCTGGAGGCGGGCACGCGGCTGCCCTGGTACGGGCCGGACATGTCGGCGGCCTCGTTCGTGACGGCGCGCCTGATGGAGACCTGGGCTCACGGGCAGGACGTGGCGGACGCGCTCGGCGTCGAGCGGGCGCCCACCGCCCGGCTCAGGCACGTGGCCACCCTGGGGGTGCGCGCCCTGCCGTACGGCTTCGCGGTGCGCGGCCTGGAGCCGCCCGCGCGGCCGGTCCGGGTGGAGCTGACCATGCCCGACGGGTCGCCGTGGACGGCCGGGCCCCCGGACGCCGCCGACCTGGTCCGCGGCCCCATGCTCGACTTCTGCCTGCTGGTCGTGCAGCGCCGCCACCTCGACGACACCTCCCTGCTGGTACGCGGCGAGACCGCGGAGGCCTGGACGGCGATCGCCCAGGCGTTCGCCGGCCCGCCGGGCACCGGACGGGTCCCGCTCGGGCAGGGATCCGGCCGGGCGTGACGCCGGCCCGGCCCGCCCAACTCGTGATCAAGCGCGCCGGGGAATACCGTTGTGCGGTATGACGTCCACCGATGCCCCGGCTCCGGCCCCGCGACCGGGACCGCAGCCGGGGCCGCGGCGGCGCTCGCCACGCGGCCTGCGGGCACGGTGGCGTGCCGGGCTCGCGCGGGTGCGCGGCCTGGGCGTCTGGGCGCGGCTGCGGGCCGTGCTCTCCTGGATCCGCGGGACCGACTTCTGGGTGCTCGTCGCGGCCACCACGAACGCGGGCGTCACCTACCGGGTCACCGGCCTGGCCGGGGAGGCCGCCTTCTTCGCGCTGCTGTCGCTGCCGCCGTTCATGCTCGGCCTGATCGGCGTGCTCGGCCAGCTGACCCGGGTCTTCGGCCCAGAGACGGTCCAGGACGTCAGCGACTGGATCGACCGGCAGGCCCACCTGCTGTTCACCGACAGCGCCGTGGACACCGTCGTCACCCCGCTCATCGAGGACGTGCTGAACCCCGCCAACCAGGCCTCGCTGATCTCCCTGGGCTTCCTGCTCGCGCTCTGGTCGGGCTCGCGGGCGCTGTTCGTCTACGTCGACCTGATCTCGGTCGCCTACGGCCTCGGCGAGGAGCGCGGCATCATCCGTACCCGGCTGATGTCCTTCGGGTTCTACCTGGCGGGCCTGCTGATCGGGCTGGTGGTGATGCCCGTGCTCGTCCTGGGCCCGGCCGCGCTGCGCGGGGCCCTGCCGGCCGACTACGCGGTGCTGGCCGACGTCCTGTACTGGCCGGTCGTCGTCATCGGCTCGGTGATCTTCCTGACCCTGCTCTACCACGTGAGCGTCCCGGTCCGCACGCGCTGGTGGCGCGAGCTGCCCGGAGCGCTGCTCGCGCTGCTGATCTGGATCGCCTGCGCCGCGGTGCTGCGCGCGGTGCTGGCCGCCTGGTTCTCGCCGGTCTCCATCTACGGCTCGCTCGCCGCCCCCATCGCGGTGCTGATGTGGCTCTACATCACCGCGCTGGCCGTGCTGATCGGCGCCACGCTCAACGCCGAGGTCGACCGGTTGTGGCCGGGGGACGGGACGGGCCGCCTCGGCCGGGCCGGTCCGTCCGCTATCGTCTAAGCCGTGACTGGCGCATAGGGTGGGAGCGACCACCGGGGAGCTGAAGTGCGAGGAGGCCGAGCGCCTGGGTCTTCGCGCGATGTCGACGATGACAGGGGAGTGAAGGCGCATGAGCGCTCTTTCCAGCGTGGATCCGCAGATCGCCGAACTCGTCAGGGCCGAGGAGCGGCGGCAGGCCGACACCGTCAAGCTGATCGCCTCGGAGAACTACGTCTCCAGGGCCGTCCTCGAGGCCACCGGCACCGTCCTCACCAACAAGTACTCCGAGGGGTACGCCGGCAAGCGGTACTACGAGGGCCAGCAGGTGATCGACCAGATCGAGACCCTGGCCGTCGACAGGGCCAAGGCCCTGTTCGGGGTCAACCACGCCAACGTCCAGCCCTACTCGGGCTCGCCCGCCAACCTGGCGATCTACCTGGCCTTCCTGAAGCCCGGTGAGACCGTGATGGGCATGGGCCTGCCGTTCGGCGGCCACCTGACCCACGGCTGGTCGGTCTCGGCCACCGGCAAGTGGTTCAACCCGGTCCGCTACGGGGTGCGGCGCGACACCGGCCGCGTCGACATGGACGAGGTGCGGGAGATCGCCCTGCGCGAGCGGCCCAAGCTGATCTTCTGCGGCGGCACCGCGGTCCCGCGCACCATCGACTTCCCGGCCTTCGCCGAGATCGCCCGCGAGGTCGGGGCCGTGCTCGCGGCCGACATCGCGCACATCGCGGGCCTGGTCGCGGGCGGGGCCCACCCGTCGCCGGTCGGCCACGCGGACGTCATCTCCACCACCACCCACAAGACCCTGCGCGGCCCCCGGGGCGCCATGCTGATGGCCACCTCCGACGAGCACGCCACGGCCCTGAACAAGGCGGTCTTCCCGGGCCTGCAGGGCGGCCCGCACAACCACACCACCGCGGCCATCGCGGTGGCGCTCAAGGAGGCGTCGACCGACGACTTCAAGGACTACGCCCGCCAGGTCGTGCTGAACGCCCAGGCGCTGGCCGAGGAGCTGCTCGGCCGGGGCTTCGACCTGGTCTCCGGTGGCACCGACAACCACCTCATCCTGTTCGACCTGACCCCCAAGGGCATCGGCGGCAAGCCCGCCGCGCAGGCCCTGGACAAGGCCGGGCTGGAGACCAACTACAACAGCGTGCCGTTCGACCCGCGCAAGCCGTTCGACCCGTCCGGCATCAGGATCGGCACCGCGGGCGTGACCAGCCGCGGCATGGGTGTGGCCGAGATGCGGCAGATCGGCGCCTGGATCGACCAGGTCGTGACCGCGCTGGCCAAGGACGAGGACGAGGCCGCGCACGTCATCACCCGCGTGCACGGCGAGGTCAGGGAGCTCACCTCCCACTTCCCGGCCCCCGGGCTGTAGCAGGCGTGACGGAGCCCCGGGACGCGACGGCGTCCCGGGGCTCCGTCGTGTCCCGGGGTGGCGTGTCCGGGGGCTCCGTGTCCGGGGACTTCACGTCCGGAGCCCCGGAGTGTCCGGGCCTCCGGCGCGTCCAGGGGCTCCGGGCTCCGGCGTGCCAGGGGCCGCCCGCGGGGTCGTGGCGGCCCGTGGCGCGCGGGCAAATGTGGTTGCCTCCCCGGGGAGAGGTTGCGCTAGGCTTCTCCCGAAGACGCCGTCCCACGGGGGACGGCCGCGAGGCCACGGGAGGTGAGGACCATGCGGGTCTTTCTGACGAGCCTGCCGTCCATCGACCTCCGGGTGCCCGCCTGATCGATCTCACGACGGGGCGCCCGCCTTTCCCGAAGGTAGTGACCACGTTGTCCTCGTCTTCATCGTCTTCATCGTCATCCGGCTCCTCGCCGTCCTCGTCGTTCACCCTCGCCGCGCTCGGCTGGGACGACTCCCTGGCCGCCGAGCTCCCCGACGGGCTGATCCCGGCGCGGGTCTCCCGCGTCGACCGCGGCGCCGCCGAAGTGATGTCCGCCTCCGGCCATCTTCGGGCCGACTACGGTGCCCGGGTGCGCCGGGCCGCCGCCGCCGACCCGGTGGCGCTGCCCTGCGTCGGCGACTGGGTGGGACTCCGCCGGCTGGCCGAGGGCCGGTTCGAGCTGGAGGAGCTCCTGCCCCGGCGTACCGCCTTCGTCCGCGGAGGGGTCTCCCGGCTCTCCCGGGGCGGGCTCTCCGGCGACTCCCAGGGCCAGGTGCTCGCCGCCAACGTCGACGTCGTCTTCGTCGCCGAACCCGCCCTGCACGCCACCGACACCGCCGACCTGGGCAGGATCGAGCGGCTGCTCGCGCTCGCCTGGGAGAGCGGGGCCCGTCCCGTGGTGCTCGTCACCAAGTCCGACCTGATCGGCGAGGGGCTGGAGTTCCTGCTGGACGAGGTCGCCACCGCCGCACCGGGGGTGGACGTGCACCCGGTCTGCTCGGTCAGCGGCGAGGGCGTCGACATCGTCGGCGCCTACCTGGAGGGCACCCGTACCGCGGTGGTGCTCGGCGCCTCGGGCGCGGGGAAGTCGACGCTGGTCAACGCCCTCGCCGGGGAGGACGTCATGGAGACCCAGCAGGTCAGGGCCGGGGACGGCCGGGGCCGCCACACCACCGTGCACCGCGAGCTCATCCCGCTCGCCAGGGGCGGGCTCATCATCGACACCCCCGGCATCCGCCGCATCGGCCTGTACGACATGGGCGAGGGGGTGGACATGGTCTTCTCGGACCTGGAGGAGCTCGCCGCGCGGTGCCGCTTCGGTGACTGCCGTCACGACACCGAGCCGGGCTGCGCCGTGCTCGCCGCGATCGAGGACGGCACGCTGCCGGAGCGGCGGCTGGAGAGCTGGAACAAGCTTCAGCGGGAGGCGGCCTGGATGGCGTCCCGGAGCGACGCCCGGCTCCGCAAGGAGATGCAGGGCAGGTGGAAGAGCATCACCAAGGAGATGCGCAAGGCGGGCCGCAACAGGCCCTGAGAGCGTGGGACGCCCCCGCCGTGCGGTCACCCGTCCCGGGTGTGCCGCACGCGCGGGGCCCGACATGACAACGTGTGATCTCGCAGGGGATGAGCGAGATCACACGTATGGGGGAAGCCGGGTGGAGGGGCTGCTCAGGCGACGGCACTGATGCCGGCGCTGGCCGCGCGGCGCATGCGACGACGACGCTCGGAGGCGCGCTCGTCCTCGTTCAGGCCGCCCCAGGTGCCGTACTTCTCCGGACGGGAGAGCGCGTAGTCCAGGCACTCGGCGCGAACGGGGCACTGGGCGCAGATGGCCTTGGCCTTACGCTCACGGATGTCACGCTCGGGCTGACGCTCACCGTCGGGACCGAAGAAGAGCACGAGGTCCTCGCCCCGGCACGCGGCGTCATCCTGCCAGCCCCAGCTGGGCCGAGGCCGGGCGGTCTGCCGACGTACCTGAGACATGAGAAAACCACCTTATAGTGAGAGGTATTTCGGGTTTATGCCGCATAGGACGCTTGTGACGTCCCTGGATCCAACGCCTGGATCGGCCGTGATGTTCCCTCAGGTCAAGTGAGAGCGGACGTGGCATACCGCACAGGGGTTACCCTGTCCAGTGTGACCAGCCGATAGGTAGTGATCGTGTCGGCACAAGCCGTACCACATGGCGTTGTCAGCGTCATGGGTTCAACCACTACCCGAAAACGAACGCCACTACCGCGCACAACTGCCTCGGTGACGGCGCCGTCCGACCTTGAGGATTCCACGGCCACTCCGCCGACCGACAGTTCGCCCGTATGGACGCGAACGAAATGCTCGGCGGCCTGCAGTGGCTCAGGGATGCCCGCGCGCCCCCGGAAACGGTCGAGGATGACCTCGCCGGACCGGTACGCGTCGGCTGCCGCGATCGCAGCAGCCTGAGACATGCTGCCGTAGTAGAGGCCGTGTGGCAAGCACACAAGGTTGGCGGCGTAGAGATCGCCGCCAACATGTGATGTTTCCCATACTGTGTCCGGCAAATTTTTTGCCAAGGACCGAGCGAGGGGAAGTCCAATGCGGGCGCAGCACGCGTTGCGCTTGGCATGCGTGCAGACCAGAAATACCGGCTCACTCACAAGTATGCAGGACGGCGGGACCACTCCGGCCACCAGCTTGTCAAGGTCAAGATCGTCCGGACCTGCGACGATGCCCTCGGCGAGCCAGGGCTCGGCGGCGGTGGAGTCCGCGACCATGACGTGAATGCCGGTTTCCACGGGGTTTCTGCGCCCGGGACGGCGGATGAGCTGGGTCCGTACGCCCAGGCGGCCGGCCCGTTTGAGGAGGGTGTGAACATCCTCGGGAAGGGTGGTGTTCTCCAGGCGGTCGGCCCAGGGGCCGGGGTGCTCGATGAGCAGCCAGAAGCGGGCCCCGACCGTGGCGCTGGCGAGGACGGGCACCTGGCCGGTGTGACAGCCGGGAGGGTGCGGGCACGCCTTGTACGCCCTGTCCACGCTGCCCGCGCTGTCCGTGCCGTTCGTCACGCCCACACCCTCTCCTCCCTGACTTAGGTAAGACTAACCTAACGCCTTCATCAGGGTCATGGAGAGGGAAACGATGATAGGCCGGTAAAGGCGGGCGCCCGCGTCCGGGGCGCCCGGTCACCGACATCACCGACACCGCCGACGCCACGGACGGCCGGGGTGGCGCCGTCCCGGACCCGCCCTTCCGGACCCGCCGCCCCTTATGCCCGTGATCATCCCTGTCATGCCCCCCGGCGGGGATTCGTCACGGGTCGCACCGGGCCCGGCGGGCCCGGGAGGATCCCGGGCGGCGGCGCGTCCCGAACCGGCCTCAGGCCTCGTCGGGACCCGGCGGGACCGGGTGGGCCAGCGCCGCCCGCGCCATGGGGAGCGCGGCCTCGCGGTCGGCGGGGATCAGGCCGATCCGGGTCCTGCGGTCGAGCAGGTCGTCCACGTCCAGGGCGCCCTCGTGCCTGACCGCCCAGACCAGCTCGGCCCCGGTCACCCCGGTCGGCCCGGCCTCGGCCAGCCGGGGCTCCCGCTCCATCAGGGCCCGTACCGCACCCGCCTCGCCGCCGTAGCGCTCCACCAGCCGGTCGGCGACCCCGCCGTGCCCTCCCGCCACGGAGGTCCCGGTCCGACCGGGGCGAGCCGCACCGCGCCGGCCGCCACGCCCACCGCCCTCGCCGCCACGCTCACCGCCGTGCCCGCCGCCCCGGCCGCCGGGCGGGATCGCGCCGACGAGGGGCAGCGCCGCGGTGCGGCTCGGGCCTGCGGTGATCCGGCCCGAGGAGACGGCCAGGTCGACCGCGTCCTCGGCCATCCGCCGGTACGTGGTCAGCTTGCCGCCCACCACCGTCACCATCCCGTCGCGGGTGGTCGGCAGCGCGTGCCGCCTGGACAGGTCGGCGGTACGGCCCTCACCGTCCAGCAGCGGGCGCAGCCCCGCGTGGGCGCCGGCCACCTCCTCGCGCCGTACCGGCTCCTCCAGCACGGAGTTGAGCACCGACAGCAGGAAGGCGACGTCCTCCTCGGGGGCCTGCGGGACGTCCGGGACGGGGCCGTCCACCGGCTCGTCGGTGAGGCCGACCAGGACCCGCCCGTCGGCCTGGGGCAGGACCAGCGCGAACCGGTCGCTCTCCCCCGGGATCGGCACGTGCAGCCCCGCGACCAGGCCGGGCAGCGTCCCGGGACGCAGCACCAGGTGGGTCCCGCGCGAGGGGCGCATCCGCAGGCCGGGGTGCAGCCCGGCGGCCCAGACCCCGGTCGCGTTGATCACGGCCCTGGCCCGGACGGTGAGGGTCTCCCCGGTGAGCTCGTCGCGGACCAGCGCTCCGTCGCCGGAGACCTCCAGCGCCCGGCAGCGGGTCAGCACCCTGGCCCCGTGGGCGGCGGCCGTCCTGGCCACGGCGAGCACCAGCCGGGCGTCGTCCAGCAGCCGGCCGTCCCAGGACAGCAGGGCGCCGCGCAGCCCGGCCGGGCCCAGCGGCGGGGCGAGGGAGCGCGCCCGCCCGGAGGAGATCCGGCAGGGGCCGGGAAGCAGGCGGCGGGGAGTGCGGGCCGCGGCCCGCAGGCCGTCGCCGAGCCGGTAGCCGGTCATGACCAGCGCCGTCTGCCGCCGGGAGACCTCCGGGACCAGCGGCAGCAGGTGGGGCTGCGCCCGCACCAGGTGCGGGGCGATCCGCCCGAGCAGCAGGCCGCGCTCCACCGCGCTCTCGTACGCCACCCCGACCTGCCCCCTGGCCAGGTAGCGCAGCCCGCCGTGGATCATCTTGGAGCTCCACCGGGAGGTGCCGAACGCCAGGTCGTGCGCGTCGATCGCGGCGACCGACAGGCCGCGGGAGGCCGCGTCCAGCGCCACGCCCGCGCCGGTGGCCCCCAGCCCCACCACCAGCACGTCCACCACCAGGCCGGGTACCTCGGCGAGTTCGCGGGCACGGCGGGCGGCGTTCAGGGAGGAGTTCACGGTCGCAGGTACCTTTCCAGGAGGGTGGCCAGCTCGGTGTCGAGGTCGTCCTCGGTGAGCGGGCCGAGCATGGTGGCGCCGGAGAGCAGGAACGACTGCGCGGTCAGCAGCACCGCGGCCGACAGCCCGGCCGGCTCGCCCGCGCGCACGGTGCCGAGCCCCTGCCCCCGGACGATCGCCGACTCGACCAGGGCGAGCATGGCCTCGTGGCTGGCGCCCCGGCGGCGCAGCAGGTAGGGCAGGAGCAGCTCCGGGTCCACCTCGACGATCTTCCGCCAGAGCGGGTGGACGCGCAGAGCCCGTACCGTCGCCACCGCCGCGGTGACCGGGTCCTCGGTGGCGAACCCGTCCGCGACGCGCACCCACTCGCGGGTCATCAGGTCGGCGACG
Organism: Streptosporangium sp. NPDC050148; assembly: GCF_055586505.1. NCBI lineage: Bacteria > Bacillati > Actinomycetota > Actinomycetes > Streptosporangiales > Streptosporangiaceae > Streptosporangium > Streptosporangium sp. NPDC050148. Next base: position 141,037 of record NZ_JBVJIA010000021.1, on the reverse strand, counting down.
AGGCCGCGCACGTCGGGCCAGCGGCGGTAGATCGTCATCCGGGAGAGCCCGGCCCGCCGGGCCACGTCGGTGAGCGTGGTGCGCCGCACCCCGACCGCGAGGATCACCTCGCGGGCCGCGTCGAGGACCTGGTCGCTCCCGGGGGCGCCTGTGTTGTGACGAATGGACGTCATATGTCACAGTGTAGACGTGGAACATCGAACAGGGAACGCGGATCCCATGCTCTGGTCCGGCTGGGGCGACCCCGCCAAGGCCGTCGACCTGCCCGAGGCGGTCCGGGGGCTGCTCGGCGACCTGCTCGGGGTGCGCCCGCCCCGGGCCGGGGTCGCGGGCATGGACGAGGTGCGGCTGCCGCCCGTCGCGCTGCCCGAGCCGGTCCTGGCCGGGCTGCGCGACCTGGTCGGGGCCGACCACGTGCGCCTCGACCACGACGCCCGCGTCCGGCACACCCGTGGCAAGTCCACCCCCGACCTGCTGCGGATGCGGGCCGGGGACGGCTCCGACGCCCCCGACGCGGTGGTGCTGCCCTCCTGTCACGACGAGGTGCTGGCCGTGCTGGCCGCGTGCGCCGCGCACCGGGTCGCGGTGGTCCCCTTCGGCGGCGGCACCTCCGTGGTCGGCGGCCTGGTCGCCTCCCGGCGGGGCTTCGCCGGGGTCGTCGCGCTGGACCTGGCCCGGCTCGACCGCTTGGTCGCGGTGGACGCCGAGTCGATGGTCGCCGAGCTGGAGCCGGGGCTGCGCGCCCCCGAGGCCGAACGCCTGCTGGCCGGGCACGGCCTCACCCTGGGCCACTTCCCCCAGTCGTTCGAGTACGCCACGCTCGGCGGTTTCGCCGCCGCCCGCTCCAGCGGCCAGGCCTCGGCCGGGTACGGGCGCTTCGACGACATGGTGGTCGGCATGACCGTGGCCACCCCGCGCGGCACGCTCGACCTCGGCCGGGCGCCCCGGTCGGCCGCGGGCCCCGACCTGCGCCAGGTGATGCTCGGCTCCGAGGGGGCCTTCGGCGTGATCACCTCGCTGCGGCTGCGGGTCCGGCCCGTCCCCGCCGAGCGCGTCTACGAGGGGTGGCGGTTCGCGTCGTTCGCCGAGGGCTCGGCCGCGCTGCGGGCCCTGGTCCAGCGGGACGCCGCGCCCACCGTGCTGCGCCTGTCCGACGAGACCGAGACGATGATCGGCCTGGCCCGGCCCGCGGAGATCGGCGCGCCGTCGGCCGGGACGGGCTGCCTGGCCGTCACCGGCCACGAGGGCACCGCGGCCGAGGTGGCCGCCCGGCGCGAGCGGACCGCGGCCGTGCTCTCCGGGCTCGGCGGCGTCCCGCTGGGCACGGACCCCGGCCGGGCGTGGGAGCACGGGCGCTACTCCGCGCCCTACCTGCGCGACGCGCTGCTCGCCGCCGGGGCGACCGTCGAGACGCTGGAGACGGCGGGCTTCTGGTCGAACCTGCCCCGCCTGTACGACGCCGTACGGCTCTCGCTGGCCGGCTCGCTCGGCTCACCGCTGGTCATGTGCCACATCTCGCACGTCTACGCCACCGGCGCCAGCCTGTACTTCACGGTCGTCACCGCGCAGACCGGCGACCCGCTCGGGCAGTGGGAGTCGGCCAAGTGGGCGGTCGGCGAGGCGATCGTCGGCGCCGGCGGCACGATCTCGCACCACCACGGCGTCGGCCGCGACCACCGGGAGGCCCACGCGGCCGAGGTCGGCGAGCTGGGCGTGGAGATCCTGCGCGGGATCAAGGACCGGCTCGACCCGGAGGGCGTCCTCAACCCCGGGGTCCTGCTGGCGGCCGAGGGGCCCGGGGACTGAGACCCGTCCCGGCCCGCCCCGTTCCCCCGGGCCCGCGCGGAGATCCGGCGCCAGGGACCCGGGGAGGTCACCCGGTGACCGCGAGCTCCTCCATGGCCTTCCGGAGCGGCCCGGGGATCTCCGCGGGGCGCCGGCTCTCCCGGTCGACGAACACGTGGACGAAGTGGCCCTCCGCCACGACCGTCCCGCCGTCCTCACGGAAGAGCCCCAGCTCGTACCGGACGCTGGAGCGGCCCAGGTGCCCGACGCGCAGCCCGACCCTGACGGGCTCGGGGAAGGACACCGAGGAGCGGTAGACGCAGTGCGACTCGACGCACAGGCCGATGACGTCACCGTCGTGGACGTCCAGCCCGGCCACCCTGATCAGCCACGAGTTGATCACGGTGTCCATCATCGAGTAGTGGACGGCGTTGTTGACGTGGCCGTAGACGTCGTTGTCCTTCCACCTGGTCGGAACGGTCTCCCAGTAGGCGTACACGGTAGAACCATATTCCAGAGAGGGTGTCCGGGCACCCCCGGATCGGCCGCCTTCGCCCGGATCGGATGCGACTTCCTATGATCATTGCCAAGATATGGTCATGGTCGATGTCGGGCAGGCGGCGGAACGCGGGCGTGAGGTCTCCTCCCGGGTGTCGGAGGAGGGTGCGGGCTGGTCCTGTACCCGGATCGGCACCTTCAGGGACCTGCTGCCCGGCAGGGAGCCCTTCTCCTGGCTCGACCTGCGCACGATCTGGCGGTCGAGGAACGAGGTGCTGGCGGCCCTGTTCGGCGACCCGTCCGGGCAGGTCCGCGCCCAGTGGACGGCCGCGCAGCGCGAGCGGGGCGTCGACCCCTCCTTCCGCATCCCGGTGGACGTCGGCCCGGAGTTCTCCTTCCTGCTCCTCGGCGACACCGGGGAGGGCGACTCCTCGCAGTACGCGGTGGTGCCGGGCATGCTGAGGATCGGCGAGGGGACCGCCTTCGCGGTCGTCGCCAGCGACGTGGTCTACCCCACCGGATCCGGCAACGAGTACGAGGACAAGTTCTTCCGCCCGTACCAGGACTACCCCGCCCCGATCTACGCCGTCCCCGGCAACCACGACTGGTACGACGGGCTCGGCGGCTTCATGCGGGTCTTCTGCGACACCCCCGCGCCCAAGGGGTTCAACCCCGCGCCCTCGGGGCTGCGCGGCCTGCTGTGGAGCAGGCCGGAGCCGATCGACGAGGCCCGGCTGGCCAGGGCGCGCGAGCGGCGCTCCGGGCCCGGCCAGCGGGCCGTCCAGCCCGCGCCGTACTGGGCGATCGAGACCCCGAGCCTGGTGCTCGTCGGCGTGGACACCGGCATCCGCGGCGACATCGACGCCGAGCAGACCGCCTGGCTGCGCGAGGTCTCCCGCGACCCCAGGCCCAAGGTGCTCATCACCGGCAAGCCCATCTACACCCGCAACGAGTACAAGCCGTCGAGGCTGGCCGGCGGCGGCACCGTCGACGACATCGTCACCGACCCCGCGCACAACTACGTCGCGGCGATCGGCGGCGACGTGCACAACTACCAGCGCTTCCCGATCAGGGTGGGGGAGCGGACCGTCCAGTACATCGTGGCGGGCGGGTCGGGGGCGTTCATGCACGCCACCCACACCATCCCCCGCGTCACCGTCGCGGGCCTGCACGAGGACGACTACCGGTGCTACCCGCTGCGCGGCGACTCCCTGTCGTTCTACAGCAGGCTCTACAGCGACCGGCTGCGCATGCGCTGGCTCTACCTCACCCCCGCCGAGAGCGCGGCGCTGATGTCCCGGCGGATCGGCAACACCCCGGTGCGCGACATCCCGCCGGTGCCGATCACCCGCCGGATGCGGTGGGCCGCCCGGATCCTCGGCGGCTGGCCGATGCCGTTGCGGCTGCCGGTGGGCAGGACCTTCCACCGCTACCTGTCGGAGCTGTCGGACTGGGACACCCCGCCGTTCTTCAAGAGCTTCCTGCACGTCTCGGTGACGCCGGAGACCCTGAGGATCCGCTGCTTCGCCGCGACCGGCTGCCTGCCGCAGGAGGTCGAACCCCCGCTCGAGGACGAGATCGCCATACCGCTCGTCTGAACGAGAATGTCGGGGCGGCGTGGCACTGTTGGGGCATGAACGTGTCGGTCGCACCCGCCGCAGGGGGCGGGGGCGTGCTCCGCGCCGACGGCGAGCCCGCCAGGGCCGTGACCGACCTGGCCGCGGAGGTGCGCCGGCTGGAGGGGCGGCGCCCGCGCTGGGTCTGGGCCGACACCCGGGAGGTCTACCCGGCGCTGCTCGCCGCGGGCGTGCGGCCGGCGCGCTGCCACGACCTGGCGCTGACCGAGGGCCTGCTCCTGGCCCACGAGGAGCGTTTCGGCGAGCCCCGGTCGGCCAGGGCCGCGTACGCGCGGCTGCACGGCCTGCCGGTACCGGACGACCCGCACGGGCCCCAGGCGCGGCAGGCGACCCTGTTCGAGGAGGAGGCGCCGGAGCCGGACGCGGACCTGGTCGCCGAGGTCCACGCCGACCAGCTGCGCCGCGTCGAGCGGACCGCCGACCCGCACCGGTTCCGGCTGCTGGTCGCCGCCGAGTCGGCCGGGGCGCTCATCGCCGCGGAGATGGCCCGCGACGGCATCCCCTGGCGCCGGGACGCGCACGACGAGCTGCTGACCGGGCTGCTCGGCCCGCGCCCGGTGCACGGCATGCGACCGGCCAGGCTGCAGGCCCTGGCCGACGAGGTGGCGGCCGCGTTCGGCACGGCGTTCAACCCCGACTCCCCGCAGCAGATCCTGCGGGCGTTCAAGGCGGCGGGCGTGCCCGTCGCCTCCACCCGGGCCCGGGACATCAGGCAGGCCGACCACCCCGGGGTCGGGCCCCTGCTGGCCTACAAGGAGATGGCCAGGTTCTACAGCTTCCACGGCTGGGCCTGGGCCGACCAGTGGGTCCGCGACGGGCGCTTCCGCCCCGAGTACGTGGTCGGCGGCGTGGTGACGGGCCGGTGGGCCACCAACGGCGGCGGCGCCCTGCAGATCCACAGGCTGATGCGCAAGGTGATCGTGGCCGACGACGGCTGGGCGCTGGTGGTCGCCGACGCGGCACAGCTGGAGCCCCGGGTGCTGGCCGCGATGGCCGGGGACGGCGGCCTGGCCAGGGCGGCCGGGCAGACCGACCTCTACCAGGCGCTGGCGCAGGTGTTCGGCGGCGAGCGGGACAACGCCAAGATCGCCATGCTCTCGGCGATGTACGGCGGCACCAGCGGGGACGCGTCCAAGCTGCTGGCCGTGATGCGCAGGCGCTTCCCGCTGGCCTACCGGTTCGTGGAGGACGCGGCCCGCGCGGGGGAGGAGGGCAAGGTGGTCCGCTCCTGGCTGGGCCGCACCTCGCCGCCGCCCTCGGCGGGCTGGCGGGAGCTGGTCTCCGGTCCCGAGGGGGGCCGGGCGGCCCGCGACCGGGGCCGCTTCACCCGCAACTTCGTCGTCCAGGCGACCGCGGCCGAGTGGGCACTGGTGCTGATGGCGGTGCTGCGCGGTCTGCTGCCCGATCCGGCCCGGCTGGTGTTCTTCCAGCACGACGAGGTCATGGTGCACTGCCCGGCCGAGCAGGCCGACGAGGTGATCGCGGCGGTGGGCCGGGCCGCCGAGGAGGCGGCCCGGCTGCTGTTCGGCGCGACCCCGGTGCGCTTCCCCATGCAGGCGGTCGCGGTGCGCTGCTACGCCGACGCCAAGTGAGCCGTGCCCGCGAGCCGTGCCTGTGAGGCGTGCCTGTGAGGCGTGCCTGTGAGCCGTGCCGTGAGGCGTGCTCGTGAGGCGTGCCCGTCACGTTCCGGCGGATCCTCTCCCGTGTGGCCCGCCGGACGTCCGGGAACCGTCGCGTGCCCGGTGCCCTCCCCGCGGACCTTCCTACGGGACGCGACCGGCCGGGCGGGACGCCGTCCGCAGCAGGGGCAGGACCAGCCACAGGCCGGTGACCGTCACCATGACCCCGACGGCCGCGCCGAGCACCCCGAAGGACAGGCCGCCGACGATCAGCCCGGCCAGGACGGTCCCGGTCGCGCCGCAGACGTTCATCAGCAGGTCGGACAGGCCCTGCACGGCCGTGCGGTGCTCCAGCGTCACCGACTCGCTGAGCATCGCCGAGCCGGCGATCAGCGTGCAGGACCAGCCCAGGCCGAGCAGGAACAGCCCCGCGGTCACCGGGCCGACGTCGTGCGCCCCGGCCCCTCCGGCCAGGACGACGGAGGCCAGCAGCAGGCCCATGCCGACCACCAGTACCACCACCCGCCCGGCCCGGTCGGTCAGCCAGCCGACCACCGGGGAGAACATGTACATCCCGGCGATGTGCAGGCTGATCACGACGCCGATGACCGTGTACGTCGCGCCGCCGTGGTCGAGGTGGACCGGGGTCATGGACATGACCGAGACCATGGCGGTGTGGCCGACCGCGATCGCGGCCAGCGCGCGCACGGCCGCGGGCGTCCGGCGCAGCACCCGCCATCCGGTACGGAACGTGCCCCCGGTGCGGGCGGAGGGCTCCGCCGGGGAGGTGCCGGTGCCGGCGGGGCCGGACGACGCCGGCGCGGCGGCGGCCTCACCGGTGGACCCGGTGGCCGCGGTGGCCCCGGTGACCGCGGTGACCTCGGCGGGGCCGGTGACCCCGGTGGCCGCGGTCGTCCCGGTGGAGTCGTCCGCCCGAGGGGGCGCCGGCCGGGCCAGCGAGCGCGCCAGGAGCAGCGGGTCGGGGCGCATCCCGGCGAGGACGACCCCGAGGGCGATCGCGAAGCTCACCAGCGCCAGGGCGAACGGGCCGCTGCCCGGGGCCAGGCCGAGTTCGACGCCGAACCGCTCGACCGGTTCGGCGAAGTTCGGGCCGGTGACCGCCCCGATGGTGGTGGCCCAGACCACCAGCGACAGGTGCCGGGCCGAGTGTCCCGGCGGGGACAGGTCGGTCGCGGAGTAGCGGGAGGACAGGTTGGCCGCGCTGGCCGCGCCGAACAGCACCAGCCCGGCCAGCAGCAGGAGCCAGGAGTGCACGGTCACCGCGAGCAGCGAGACCAGGCAGCCGGCCAGGGCGCACCCGTAGGCCAGGGTGAGCCCGGCCCGCCGTCCCCCGCGCCCGGACGACCTGGCGGTGGGCAGCGCCAGCAGCGCGGCGCCCAGCACGGTCGCGGTGCCGGCCAGCCCGCTCAGCGCCGTGGAGCCGGAGAGCCTCTCCACGGTCACCGAGCTGAACGTGGCCCCCACGGCGACGCCGATGCCGCCGCTGATCTGGCCGACGGACAGCACCGTGAGCGTCCGCCGCTGCACGGAGGCGACCCGCGCCCTGTCGCCGGGGGATATGTCGGTGTCTGCGTCATTTGTGATCACGAGTGAAGTCTGTCATCACCCGCGACCACGTCACGAGGGCTTTTCGGACGGTCAGCCGGCCGGGGTGAAGGTGGCGAAGAACGTCTCCAGGGACCCCGCGCTCTTCTCCCAGTCCAGGTCCTGCGTCCTGAACGTGATCTGGTAGGCGGTCCGGCCGTCCACGGCGACGTGGCGGGTCAGCCCGTGCATGGGGACCCCGTCGGGCCGGACGTAGGTGTACTCCCAGTCCGCGGCCTTCCAGCCGCGGTAGTCGACCGCCGCCACGCCGACCTCGGTGTACTCGTCGAGGTCCTTCCTGCTGGCCCGGCCGAGCGCGGTCACCGGGTCGGCGACCGGCACCTCGACGACGGTGATGCTCCGGCCGCCGCGCCTGGGCCCGGAGAAGACGGCCGCTCCGTCGCCGCCCGTCCTGACCGTCCAGCCCTCGGGCACCGCCCCGGAGACGCCGCCCGCGCTCAGCCGCTCGAACCCGCCGGGGACCTCCGCGGCCGCCCGCAGGGGCGAGGGCGCGGCAGGGACCGAGGCGGACGTGACGGCCCCCGTGCCGGTGGCGTCGGAGTCGTTCCCGGTGAGGAAGACGAGCAGCCCGGCGACCACGATGGCCAGCACGCCGCCCACGCCGAGCATGAGCAGGCGCAGGTCGGGGCCGCCCGGGGAGCGGGCGTCGCCCCCCGGTGACCGTCCGCCGGCCCGGGTGCCGCCGCGGAACGGTGAGGTGGACCGGGAGTCCTGGGCGGACCGTGCCGCCCGGCCGCCCTCCGGCACGCCGGGGGCGGACCGCCGCGACCCCTCGCGAGCGGGCGCGGCCGGCCCGGGTTCGTCCGCGGGACCGCGCGGTGAGGTGGTGGACGGGCGGCCGTGCAGGTCGCCGGGGAACACGGGCGACGCGGTGAACGGGTCGACCGGGAACGGGGACGACGTGGCGAACGGGTCGTCCGGGAACGCCCGCGGCGCGGACGGGCCCTCGTCCGGCACGGTCGCCGGGGCGCGCAGCGCGTCGTAGCCGCGCAGGTGGCCGCCGGACAGGCTGACGAACCCGGTGTCACCCGCCCGCGGGACGGCGGGCGGGTCGGCGGAGGGCGTCCCGAAGGAGACGGCGCCCTGCTCGTAGGGCACCCGGATCGGGCCGGAGGGCGTCTCGATGATCCTGGACGGCATCGGCCCCGGCGGCACGTCCAGCGGGGGCATCAGGTGCATCGGCATGGAGTCGCCGGGGAGCGGCATCGACGAGGGCGCCGACGAGGGCACCGGGCTGGGCGTGAGCGTGGTGGTGGAACCGTGGCTGCGCAGCACCCGCTCCAGCAGCTCCGCGACCTGCACGGCGGTCATCCGCTCGGCGGGGTCCTTGCGCAGCAGGCCCTCGATGACGGTGATCAGGGCACCGGCCCGCTGGGGGCGGCCGGGCTCCTGGGTGAGGATCGCGCCGAGCACCGCCATCGCGTCCGGCCCCTCGTAGGGGGGCCGGCCCTCGACGGCCGCGTAGAGCGTGGCGCCGAAGGACCACAGGTCGGAGGCCTGCGTGATCGGCCGGCCCGACAGGCGCTCCGGCGGGACGTAGGCGGGCGAGCCCATCATCAGGCCGGTCTGGGTGATGGCGACGTCGCCCTCGATCGCGGCGATGCCGAAGTCGGTGAGCACCACCCGGTCGGAGGTCAGCAGCACGTTGCCCGGCTTGACGTCGCGGTGCATGATTCCGGCGGCGTGGGCGTGCCGGAGCGCGTCGAGCACCCGCACGCCGATCTCGGCGGCCTGGATCACCGGCAGCGGCCCGCTCTGCCGTACGGCCTGCTCCAGCGACCAGGCGCGGACCAGCTCCATCACGATCCAGGGGCGGCCGTCCTCCTCGACGACGTCGTGCACGGTGACGATGCCGGGGTGGCTGAGCCGCGCCGCCGAGCGGGCCTCGCGGAGCATCCGCCGGTGCGCGCCCTGCTTGCCCGCGTGGTCCAGCCCGAAGGGGAGGATCAGTTCCTTGACCGCGACGTCCCGATCGAGCAGCACGTCGTGCGCGTGCCACACCACGCCCATCCCGCCCCGGCCCACCGGCGACACCAGGCGGTAGCGCCTGCCCACCAGCCTGCCCTGGCCCTCGGACGCCGCTCCGGGGGAGCCGCCGCCCTCGGGTCCGTTGGGGGATCTCCCGAGCAAGCGATCGGTCATAGTACCCCGTTCCCCATAACCAGCCTTTTCGTGAGGGTGGACACGATAGCGGGATGTCATTCCGTTATGGAAGTTTGACATGACGAATGGCATGAAGTGATGTATGTCGGTTATCCGTGTCCTGTGGATCACCGACCGTGAGCCCGCCTCGACGTCGCCGCATGTTATCGGCGGGCGCCCGCCTTGTCAGCCGCGCCTTTCGCGCCCTTGACCCGGCTCGCCCGATCAGCCCGTCCTGCCCGATCCGTCCGGCCCGCCTGGCTGTGGGGAGTTCCTGGACCCGCCCTTCCCCGGGCTCGGCCCTGCACCCCTGGACCCGCCCGTCCCCGGGTTCGGCCCCGCGCTCCTAGCCCTGCCCGTCCCCGGGTTCGGCCGCGGGGTCCCGGACCTGCCCGTCCCCGGGTTCGGCGGCGCGGGCCAGCGCGGACAGCGCGGCGGTGAAGGCCGAGGCGGGCGGGCTGACCAGCCCCGCGCCGACCTGGCCGGTCCCCGCCACCCGCCCGGCGATACCGGTGTTCACGGTGGGCAGCAGCCCGGTCCTGGCGACCAGCGTGACGTCCACGCCGACCGGCGTGCCCCGGAAGCCCAGCCCGGGGATCTGGTACGCCGGATGCTCGGCCAGGGTGATCTCGTACATGGACCGGGTGGCCGCGGTCGCGTCCGACACGTCGCCGCCGACGAACCTGACGATCGCCGGGGCCGCGGCCATCGCGAAACCGCCCAGGCCCGCCGTCTCGGTGATCGTGGAGTCGCCGATGTCGGGGTTGGCGTCGTCCGGCCCGTACGCGCCGAGGTAGAGACCGTCCGGCACGCCCGCGGGGCCGGTGAACCAGCGGTCCCCCAGCCCGGAGACCTGGACCCCGAAGTCGGTGCCGTTGCGGGCCATCGCGACGACCATCGTGGAGCCGGGGACGTCCCTGGCGGCGTCGGCGGCGACCTTGCACGCGGCCATGCCCGGGTTGAGGAAGAAGTGGTCGTTGCCGTTGATGAACCGCAGCACCTCGGCGGCGCGGCCGGGGGCGGCCTCCACCACCTCGGGGGCCAGCTCGCGCACCAGCAGCGAGGTGGCGGCGCGGTTGCGGTTGTGCAGCTCGTCGCCCATCTGCAGGGCCTGCGCGGCCAGCGACCGCAGGTCCAGCGGGCCACTGCGCTCCAGGGTCGCCTGGAGCACCGGGCCGAGCACCTCGGCCATCCAGCGCAACCGCTCCAGCACCTCGGGGCCGTACGCGCCGTAGCGCAGCACCTTGCCCAGCCCCTCGTTGAGCGAGCAGTAGGCGGTGCCTCCGTGCTCGGCGTCCCGTACCTCGAACATCCACATCGACGGGGTGACCACGCCCGCCATCGGGCCGACGGCCCGGTGGTGGTGGCAGGAGTCCAGCCGGGCCCGGCCCGCGGCCAGCCGTTCCCCGGCCTCCTCGGCGTCGGCGGCCAGCCCCTCCAGCAGCATGGCCCCGATCAGCGCGCCGCGCAGCGGGCCCGAGGCGCGCTCCCACTCGATCGGCGGCCCGGCGTGCAGGAACGTGCCCTCGGGCAGGTCGAGCACCTCGCGGGCGGGCCGCACGCCGACGAGCTGCGGCCGTGCCGAGACCAGGCGGCCCACGGCCGTCGCGTTGGCGCGCTCCCTGCGCGGGTCGGCCAGCACCCGGGTCAGGTCGGCCTCGGTGCCGGGCATCGGCGGGCGCCAGTCCACCCGGGTGCGGGGGACGGCCTGTGCGTCGAGCGCCTCGCCGAGCAGGTCGGTCCCGACCGTGATCACTTCCGGCTCGCCGGAGAGCACGGGCAGCGTCATGGGCGGCCTCCTGAACGGGTGACGGCGGCGGTGCCGGTGCTGTCTGTGTCGGTGGCGTCGGCGGTGGCGTCGGTGGTGCCGGTGGCGCCCGCGAGTTCCGCGGCGTGCCGGGCGGCCCGGGCGTTGGAGGTGAACACCGCCGCGCCCGCCGCGTTCAGCGCCTCGGCCTGGGCGTTGAGCCCCTGCGGGTCGCCCTCGGAGCCGACCAGCGCGACGACCACCGCGACGCCCCGGGCGACGGCCCCGGCGATCGCGGGCGCCAGCCGGGCCGAGGGGTCGGGGTCGGCGCCGTGGCCGAGGACCACGTCGAGCAGGGCCACGCCACCGGCCGGCACCGCGGCCAGAGCCTCCAGCCGGAGCGCCGGGTCGATCATCGGGTGCGCGCGGCCGACCGTGTAGGCGTCGTCGCCGAAGTCGGTGAACTCCCCGCTCCCCGCGATCAGCCGGGCCTCCACGCAGAGCGTCCCGCCCGAGTAGATCCCCCGCGGCCCGCCCGCGCCCTCCGCGCCGCCTCCGGACGGGCCCGCGGTCCCCGGGGCGCCGTCACCGGGCCCGCCCGCGCCTTCCGCGCGGCCGCCGGACGGGCCCGCGATCTCCGGGGCGCCGTCACCGGACGGACCCTCGGACGGGAAGGACGGGTCCACGGGCCGGAAAGGGGAGGGCGCGGGCCAGTACGGCCAGTCGGGGACCGGGACGCCGAGGGCGCGCAGCGCGGCCTCGGCCGCCGAGGTCAGGTCGGCCCGGCCCGCCTCCACGGGACCGAGCAGGGCGTTCACCACGGGCGTGCGGAGCCCGGCGACGGCCTCGCCGACGACCCGCGCCACCTCCGGAGCCGGAGGCTTGGAGATCAGCACGATCAGCTCGGTCGCGGGGTCGGCGTCCAGCGCCTCCAGGGCGCGCAGCGTGGACAGGGCCCCCACCTCCGCCGACAGGTCGCGTCCGCCCACGCCCAGCACGTGCGAGACGCCCACGCCCGCGATGTCGAGCAGGCAGGTCACCTGCTGGGCGCCCGTCCCCGAGGCCGCCACCACCCCGACCGGGCCGGGCCGCAGCACGTTCGCGAAGCCGAGACCGGCGCCGCCGATCACCGCGGTGCCGCAGTCGGGACCCATGACCAGCACGCCGCGCTCGGCGGCCCGCCGCTTGAGCAGCACCTCCTGGCCGACCGGCACGTTGTCACTGAAGATCATCACGGACAGGCCCGCCTCGATCGCGTCCAGCGCCTCGGCGAACGCGTGCGGGCCGGGCACCGAGACCAGCGCCAGGGTGGCGGCGCGCCCGCGGGCCGCGGCGCGGACGGTGCGCGGCGGGTGCTCCACGGCGGCTCCACCGGCGGCGGGCGCGGAGAGCCCGTCCAGCAGCCCGTCCAGCGCGGCGACGGCGCCCTCCAGGGCGTCCGCCTCGCCGCGCAGCGCGATCAGCAGGTCACCCGGACCGGCCGGGCCCGACGGGCCGGGCGGCGGCGGGGCGAACCCCAGGTCGGCGGCGATGCCCAGGTTGAGCCCGGTGGCCATGGCGACCACCGCCACCTCCACCCCCGGCAGGTCCGCCGCCGCCCGGCTGACCCGCATCAGGCTCACCGAGTCGTGATAGACGCCCGTCCGTATCCGGACCACATCGGTGCTCAACTGACCCCGCCTTCCAGATCGATCACCGCCGCGAGCCCGATGCGCAGCCCCCACGCCAGGTCCGCGCCGGAGGTGTGCCCCAGCCGGAGCAGCCGGTGCAGGGCCGGCTCCAGGGACTGCCGTCCCGCCAGTCCCCGCAGTACGGCGAGCACCTCGCCGCTGGCCTCGCCCCGCGCGGCGCACTGCAGCAGCGACGCCGAGATGGGGGTGGTCCTGCCGCGCACGTCGAAGGTGACCGCCGCGGCCAGCCAGTCGGCCAGCCACACGGCCCGTCCCGCCCCCGCCGCCCCGCCCAGGTGGCGCAGCGCGACCAGCAGCCCGGCGAGCACGTCGTCCCCGCTCGGGGTGAGGCCGGGTCCCAGGCCGACCAGCTGCTCGGCGGCCGTCACGCTCTTCAGCAGCGAGCCCTCGGCGCACCCCTGGGCCAGCAGAGCGGCCGCGCCGTTGCCCTCCAGGCCGGGGCGCCGCGCCGACCGCTCGCACAGCCCGGTGAGCGCGGGCAGCGAGCGGGCCAGCCGCTCCACCGGCACCGGGCCGAGCGGCGGGGCCGGATCCCACCAGCGGTGGGCCCTCAGGCTGAGCCGTCCCAGATCGATCGAGCCGTCGCCGACGCACGCCTCGTCGCCCACCGCGACCCCCGGCATCGGCCCGGTGATCACCATGGCGTTGGGCAGGCGGGTGGCCTGCCCGGTCACCACCGCGATGACCTGCGGCTCCAGCTCCGTCCGTACCTCGAGGTAGACGCCGGCGGGGAAGGCCGCCAGCACCCGCGCCGGGCTGCGGGGCGCCTCCAGCATCCGGCGCAGCGTCGTGCTGGCCGCGCCGGTCGCGTGCGTGCGGACGTGCACGCGCTGCGCCCGGGGACGCGTTCCAACGGTCATGAGCGCTCCTTCGCCGGCCCCGTGAGTATGGATGGGCGTGCATGGGTACGGAGGGGCTCGCGGCTGTTCGCCCCGTCACGGATCTCCCCCGTCCATTGAAGCCGACCGTAGGGCCGGTGCAGGGGAGGCCGTACGGAGAAAGATGCCAACAGTCCGCCCAAAGGTTGGCTCTTCCTGACAGACGGGTCCATAAGTCACAATCACCTCATGGAACCTCCCGTGCGGCCGGCGAGTACCGGAACGATCATTCACGGCGTCGCCGTCGGCGAGGTCCTCGGAGTGTCGACGCTGGCCGGTGCACGGCTGATCGCGGGGGAGCGGGGGCTGGACCGCGTCGTGCAGCGGCTCAACGTGATGGAGGTGCCCGACGTCCTGGCCTGGGTCAAGCCGCACGAGCTGCTGCTGACCACCGGCTACCCGCTGCGCAACACCCCGCAGTCGCTGGGCCGGCTGGTGGCCGACCTGGACGAGCGGGGCCTGGCCGCGCTGGCCGTCAAGCTCGGCCGCTACCTCGACGAGCTTCCCGAGGAGATGGTCGAGCAGGCCGACCGGCTGGGATTCCCGCTGATCCAGCTCCCCGACGACGTCGGCTTCGACGACATCCTCAACCAGGTCCTCACCGACATCCTCAACCGCCAGGCCGCCGCCCTGGCCAGGGCCGAGGAGGCGCACCGGGCACTGGTCCAGGTGGTGCTCGCCGGGGGCGGGCTGCGCGAGGTCACCGCCGAGGTGGCCGGGCTGCTGGACGTGGGCGTGGCCGTCCTGGACGGGACCGGTCACGTGCTGGCCGCCGCCGGGCCCGCCGAGCACGTGGCAGTGCTGCGCGCCGTCCCCGAGGGACGCCACACCTCCGTACCGGTCGTGGCGGGCGGGCACCACCACGGCAGGATCGTCGCCTGCGGCCCGGTCGGGTCCATCGCCGAGAGCGACGTCGGCATTCTGGAACGTGCCGCCACGGTCGCCGCCCTGGTGGTGACCCGGCAGGAGGCGGTCAACGCCGTCGAGAGCAAGTACCGCGCCGACTTCCTGCGCGACGTGCTCACCGGCAGGGCGGGCGGCTCCGACCGGGTGGCCTCCCGGGCGCGGGCCTTCGGCTGGGACCTGCAGCGCCCGGTCACCGTGCTGGTGGCCGAGCTCGACCCCGAGGGCGACGAGCGCGTCGCCCAGGACCGCCTGGTCACCTGCTGGACCGGGGCGATGCGCCGCCACGACGCGCGCGGCGCGGTGGCGGGCTTCTCGCACGAGGTGGTCACCATCGTGGACGCGGGCGTCGACGCCGGACGCCTGGCCAAGGACGCCGCAGCCGCCTTCGCCGAGTCCCTGCCCGCCACCTTCTCCACCGGCGCCAGCCGCACCGCCGTCGGGGCCGAGGCGCTGCCGGAGGCGTACGGGCAGGCGCTCAAGGCGGCGCGGGTGGGCCGCCAGCTGCACGGCCACGGCGCGGTCGCCCACTTCGACCAGCTCGGCGTCTACCGGCTGCTCTCCCTGGTCAGCGACACCGCCGAGCTGCACGCCTTCGTCCGGGAGACCCTGGGCCCGCTCGCCTCCGACGACGACGCCGAGAACTCCGACCTGCGCCGCACCCTGCAGGTGCTGCTGGAGACCAACCTCAACGTGGCCGAGACCGCGCGCAGGCTGCACTTCCACTACAACACGCTGCGCTACCGGATCGGCAAGCTGGAACGCATGCTCGGCGGGTTCACCGAGGACGCCCACCTGCGGCTGAACCTGACCCTGGCGTTGCACGTCCTGCGGATGCGCGGGATCTGACGGGATCTAAGCTGTTCGGCGTGAACGAGACCTTCGCCCTGGAGACCGAGTACATCCCGCTGTGCGACCTGCTGAAGTACTGCGGCGTCACCGAGACCGGCGGTCAGGCCAAGCACTTCATCGCCGACGGCAACGTGCTGGTGGACGGTGAGGTGGAGCTCCGCAAGACCTGCAAGATCCGCGGCGGCCAGGTGGTGAGCGGCGACGGCTTCGAGATCCGGGTGGTGGGTGCGGGGGGCTGAACCCGTCCCTCACCGGCCCCGGCGGCCGGTGTGCGCGAGCCGTCCACTGGTCGGCCGCTCAGATTTGGCAGATCATGACGGTGTACGGGTATGACGTCGGTCCTAATGTGCCCGCAACGGTTGTGAGGGAATCGCCGGAGGATGCCCGCGGGGGCGGTCGCCGACCGACGGCCCGGTGAAAGGTGAGGCTCGATGGTTGTTCCACGTTGGACCAGGCACGGCGACGGCAGGACGCCGGCCCCCGGAGAGGTGGTCGGTCCCTCCGAGCGGCTGTCGTGGCCGCGGATGGTGGGCTTCGGGGCGCAGCACGTCGTCGCGATGTTCGGTGCCACGTTCGTCTTCCCCCTGGTGATGGGGCTCGACCCCAACGTCGCCATCATGTTCTCCGGCATCGGAACGATCATGTTCCTGCTCATCGTGAAGGGGAAGGTCCCCAGCTACCTGGGCACCAGCGCCTCCTTCGTGGGCGGCGTGCTCGCCATCCGGGGGCTCTTCGGCGGTGACACCCCCGCCTCCGACGCGATCGTCACCGGCGCCATCCTGGTCGCCGGCCTGGTCCTCGCGCTGGTGGGCCTGGCCGTGCACTTCCTGGGCGTACAGGTGATCAACCGGGTCTTCCCGCCGGTCGTCACCGGCGCCGTCGTCATGCTGATCGGCTTCGGCCTGGCGTACGTGGTCGCCGACGTGTACTGGCCGCAGGACCAGTGGATCGCGCTGATCACGATGGTGGTGACGTTCGTCCTCATCGTGGCCTTCAGGGGCTTCATCGGCCGGATCGGCATCCTGCTCGGCCTGATCGCCGGCT
Source organism: Streptosporangium sp. NPDC050148 (assembly GCF_055586505.1). NCBI lineage: Bacteria > Bacillati > Actinomycetota > Actinomycetes > Streptosporangiales > Streptosporangiaceae > Streptosporangium > Streptosporangium sp. NPDC050148. Next base: position 124,615 of record NZ_JBVJIA010000021.1, on the reverse strand, counting down.
TCCTGCTCTCCTGGGTGGCCGACCGGCTCTTCGGGAACATCACCGCCTTCAACGCGGGCACCGGCGCGGTCGACACCCACCCGCGGGTGAACTTCGACGCGGTGGCCTCGGCCGACTGGATCGGCCTGCCGAACATGCACTTCCCCGACGTCAGGTTCTCCGCCGTGCTGCTGGTGCTGCCGGCCGTGATCGCGCTGGTCGCCGAGAACGTCGGCCACGTCAAGGCCGTCGGCGAGATGACCGGCACCGACGTCGACCCGTACATGGGCCGGGCGATCATCGCCGACGGCGCCGCCACCGCGGTCGCCAGCGGCTTCGGCGGCTCGCCGACCACCACCTACGCCGAGAACATCGGCGTCATGGCCGCCACCCGCGTGTACTCCACGGCCGCGTACTACATCGCCGCGGTCATCGCGATCCTGTTCGGCCTCTGCCCCAAGTTCGGCGCGCTGGTCGCGGCCACCCCCGGCGGCGTGCTCGGCGGCATCACCGTCATCCTGTACGGCATGATCGGCCTGCTCGGCGCCAGGATCTGGATCGAGAACCGGGTCGACTTCTCCGACCCGGTCAACCTCGTCCCGGTCGGGGCGGGCATCATCCTCGCCATCGGCCCGGTCAAGCACATGATCGGCTCGAACTTCACGCTGGAGGGCATCGCCCTCGGCACCATCGTGGTGGTGGCCGGCTACCACCTGCTCCGGGTCATCGCGGGCCGCGGCACGGGTGCCGGAGGCACCGCCGGCCCGGGCGCGTCCGAGCCGCGACGAGAGGCCACCGGGTGAAACCAGCCCCCTTCGAGTACCACGCCCCCCGCTCCCTCGACGAGGCGCTGCAGACCCTCGCCGACGCCGGAGAGGGGGGCAAGGTGCTCGCCGGAGGACAGAGCCTCATCCCGCTGCTGAACATGCGGCTGGCCGCCCCGGCGCACCTGGTCGACATCAACCGGCTGGACGCCCTGGCGGCCGTCGACGTCGAGGCCGGCGGCGTCCGGGTCGGCGCCCTGGCCCGGCACGCCCAGGTGGAGCGCTCCGCCCCGGTCGCCGCCGCCCAGCCCCTGCTGCGCCGGGCACTGCGCCTGGTGGCCCACCCGGTGATCCGCAACCGGGGCACCGTGGTCGGCAGCCTGGCCCACGCCGACCCCGCCGCCGAGCTGCCCGCCGTGCTCACGCTGCTGGGCGGGTCGGTACGCCTGGCCCGGACCGGCGCCGTCCGGGACGTGCCCGCCGCCGCCTTCTTCACCGGCCCCCTGGAGTCGGCGATCCAGCCGGGCGAGCTGGCCGTCTCCGCGTTCTTCCCGGCACCGCCCCCGCGCTCGGGCACCGCGTTCCACGAGCTCGCCCGCAGGCACGGCGACTACGCGCTGGCCGGCATCGCGGCCCTGGTCGTCGTGGACGACGAGGGCCGGATCGCCTCGGCCACGGTCGCGGGCGTGAGCCTGGGCCCGGTCCCCGTCCTGCTCGACGTCACAGAGGCCCTCGGCGGGAAGCCCGCCGACTCCGCGGACTGGGCCTCGGCGGCCCGCGCCGTACGGGACGGCATCGACCCGGAGGCCGACATCCACGCGACCGCCGACTACCGGCGCCACCTCGCCGGGGTCCTCGCCGAGCGGGCACTGCGAGACGCCGCCAGGGAGGCCGCGGATGCATGAGATCACGCTGACCGTCAACGGGACCGTCCGGCAGGCCAGGGTCCCGGCCCGGCGGCTGCTGTCGGACTGCCTGCGCCACGACCTGGGCCTGACCGGCACCCACGTCGGCTGCGAGCACGGCGTCTGCGGCTGCTGCACGGTACTGCTGGACGGCGAGCCCGTCCGCTCCTGCCTGACGTTCGCGGTCACCGTGGACGGCCATGAGATCACCACCGTGGAGGGCCTCGCCGCGCCGGACGGCACGCTCTCGCCGGTGCAGCGGGCCTTCGCCGAGTGCCACGGCCTGCAGTGCGGGTTCTGCACCCCCGGGTTCCTGTGCACGGTGACCGCGCTGCTGCGGGAGAACCCGGCGCCCACCCGGCAGGAGGTGGTGGAGGGCGTCTCCGGCAACCTCTGCCGGTGCACGGGCTACCAGAACATCGTCGCCTCCGTCCACCGGGCCGCCGAGATCATGGCCGAGGAGTCCTCGACGTCCGAGCGGATCGAGCGGATCGAGCGGACCGGGGAGAACGAGGGGCGGGTGCGGCGGTCGTGACCACGAAACTGTTCGGCGAGCCGGTCAGGCGGCGCGAGGACCCCCGGCTGCTGACCGGCCAGGGCCGCTACGTCGACGACCTGGGCGCGGGATCGCTGGAGGCGGCCTTCGTCCGCTCCCCGTACGCGCACGCCCGGATCCGCGACATCGACGTCTCGGCCGCCGTCGAGATCGAAGGGCTGGTGGCGATCTACACCTGGGAGGACCTGCCCGGCGCGCTCGCCCAGCCGCTCCCGCTGCTCATCCCGCACCCGGCGCTGACCCACGGCCGCACCGCGTACCCGCTGGCCCGGGAGATCGTCAGGCACGTCGGCGAGCCCGTCGTGATGGTCGTCGCCCGCGACCGCTACCTCGCCGAGGACGCCTGCGCGCTCATCGAGGTCGACTACGAGGTCCTCGCGCCGGTGGTCGGCGTGGAGGAGGCGATCCGCTCCGACCTGCTCGTCCACGCCGACGTGCCCGGCAACGTCGGCGCCCACCTGGTGCAGGAGGTGCCCTCGGCGGACGGCCTGGGCGCGCGCCAGGCGATCGACGCCGCCCCGCACACGCTCTCCTTCCGGCTCGACATCGAGCGCAGCGCCTCCATGCCGCTGGAGGGACGCGGCGTGCACGCCCGCTGGGACGCCGACGACCGCTCGCTGCGCGTCCACTCCAGCACCCAGACCTCCACCAGCGTCCGGATGGCCATCGCCGCCAAGCTCGGCCTGCCGCTGCCCAAGGTCGAGGTCGTCGCCCCCGACGTGGGCGGCGGCTTCGGCGTGAAGATCATGCACCCCTGGCCCGAGGAGGTCCTCGTGCCGTGGGCGGCGATCACCCTCGGCCACGAGGTCAAGTGGACCGAGGACCGGCGCGAGCACTTCGTCTCCTCGGCCCACGAACGCGCCCAGGTGCAGACCGTCCGGGTCGGCTTCGACGACCAAGGACGCGTCCTGGGCCTGGACGTGGAGATCCTGCACGACCACGGCGCCTACACGCCGTACGGGATCATCGTGCCGATCATCACCGCCACCCAGCTCCTGGGCCCCTACCGGATCGGCGCCTACCGGGTCGAGTTCTCCTCGGTCTACACCAACACCGTGCAGGTCACCCCGTACCGGGGGGCGGGCCGCCCGCAGGCGGTCTTCTGCATGGAGCGGACCATGGACCACATCGCCGAGTACCTGGGCGCCGACCGCACCGCGGTGCGCGCCGCCAACTTCATCCAGCCCGACGAGTTCCCCTACGACCAGGGCCTGATCTTCCAGGACGGCCGCCCGCTCATCTACGACAGCGGCGACTACCCCGAGTCGCTGCGGATGCTCAAGGAACTGATCGGCTGGGACGCCTTCGGCGAGCTCAAGGCCCGCGCCGCCGCCGAGGGCCGCACCATCGGGATCGGCATCGGCTGCTACGTCGAGGGCACCGGCGTCGGCCCGTACGAGGGCGGCCACGTCCAGATCACCTCCGACGGCCGGGTGCACGTCTCCACCGGCCTGACCTCCCAGGGCCAGGGCCACGAGACCGTGTTCGCGCAGATCGCCGCCACCGAGCTGGGCGTGCCGATGGAACGCGTCTCGGTCGTCACCGGCGACACCCGCAGGTTCGGGTACGCGGTCGGCACGTTCGCCTCCCGGGCCGCGGTGATGAGCGGCAACGCGATCGCGCTGGCCTGCCGCAAGGTCAGGGAGAAGGCGCTGCGGATCGCCGCCGACGCGCTGGAGGCCGACCCCCGCGACCTGGAGATCGTCGACGGCGAGGTGCGGGTGGCCGGGTCCCCGGGCGCGGCGATCCCGCTGTCGACCGTGGCGGTGCTGTCGAACCCGCTGCGCTACGCCTTCGACGAGGAGGCCGCCAGGGCCACCCAGTTCGCGGGCGCGTCGTCGTTCGACCGGCCGCCGGTGGCCGAGGGGGAGGAGCCGGGGCTGGAGGGCCGCGACTACTACTCGCCGATCCGCTCCACGTTCGCCTCCGGCATGCACGCGGCCGTCGTGGAGACCGACCCGCTGACCGCGGAGATCCGCATCCTGCGCTACGCGGTCGTGCACGACTGCGGCAACCTGATCAACCCGATGATCGTCGAGGGCCAGATCCACGGCGGCGTCGCCCAGGGGGTCGGCGGCGCCCTGTACGAGAAGATGGTCTACGACGGCCACGGCCAGCTGCTGAACGCCTCCTTCATGGACTTCCTGATGCCCTACGCCACCGAGGTGCCCGTCGTCGAGACCGCGCACCTGGAGACCCCGTCGCCGCTCAACCCCCTGGGCATCAAGGGCGCGGGGGAGGCCGGGGTCATCCCGGTCTCCGCGGTGATCGCCTCGGCGATCGAGGACGCGGAAGGGATCAGGATCGACCGGATGCCGATCTCCCCGTCGGACCTGTTCGCCCTGCGCGGTACCGCTTCCGGCTGATCCGCGAACCCGGCCGGGGCAGGGACGCACCGGGCCTCCACTCCCGGGTGATGTCCCGCATGGGGGGACGTTCGTCTCTCTTTTGTGGTTCGGCACAATCGCCGGTATGAATCCGCGTCTTGACGACACGAGGCACCGCGCCCGATGGCCCGGTTACGCCGCCGCCGTGTGGGGTTTCGTGTTCGCCGTCCCGAGCTTCTACTGGGCCCTGGGCGGTACGGCCGGTGTCGAGTCCACCGTCTCGCCGCAGCTGGTCGAACTGGCGCGGCGGCAGGACCCCGGCATGCTCGCGGTGCTGTGGGTGACCGGCGTGCTCAAGGTCGTCGGCGGCATGCTGGGCCTGGCGCTGGCACGCCGCCGCCCGTGGGGGCCCGGGATGAACCGCCTCCTGCAGCTGATGGCGTGGGGTGCGGGGGTGCTGCTGGCCTGGCACGGAGCGCAGTTCATCGTGCAGGGACTGCTCGTCCAGGCCGGCCTCGTCGAGATCCCCCCGGCGGCGCTGCCGATCCTCCGCTGGTACACCTACCTGTGGGGACCGTGGTTCGTGGCCGGCGGGGTCGCCTTCATGCTCGCCGCGCGCGCCCACCTGGGGACGGTGGCCGACCGCCGGTACCCCCGGATGGCGGGGGTGGCCGGCGGGTTCGGCGCGCTGGTCCTCTCCGTGGTGGCGCTGATGGCGGGGATCGGGTGAACCGCTCGGGACCGCCGCCGGTCCGCCCTTCGCCGACCACGGACGGCGACCCCGGGTGCCGAAGGGGCTCACCCCAGGAGGAGGGCCGTCAGCTCGGCCAGATCGCCGACCGTCATCCCGGGAGGGCCCAAGGACGGCCGCCCAGCGCGGCGAGCGCGCCGGGCACCTCCTGGTAGGTCCGCAGCCGCTCCCACCGCGCCTGCATGTACGTCTCGTGCACCTCCCGGGCAAGCCCCGCGTCGGAGATCCCGCACTCGGCGACGGCCCGCCGGAAGGAGGCGAGGCGGATGCTCTCCATGGTCCGCCCCCGGAACTCCTCCCGCCCGGCGACGTGGTCGCGGACCTCGCGGAGCCAGCCGGCGGTCACCGGCCCGCCGGGCCGGGAGGCGCCCGCCTCGCGGAGGAGGCGGGCCGCGTCCTCCAGGGCCTGCCGCATCGCGGAGTCGAAGTCCCACGGCGTGCCGTCACCGTCGAACGAGAGAGCGCCGTAGGAACGCCGCACCCCGGCTCTTGACGTCATGGGGCGACTCCATCACGGAAAAGGAGGCGCGTGCCGGGAACCTCCGGGCGCGTGTCGTCCGCAGTCGTCCGTGACGCGCTCTCCGGGGCGGTTCCCCGTGCGGAGGGTCGCCGGTCGTCACCGGCGGTGATGTGACACGGTGGGATACGTCTCATGGAACGCCCGCGCCCGCCTGGTGGCGAGGGCGCCGCGCAGAACAGGAGAGACCATGTCGAAGCCGCCGCTTCCCGAGGAAGCAGTCGCCATGCTCAAGAAGCCGAACCCCGCCGTCATCACGACGCTGCGTTCCGACGGCCAGCCCGTGTCCACGGCCACCTGGTACCTCTGGGACGACGGCCGGATCCTGGTCAACATGGACGGGGCCCGCAAGCGGCTGGACCACATCCGCAACGACCCCCGGGTCACCCTGACCGTGCTCGCGGAGGGGGACTGGTACACGCACGTCAGCATCATCGGGCACGTCGCCGAGACGCGTGACGACGAGGGGCTGACCGACATCGACCGGCTGGCCCGGCACTACCTCGGGGACGCCTACCCGCGCCGGGACCGCGAGCGGGTCAGCGCCTGGATCGAGATCGACCGCTGGCACGGCTGGGGCAGCCTGAAGGACAACGACCAGGTCGGCTGACGTCCGTACCCCCCTCGGTGGACGGGAGACCGGGGCGGGTGCCGGGCGAGGAGGGAATCTACATTGTAAAGGGGTCGGGTCGGTACGATGAATGACAATCGCAACCGCGCTCGTTCTCCCCTCGCCGGAAATCGTGAAACCGTCTCCACCGGATGTGGGACCGTCTCTGCGGAAAGCGAAAAGGAGGCCGCGGAAAGGCCGGAATCAGGGTGGGGGAATGGCGTCGAAGGCGCCGTTGACAGCCTGCCGGCATCTCACGATCATGGAAGGATCGTTCGAGGCTCCGCACCGGGCGCCTTTCTCCTTTTCCCAGAGGACGTGAGATCTCGTGGACGACGAAAAGGCGCCCGCCGCCTCCCTCGACCCGGCGGTGCCGGGCATCGACCCGGACGTTCCCAGCGTCGCCCGGATCTACGACTACTACCTCGGAGGCACGGAGAACTTTCCCAGCGACCGCGCGAAGGCGGAGGAGATGATACGTCTGGCTCCCGGCGCGGTGGAGGCCGCACGGGAGAATCGCGCCTTTCTGGGCCGGGTCGTGCACACTTTGGCCGCGGAGGGCGTACGGCAGTTCATCGACATCGGAGCCGGTCTGCCCACCCAGGAGAACGTGCACCAGATCGTCCAGCGGATCGACCCCGACAGCCGCACCGTCTACGTCGACTTCGATCCCGCCGTTCTGGTCCACGCCCGGGCGCTGCTGACGGAGGCGGACAACGCCGTCGTCGTCGAGGGGGACGCGCGGCACCCGGCGGCCGTCTTCGGCGATCCGGCACTGAGGGCGCACATCGACCTGACGCGGCCGGTCGCGGTGTTGCTGATCGCCCTGACGCATTTCCTGTCCGACGAGCACGCCGACGCCCTCGTCGGCCACGTGCGCCGAGCGGTGCCCTCCGGCAGCTACCTGGCGATCACCCAGATGTTCCCCGGCGACCATCCTCCCGAGTACGTCAAGGAGGCCGCGGCCGTCTACTCCGGCACCAACACCGGAGGCGTGGTGGGGCGCGGCCGCGCGCACATCGCGTCCTGGTTCGACGGCATGGAGCTGCTGGAGCCGGGGGTCGCCCGGGTCGAGTCCTGGCGTCCTCCGGCGCGGGAGGGCGGGCCGGCCGGGGAGGCCGACGAGGGGGCGCCGGGCATCCTCGGAGCCGTCGGACGGATCCCCTGACCCGTCCCCGCGGAAGCGGCCGGGCACCTCGCACGGCCCCCTGCAGAGACCCGGCCTTTCTGCAAAGACCCGGGCCCCCTACCAAAGAGACGCCCGCCGTATCCGTCGGACGATGTGAGGGCGTCCGCCGGTGATCCAGGGTGGGCGTCATGTCACGACCGGACTCGGCCGCCCGCCCGGGCGGCACCTGGAGAACCCCCGCCCTCGTCCACCACAACGCCTGGTTCCCGGGGCGGCTCGTCGGGGGAGCGGCGCTCGTCCTGGCGCCCCCGGTGTGGTCCGCCGGGCTGCTCCTGCGCCACCTGGCGCCGGAGTCGGCGGGCTTCACGCCCGCGCAGGTGGAGGAGTTCGGCAGGCGGCCGTTCGCCGCGCCCGCGCAGCTGGCCGCGTACGCGGAGAGTCCCGCGGTGGTCACGGCCGGGTACGCGTGTTTCCTCCTGGGCGTCATCCTGCTCTGTCCCGCCGTCGTCACGCTCGCCCGGATCGTCGCCGCGAGGTCCCCGCGATCCGCCATGGTGGGCGGCACGCTGATGGTCGGCGGTCTCCTCGCCCGCGTGTACTGGGCGGGGGTCGACCAGACCGCCTTCCGGCTCGCCGGCCGGCTGGGCCTCGAACCGGTGACCGCGGCCGTGATGGACACCTACGTGGACATCTCCTACGGGCCGTGGGCGATCGTCGCCGCGGCGGCCCTGGGCCTGTACGCCGGGACGCTCGTGCTGGCCGTCGGGGCCTTCCGGTCGGGCACGTTCGGCACGGGGCGTCTCCTGCTGTTCCTGTGGCCGGGGACCTTGTGGACCGGCGTGCTCAAGGAGAGCTCGTTCCCCGACGCCGTCGCGGCGGGCGCGCTGTGCCTGGTGCTGGTGCCGCTCGGGGTCCGGGTGCTGCGCGACGCCGTCCCCGAGCTGCGGGCCGAGCCGCTGCCCGACCCCGGCCGCAGGCCGCTGCGGCCGTTGAGCTGGTGAGCCGGTGGGCCGCACGTACCGGCCACCGCTGTCTAGGCTGACCGGGTGAGAGCCGAGGGGGTACGCGATCGCCTGACGGCGGCGGCGCTTCCCGTCGCCGCCTTCTGCGCCGCCTTCGTGCCGGACCCGAGGCCGTACGCCTTCTTCGACCTTGCGTCGGTGCCCGCGTACCTTCAGGGCGTGGTGGTCGGCCTGGTGGCCGCCGCCACGGCGTGGGCGTCACCGCGACGGCACGGGCCGCTGCTGCTCGTGGTGGCCGTCGACTCGGTGGTGCGCTCGCCGGGGTTCCTGCTGTCGGTGGCGTCCTACGTCGTGGCGACCACGTGGCGGCGTCCCTCGCACCTGGCGTTCTTCGCGGTGGCCGCGAGCCTCCTGGCGGCGCTGCCCAGGCCCGGCGCCGACCTCCTCTCCTCCCTGGGCGGCGCGCCGCTGTTCGTCTGGTTCCCGCTGGCGATCGGGCTGTGGACGGCGGCGCGCCGCCAGGTGGTGGCCGGGCTGCGTGAGCGGGCCGAACGGCTGGAGCGGGAGCAGGCCGCCCGCGTGGCACGGGCCCGCGCGCAGGAACGCGCCCGTATCGCGCGGGACATGCACGACGTGGTGGCGCACCGGGTGTCGCTCATGGTCCTGCGGGCGGGAGCGCTGGAGATCGGCGCCGTGGACGCGAGGACGGCGGCGGAGGCGGAACTCATCCGGGTCACGGGCAAGGAGGCCCTCGAACAGCTGCGGGCGGTGCTCGGCGTCCTCACCGACGTTCCCCGGTGCCGGGCGGAGAGCGGTGAGGAGGTCCTCGGGCCCCGGCCGACGCCGGCCGACCTCGACCGGTTGCTCGACCTGTCGAGATCCGCCGGAGTCCCGGTGGAACGGCGCGACGAGGGGACGGTACGGGAGGTGCCCGTCATCGTGCAGCACGCGGTCCACCGGGTGGTGCAGGAGGCCCTCACCAACGTCCACAAGCACGCGGGCACGGCCGCCACCCGGGTCGTGCTGCGCTACCTGCCCTCGGCGCTGGAGGTCACCGTCGCGAACTCCGCGCCGGTGGACGGGGCGCGGGCCATGCCGGGCAGCGGGCTCGGCCTGATCGGCCTGCGGGAGCGCGTCGAACTGCTCGGCGGCGGGTTCACCGCCGGGCGGGAGGCGGACGGGGGATTCCGCGTGTCCGCGAGGTTGCCGACGTGATCCGGGTGCTCGTCGCCGACGACGAGGCCCTGGTACGGACCGGGCTGCGCATGATCCTGGAGGTCGCCGGCGACATCGAGGTGGTCGCCGAGGCGCAGGACGGGACCGAGGCGGTGGCCGCGGTCGCGCGCCACCGGCCGGACGTCGTGCTCATGGACGTGCGGATGCCCGGCATGGACGGGGTGGCCGCGCTCAGGGAGATCAACCGGTCTCCCGGCCCGCCGAGGGTGGTGATGCTCACCACCTTCGACCACGACGAGTACGTCCACGCCGCCCTGCGCGCCAGGGCCGCGGGGTTCCTGCTGAAGGACACCGCGCCGCGCGACCTGATCGCCGCCGTCCGTGCGGTGGCCGGTGGCGGCGCCATGCTCGCGCCCACGGTGACCAGGCGGATGATCGACGCCTTCGCCGGGCGGCGGGCACCGGACGTCCACGCCGCCCGCGAGCGGCTGGCCGTCCTCACCGGCCGCGAACGGCAGGTCGTCCGGGCGGTGGCCCGGGGGCTGGCCAACGCCGAGGTCGCCCGCGAGCTCGCGATGAGCGAGATCACGGTCAAGGCCCACGTCAGCCGCTCCCTCGCCAAACTCGGGCTGGTCAACCGGGTGCAGATCGCCCTCCTGGTCCGCGACGCCGATCAGGACCCGTTCTGAGACCGGACGTCTCGGACGGGCACGTCACACGCGGCCCGCGGGACGTGCCCGTCCGGGGGCCGTCAGGCGGGGGTCGTCGCGACGTAGACGGTGTTGGCCGACTCGCCGCCCGTCAGGGGGTTGGGGAAGGTGACGACGTGCGCGCGTGAGGTCGCGAAGACCTCGGCGAGCACGGCCTCGAACCCCGCCTCCGGAGGGTCGTCCGACCACAGGGCGAAGACGCCGCCCGGGGCCAGGTGCCCGGTGAGCCGGCGCAGGCCCGCCGGGGTGTAGAGGGCGGCGTGGCTCGGATGCAGCACGTTGCGCGGGGTGTGGTCGATGTCCACCAGGACGGCGTGGAAGCGCCGTCCCGGCGTTTCGGGGTCCAGACCGGCGTCGGTGGAGACCATCGCGAAGAAGTCACCGCGGACCAGGCGGCAGCGAGGGTCGGCCATCAGCCGGGCGCCGACCGGCAGCAGTTCCCGCTCGTGCCACTCGATCACCTCGCCGAGGGTGTCCAGCACGACGAGCGAGCGCACCCGGGCGTCCTCCAGCACGGCCTGGGCGGTGTACCCGAGCCCGAGCCCGCCCACCGCGACGTCGAGGCCGGTCCCCTCCAGCGCGGCCAGCCCGAGCCGGGCGAGCTCGATCTCGGCCACTGTGAACAGGCTCGACATGAGGAAGTCGTCGTCGAGCTTGATCTCGTAGACGTCGACGCCCAGCGAGGGCTCGCGCCTGCGCCGCAGGCTGATGTCACCGATCGGCGTCGGACGCCAGTCGAGCTCCTCGAAACGCGCGCTCATCGCATCCGTCCGTTTTCGTCGTGGTCGATCTGGTACGTGCCGGGTGGTGGCCCGGCTCCGCGGCCGTCCGGTGCGGGCAGGACCGCTCCGGGGACCCGTCATGGAGAGCATCTCGCACTTCACCGGCCCCGCGGACCACCCCGGGCCTCATGCCGGGCCGCTCAGGCCGCTCAGGCCGCCGACCCCGCCACCCGGCCCGAAGGCCCGCCGCCCGGCTCAGTGCCGGGAGGAGCGGCGCGGCCTGGAGGGGCCGCCGTCAGGAACACGGTCCGGGACACGGTCCGGGACGCCGTCCGGGGTGCCGTGGGGAGCGTCGTCCGGGACGCCGTCCGGGACGTCGTCGGGGGCCAGCTCCTGGACGATCCGGCAGGGGCCGTTCGCCGGGTCCAGGGCGTCGGTCCCGGCGGCCAGCCTGCGCAGCAGCTCCCGGAACACCGGCCGGTCGGCCGGGTCCAGCGGGGACAGGACGTGCTCCTCGGCGTGCTCCAGCCCGGCCTGCGCGTCGGCCCAGACCGCCCTGCCCCGCTCGGTGGCCACGACGCGCTTGTTGCGCCGGTCGGCGGGGTCGGGGCGGCGCTCGACCAGACCGGCCTTCTCCAGGTCGTCGAGCAGGTACGTCATGACGGTCTTGTCGACGCCGAGCCGCTGGGCGAGCGCCCCCTGGCCGCCGGGCAGGCCCTGGGTCGCCGCGGCGAGCACCTGGTAGCCACGAGGGCCGCCGGGGAGGTGGTCGACCAGCGCGTTCACCGTCCTGACGTAGGAGCGGAAGACCACCCCGAGCGTCCAGCCCAGGTCACCGTCCAGGGCCTCTGCGGTCTCCGCGCCGGGACGCGGGGTCACGGACGGGCCGGGTGTGGCGGGCATGGCGGGCACACGGCCAGGCTAGCAGAATCCACGGTTCCAGAGACCTTCTGTTTGACAATCCATCTGCTTTACATACGATCTGTCGCACGACGTGTCGCGATCCGCGCACCCGGGACGACGTACCAGGAGAGACATGGCCGACCACGGGCACGAGCTGTTGTTCGGGACCTTCCTGACGCCGGTGGCCGCGGAGGCCGACAGGGTCGTCGCGCTCGCCCTGCTCACCGAGCAGGTCGGCCTGGACCTGGTGACCGTGCAGGACCACCCGTACCAGGCGCGCTTCCTCGACACCTGGACGCTGCTGTCGGTCATCGCCGCGCGCACCTCCACGGTGCGGGTGTCGCCGAACGTGGCGAACCTGCCCCTGCGCCCGCCCGCGGTGCTGGCCCGCAGCGTCGCGACCCTGGACATCCTCAGCGGCGGACGCGTCGAGCTCGGGCTCGGCGCGGGGGCCTTCTGGGACGGCATCGCCGCCCTGGGCGGCCCCAGGCTGACCGCGGCCGAGGGGGTCGGCGCGCTGGAGGAGGGCATCCGGGTCATCCGCGCCCTCTGGGCGGAGGGGGGAGCGTCCGTACGGATCGACGGCCGTCACCACCGCGTGCACGGCGCCCATCCCGGCCCGGCGCCCGCCCACGACGTCGGGATCTGGCTGGGGGCCTACAAGCGCCGGATGCTCGGCATCACCGGCAGGCTCGCGGACGGCTGGCTGCCCAGCAGCGCCTACGCCGCCCCGGAGACCCTCGCGGACATGAACGCGGTCATCGACGAGGCCGCGCTGGCCGCGGGACGCTCGCCCGCGGACGTGCGGCGCCTGTACAACATCTCCGGCGGCTTCAGCGGTTCCGGCAGCACCTTCCTGCGGGGACCCGCGGACGTCTGGGCCGAGCAGCTCGCCGAACTCACCCTGGAGGAGGGGACGAGCGTCTACATCCTGGCGAGCGACGACCCCGACGACATCCGGCGCTTCGCCGCCGAGGTCGTCCCGGCCGTACGCGAGCTCGTGGAGGCCGAACGCGCCCTCGCCGGCTCGTCCGGGGCGGCCGGGTCCGAAGGGGCCGGGTCCGAAGGGGCCGGGGGAGAGGTGTCCGGTGCCGGGAAGGCCGGGAACGCTGGGAAGGCCGAAAACCGGGGGAGTGCGATCCCCGCGCTGGGGGTCACGCCGACCCCGGACGACGGTGTCCGGCTCGCCGACGTCCAGGTCTGGGACGAGTCCACCCGCCCCACCGGCCCCGCCCCCGACCCGGACCGCACGTACACCCCTCGCGAGCGGGCGGCCGGGCGCCACCTCGTCGACGTCCACGACCACCTGCGGCGGGAACTCGCCGAGGTCCGGCGGCTCGTCGAGCAGGTCACCGACGGTTCCATGGACCCCGGCGCCGCGCGCTCGCACATCAACACGATGACGATGCGGCAGAACAACTGGACGGTCGGCACCTACTGCGAGTCCTACTGCCGCGTCGTCACCACCCACCACACGATCGAGGACCAGAGCCTCTTCCCGGGCCTGCGCCGCGCCGACGCCAGGCTGGTGCCCGTCATCGACCGCCTGGAGCAGGAGCACCACGCCATCCACGACGTCCTGGAGGGAGTGGACCGGGCGCTGGTCGCCTTCGTCGCGGGCCCGGACGGCCGGGCGGCCCTGCGGTCGGCCATGGACCTGCTGACCGACACGCTCCTGTCCCACCTGTCCTACGAGGAGAGGGAGCTCGTCGAGCCGCTCGCCCGGCTCGGCATCCTCTGAGACGGCCGGAGCGGGCGACCGGGCCGGTCAGGACACCTCGGCGGTCAGCCGCTTGCGGAAGACCCAGTACGACCACGCCTGGTAGCCCAGCACGAACGGCAGCGCGATCAGCCCGATCCAGGTCAGCACGCCCAGCGTGTACGGGCCCGAGGCGGCCTCGACCACGGTGAGGCCCGGCAGCGGGGCCGGCCACAGGGCCCCGAACAGCGCGGCGGAGCCCAGCGCGATCGAGGAGGCGGTGGCGGCGAAGGCCCAGCCGTCCCGGCCGCGCCAGGTCAGCGCGACCCCGGCGGCCAGGGCCGCCATCGCGACGAGCGCGGCGCCCCACAACCACGAGGCGGGCTCCGGCGCGGCGCCCTCCGTCCCCGCGACGGGGATGTTCGACAGCGCGACCACCGCGGCGGGCAGCGCGGCCGCGGCGGCGACCACGGCGGCGCGCCGGGCGCGGGAGCGGACCGGGCCCGAGGTCTTCAGGGCGACGAACACCGCGCCGTGCAGCAGGCAGAGCGAGAGCGAGAACACCCCGCCGACCATCGCGGCCGTCGCGCTGCCCCGCAGCAGGTCGGCGAAGACGGCGCCCCACAGGAAGGCCGGGAGCGCGCTGCCCACCAGCACGCCCAGGTCGCACCAGGCGCGGTCGGAGGCGTGGCGGACCTTGCCGCGCCACTCCAGGCCGACGCCGCGCACGATCAGCCCGCTCAGGATCAGCAGGATCGGCAGGTAGAACGAGCTGAGCATCCCGGCGTACCAGGCGGGGAAGGCGGCGAACATGGCGCCGACCGCGGTGATCAGCCAGACCTCGTTGCCGTCCCAGACCGGGCCGATGGTGCCCAGGACCTGCTTGCGCTCGGCCTCGTTCCCGGCCAGTACCGGCACCAGCATGCCCACGCCGAAGTCGAAGCCCTCCAGCACGAAGTAACCGGTCCACAGGAACGCGATGACCGCGAACCAGAAGGTGGTGAGTTCCATGTCGTCACCCGTCGTTCTCAGTACATCAGGGTCGGCTGGAGCCGGGCGTCCACGGGCGCGTCGTCGCCGCCGGAGGGCGGGTCGAGCGCGGGGACGGGGACGTCCGGGGCGGCGGGTTCGGGACCCGCCTTGACGTGCCGGACGAGCAGGACGGCCTCGGCCAGCGCGAGGGCGCCGTACAGGGCGGTGAAGACCGCCAGCGAGATCGCCACCTCGGTGAGGCTGACGCCCGGGGAGACGCTCGCGGCGGTGAGCAGCTCGCCCTGGACGGTCCACGGCTGGCGGCCGATCTCGCTGAGCAGCCAGCCGGCGATCATCGCGATCGTGGGCAGCGGCAGCGCGAGCACGCAGGCGCGGGCGAACCAGGCGGGGACCCGGCGGGGCGGGCGGGGGTCGCGGCGGCGTCCCCGGGTCAGCCAGAGGCCGAGCACCGACAGGCCCACCGCGGACAGGCCGAACACGATCATCACGCGGAAGGACCAGAAGATCGTCGGCAGGTCGGGCCGGTAGTCGGCGGGGCCGAACCGCTCCTCGAACCGGGCCTGGAGGTCGTCGGTGCCCTGCACCACGGCGTTCGGGTCGTTGGTGGCCAGGAAGCTGAGCAGCAGGGGCACCTCCACGCCGGGGACGATGGAGAACGGCGCTCCGGCGGTGTCCTGCCGCAGCCCCTCGGCCGCGGCGAGCTTCATCGGCTGCTGCTCGTACAGGAGCTTGGCCGACATGTCGCCGCTCCCGGCGACCAGGGCGCCGGCGATCGCCGTCATCACCAGCGCGGCCCGCATCGGGGTCCGCCAGATGCTCGTGCCGTCACCGGAGGCGCGGTGCGGCGCGGCGCCGGAGCGCCGGTCGCGCCACCGGCCCCGTCCGGCCCGGTCCTGTGCCGTCCGGGCGCCGGCCGACGCGTGCCGTTCCTCGCGCCGCTCCCGCAGCAGGTGGTGGCCGCAGACCGCGAGGACGAAGCCGCCCGCGACCACGAAGGCCGCCGCGATCACGTGCGGTACCTGGGCGAGCGCGGTGGAGTTGGTGAGCACCGCCCACAGGTCGGTCATCCGGGCCCTGCCGTCGACCACCTCGTAGCCGACCGGGTGCTTCATCCAGGCGTTGGCGGCGAGGATGAAGTACGCCGACAGGTTGGAGCCGATGACCGCGGCCCAGATGGTGGCCAGGTGGACGCCCCGGGGCAGCCTGTCCCAGCCGAAGATCCACAGGCCGATGAAGGTCGACTCCAGGAAGAACGCGAGCAGGGCCTCCAGGGCCAGCGGGGCGCCGAAGACGTCGCCGACGAAGATCGAGTACTCGCTCCAGTTCATGCCGAACTGGAACTCCTGCACGATGCCGGTCACCACGCCCATCGCGAAGTTGATCAGGAAGAGCTTCCCGAAGAACTTGGTGAGCCGCAGGTAGTGCTCCTTGCCCGTGCGGTACCAGGCCGTCTGCAGCCCGGCCACGAAGACGCCCAGGCCGATCGTCAGGGGTACGAACAGAAAGTGGTACACGGTGGTCACCCCGAACTGCCACCGGGCCAGGTCTAGTGCGTCCATCTTCCCCTCGCGGGTCTGAAGCTCTACAACCGGTAGTGCTACTTCTAGTAGTACTACGACTTGTAGAGCAATGGCGCGGGATGGCGCCGCGAGCTGCTGCGATCTTCGTCACACGGCTCGGACCGGGACCGCACTTCCCGGACGGGCCGAGATCGCCCCCTTGCCCGCGGCGCCGGTCCTCCCCCTGTCGCCCGAGGTTCCCCGCCCTCGCGTCCCCGGTGGGACGGCCGTCCCACCGGGTGCGGCGCCCCTGCGTCACCCCGTGCGGGCGACGGCTCCATGGTGGGGCAGGCGGCCCGGCCGGGGCGTCCCTCTCCGGGGGGATCCCCGGGTACGCCGGTCGGCGGACCCGCGCGCGGGCCCCGTCGCCGGGGCCGTCGCGGGAGACCGGCCCCTCCGATGGGGTGTAAACGCCTCGCAAGCACCTCGAAAGCGGCTGTAAGCGGCGATACGGGGGCCTGCAAGTACCGGCCCATAGAAATGAGTCACTCCAGGGGGAAATCGGCAAAAGCCGGTTCGGGGAGGCAAGAGGAGAAACCATGATCAAGAAGCTGTCCACCGCCCTGCTCGCCACCGCCGCCCTCGGCGCCGTCGCGCTCGCCGCACCGGCCACCGCGCACGCCGCCACCGTGGCCGCGCCCGTGGCCGCGCCGGCCACCGCGACCGCCCAGTCCGGCTACGACTACGACTACAGCGAGAACTGGGGGCACTACGTCTCGTCCAACCACCGCGCCAAGAGCCGCGGCTGGATCGGCGTCGAGTGGGACCACCACCAGAAGTGGAACCGGGTGGACGTCAAGGGCAAGCTGTACGACCTCGACCACCGCACGTACAAGCAGGGCGGCAAGTGCGCGTACGTGAAGTTCGTGGTCCACCACTTCGGGGACAAGGGCCACCAGTGGTACGACGGCAAGTCCTACCGCTACTGCGGCGCGGGCGGCGCCAAGCACTTCGCCTTCGGCAAGCACAAGGTCGACAGTGTCCGCGTCAAGGTCTGCCAGATCGGCCTGCACTCCTCCCACCCCACCCGCTGCGGTGACTGGGAGTACATCTACACCGCCGAGAGCGAGTGACCACGGTTTCCCGGACGGCCCGTCCCCCTCGCGGGGGGCGGGCCGTCCGTCCGTGTCCGGGCCGCCCGCTCACACCGGTCCGTCCGGGCCGGTCCGCTCGTGACCCGGTCCGCCGGTGAGCCGACGCGCTACCGGCCGGCGTCCGTGTGCCCGGTCCGGCGAAGCGCGGCCCGCAGGTACGCGTGCAGGTCGCCGAGCTCGAAGCCCCGGCGTTCGATCTTGGCGACCAGGGTCGCGAAGTCGCGCGCCAGGTTCGGGCGGAAGTGCAGCAGCAGCACGTCACCGGGGCGGAGCCGCTTGTCGGGCACCTGATAGGCGATCTTCCCGCCCGGCTGCACGGTCGCGGTCCACAGCAGGAGCGCGTCGATGCCGCACGCCTTGGCGGCCCGCCGGGTCACGGTGTCGTGGTTGCCGAACGGCGGGCGGAACAGGGTGGGCACGGTGCCGGTGTGCCTGCGGATCGACCGGGAGGCGCCGCAGATCTCGGCCCTCTGCCCCCGGTAGCCGAGCAGCGGCAGGTTCGGATGGGTCAGCGTGTGGTTCTCGATCGTCGCTCCGGCGTCGCGCAGGTCGCGCACGTACCCCCAGTCGCCCGTACCGGGGAACCTGCCGCCCCGGGCGGCCGGGTCGGCCGCGCCCCTGCCCTCGACGGCGTCGCGGGTGACGAAGGCCGTCACCGGGATGCGCCGGTCGCGGACCTGGGCCAGGAAACCGGGGTCCTGCTCCCAGCCGTCGTCGATGGTCAGGAAGACGACCTTCCTGCGGGTGGGGATGGAGCTGATCACCGGAGGCAGGCCGTCGCCGGGACGGGGGATCCTGCCGACCTCGCCGGGCCGGGGTGTCACCCCTACCGGCCCGGACGGTCCCGCCCGGCCCGGCGACGCCGAAGGGGTCGCGAGGGCGTCCCGGGAGGAACCCGGCACCGGGACGGGGGTGCCCGCGGCCCCGGACCCGCCGTCCGATCCGTTCGCGCACCCGGCGCCCGCCACCAGGGCCGTGATCACCACGGCCGTTCTGATCGTCCGGTACGTCCCCGATGTCATGGGCGACCATCCTGCCAGCCACCGGTGGCCCTGTCGGCCGGATGCCGGAGAGGACGACATGAACCGCCCCGCCAGGACCCCTTGATCGCAATAGTCATAGGGGTAGGGTCAGCACTACCACGAGCCGGGGTGAGAGCGGGGGTCCGCCGGCAGGGTGACCGCGAGATCCTGGAAAGGTCGTCCTGTTCGGCTGACGCCGACCCGTGGCGCTGCCGGCTGATCCGATCATGTCGAGCCATCCGGCCCACCAGAGGAGAAGCGTGACCAACTCAACCGCGATCGACGACGCGGATCTTCCCGTCGTCCCCGGAACCGGTGAACGAGGCAGCGATTTCGCCCGGCTGTCCCGCCGGATCGCCCAGGCGGGGCTGCTGGACCGCCGTCCCGGCTACTACGCCGTACGGCTGACCCTGGTCACGGCGGCCTTCGTCGGTGGCTGGGCGGCCTTCTTCGCCCTCGGGGACTCCTGGTACCAGATGCTGGTCGCCGTCTTCCTCGCCGTGGTGTTCGCCCAGATCGGGCTCGTCGCCCACGACCTGGCCCACCGCCAGGTCTTCCGCTCCCGCCGCTCCAGCGAGATCGCCGGGCTGGTGGCCGGGAACCTCGCCATCGGCATGAGCTACGGCTGGTGGATGGAGAAGCACACCCGCCACCACGCCAACCCCAACCACGAGGACCACGATCCCGACGTCGCCCCCGACTTCCTGATCTGGTCGCACGAGCAGGCCGCCGAGAGCAAGGGGCTGCCCCGGTTCCTGGGCAAGTGGCAGGCGTTCCTGTTCTTCCCGCTGCTCACCCTCGAAGGGTTCAACCTGCACGTCTCCAGCGTCCGCGCGCTGCTGCGGCCGGGGACCAGGCACCGCGCTGTGGAGTCGTCGCTCCTGGCCGTGCACGCCGTCCTGTACCTGGGCGCGCTGTTCGCGGTGCTCTCGCCGGGCAAGGCCGTCGTCTTCCTGCTGCTGCACCAGGCGGTCTTCGGCGTCTACCTGGGCTGCACCTTCGCGCCCAACCACAAGGGCATGCCGATGTTCAGGGGCGAGGACAAGCTCGACTTCCTCCGGCGCCAGGTGCTCACCTCGCGCAACGTGCGGGGCGGCCACGTCCTGGACGTCGTGCTCGGCGGGCTCAACTACCAGATCGAGCACCACCTGTTCCCCAGCATGCCGATGCCCAACCTGCGCCGCGCGCAGCCGATCGTCAAGGCGTACTGCGAGGAGCTGGGCGTGGACTACCTGGAGTCCGGGGTGATCAGCTCGTACGCGCAGGCGCTTCGCCACCTGTACGACGTGGGAGAGTCGCTACGGGCCCGCAGCACCCCCGTCCCCGGCTGACCCGGCATCGAAAGCCGGTGACCGACGGCGACCGGTGGTGGCCGGTGGTGGCCGGTGGTGGCACTGACAACGGCGGGGCGGCCCGGCGGGCAGATGTTGCTGTTATCCGACCGGCCGCCGATTGCCTAGGGTGCTGGGTGTGAAGCTCGCAGGCAGTGCCGTGCTCGGCATCGACAGAGACCGCGTGTGGTCAGCGCTCCAGGACCCGGCCGTGCTCGTACGCACGATCCCCGGTTGCGAGCGCCTGGAGGAGACGGCGCCGGACACCTACCGGATGACCGTCACCGCCGGGGTGGCCTCCATCAAGGGCGTCTACCAGGGGGAGGTGGCCCTCTCCGAACCACGGCCCCCCGAGCGGTTCGTGCTCAGGGCCAGGGGCCAGGGCGCCCCGGGCACCGTGGAGGCCACCGTGGAGGTCCGTCTCAGCGAGGCCGAGGGTGGCACCCGGATCGACTACGACGCCGAGGCCGTGATCGGAGGCATGATCGGCGGTGTCGGGCAGCGCATGCTCGGCTCCGTCGCCAAGAAGACCGCCGGGGACTTCTTCTCGGCCGTGGAGAGGCACCTCGTGACCGAGCAGGCCCCCGTCCCCGTCCCCGCCCTCGCCGGGACCGGCCCGGCCCCGGTGGACGCCACGCCGTCCGGGACCTCCGCCGAGCCGGGATCCCCGTCCGTCCGGACCGCCGTCCCGGCCGCGCAGGTCTTCGAACGCCCGGCCGAACGCCCGGCCGACCGGCCCAGGTCCGCGGTGCCCCCGTGGTCGCTGCTGGCCGCGTTCGGCATGGGCGCGGGCGTCGCGCTCGGCAGCGCGGTGATCGGCTGGCTGCTGGGCCGTACCGGCGGCAGGCGGTAGCACCGCACCGGTCCCGGGCCGCGTCGGCGGCGGGGTCTTCTCACCGGGCGGGGCCGCGCCCGCGGTGGCGCTCGCGCCCAAGGATCTCCCGGCGTACGGTGTCGGTATGCGTGAGGCACGTGCGGAGGATGCAAGGGCCGAGGCCAGACGACTGATCCGGGACCTGCTGGGCGAGGAGCGGCCGGAGGCGGCCCCGCTGCTGCGTCAGGCGGGGGAGGCGCTGGGCGCCGACCGCGTCGCGCGCGCGGTCGAGCTGGCCCGTGGCGCCCCCCTCACCCGCAGGTCCACCGAGCTCGCCGCGCTGGCCGCGCTCCTGGTCGGCACGCGCGAACTCGGCGAGGGATGGTGGCGGCGCGAGCGCGGTGGCAAGCTGCCCGCGCCCGACGAGGTGCTCCAGACCTCCACCGCCGTCGACCCGTGGACCGACCTGACCGTCCTGGAGATGCTCGCCGCCTGGATCGCCGACGACGCGGCCGACCGGGCGTGGGGACGCGCGACCGCCGTCACCGACCTCAACTCCTGGCAGGCCGAGGACCGGGTCGAGCTGCCCGCCGACGCGCGCCCCGGCACGCGGATCGTGGTCTCCTTCGACGCGGGCGGCAGGCTCGACGCGGTGGTCGTGGAGCGTCCGGACGGCGGGCTCGGCTCCGACCTGGACTTCGACTCCCTGCGCTACTCCCGCCCCGCCGAGGCCCAGTGGAGCTGGGGGGTGGCGGCCGGGCTCGGACCGCACCGGCTCGACGAGCGTCCCGACCCCTACGAGCAGCCGGTCGACGACGAGGCCGCTGCGGCCCTGCACGCCTGGGCCCTGCGCCACGGCGCCTCGGCCGTGCAGGCGGGCGAGGCGTGGCGGACCCGGGGCGACGTCATCGCCGCCATCGAGCGGATCGACTGGATGTGGCGCAGCGGTGAGTGGTTCGCCTGGTGGAGGGGCGTGTCCGCGCTGATCGACGGGGAGCCCGAGCAGCTGGCCGCGCGCCTCGCCGAGATCGCCGACGCTCCCTAGCTCCTCGCTCCCCGGCTCCCTCGCTCCCTGGCTTTTCGCCACGGTGAGACGACCGGGCTCAGGTGCGTTGCGGTGGTCCGCCGGAGGAGGACGTCCCGTCGTCACTCGTCCCGGGTCCGAACCGGCGCCGGTAGGCCGACGGGGTGATGCCGGTCGTACGGCGCATCAGCGCGCGGAGGTTCGCGGCGGTGCCGAGACCGCTGCGCCGCGCGACCATCTCGAAGCGGGACTCGCCCCGCTCGATCAACCGGCATGCCAGGGCGAGCCGTTCCACGGTGAGCCACGTCAACGGCGTCGTCCCCAGCTGCGCCCGGAAGCGGCGGTGCAGCGTCGCAGGGCTGATCGCCGCACGCGCCGCGAGGCCGGAGACCGTGAGCGGGGAGTCCAGCCGTTCCTGGGCCCAGGCCAGGACGGGGGCCAGGGACTCGTCCGGCAGGTCGGGTACGGGACGCTCCACGAACTGCCGCTGACCACCGTCCCGGTGCGCCGCGAAGACCAGGCGCCGGCTCACGGAGTTGGCCACCTCCGCCCCGTGGTCGCGGCGGACGAGGTGCAGTCCGAGGTCGAGGGCGGCAGCGCTCCCCGCCGCGGTGAGAATGTCACCGTCGTCCACGAACAGCACGTCCGATTCGAGCCGGACCGAGGGGAAGCGGGCCCGGAAGGAGGCCGCCCACTGCCAGTGCGCGGTGGCGCGGCGTCCGTCGAGGACCCCGGCCTCCGCGAGCGTGAAGGCACCGCTGCAGAAGCCGACCAGGCGCGCACCGCGCGCGTGCGCCCGTCTGACGGCGTCGAGCACGGCCCCGCGGCGGGGCACCTCGACGTCGGGGCGGTTGGGGACGATCAGGGTGTCCGCGGCGTCGGCCGCCTCCAGATCGCCGACCCCCGTGAGCGTGAAGAATCCGTCCCGCATCAGGGTGCTCGGCTCGGGGGAGCAGAGCCTGAAGTCGTAGAGATCACGGCCGATCTCGGGCCTGCGGAGGCCGAAGACCTCGGTCGCGCAGCCGAGCTCGAAGGGGTTCGAGTTCTCGTCCACGATCACGACGACCCGATGGACGCCCGCCGCGCGGCCCGGGTGCGAGGATTCTTTCGCCATGTGCGATTCATAGCACTCACGCCGACCGGGCGGGACGGCGAAGGATGGGCTCGTGAGCAACGAACCGATCCTTCTCGGCGATGCCCTGGCCTCCTTCGACGCACTGTGGAGCCCCCGCATCGTCACGCGCGTCAACGACTACGACGTCCGCATCGCCAAGGCCGAGGGCGAGCATGTCTGGCACGTCCACGACGACACCGACGAGTTCTTCCTCGTCCTCGACGGGGAGCTGCGCATCTCCCTGCGCGAACCCGCCGGTGAGCACACGGTCCTGCTCCCGCGGGGCGCGGTCTTCACCGTCCCCCGAGGCACGGAGCACCGGCCGTACGCTCCGTCCGGCGCCGCCGTCCTGATGTTCGAGCCCACCGGGACACCGTCCACGGGCGATCGCCATGACGAGATCCCGGACCACGTGGACTCGACGGTCGGGCACGCGCTCGGGACCTGAGCCGCGGGTCCCGGGCGGGGTCCCGGGCGGGTCCCGGCGGGTCTCGAGCAGGTCCCGGGGGATCCGTGGCGAGTGAACCGGGGACACGGGGACACGGCACGTGTGTCGTTTGCACCTGTCAGACGCGGGTGTGATGCTGTGCCCATGCGGAACCCTCATGATCGGCGGACGCGGTCCGGGAGTCCTGCCCCCGGCAAGGCGGGGCCCGCGCTGTTCGCGCTGATCCGCCACTGGTCGCGGCGCTGGCCCCAGCAGATCGCCGGTAACGGCGCCGAGAGCGGACACGTCTCGCGCGTCGTGGTCGTCGACATCATCGGCGGCACCGGTGACATCGGTGACATCGCCGGGGACGTCGGAGGGGACGCCGGCACCGGGGGAGTGGACGCGACCGGCGGGGGCGGCAGGGCCGGGCAGGCCGACGAGAGCGGCCGGGCCGACGAGAGCGGCCAGGGCGACGAGGGGGAGCGGGCCGGGGGGAGCGGCCGGTCCGATCGGGTCGCGCGCGTCGGGGTGCGGGACGTCGCCGAGGCGCTCGGGGTGGACCGCTCCGTGGCCAGCCGCATGGTCGCCGACGCGGTGGCCGCGGGCCTGGTGCGGCGCGGCACCCTGGAGGGGGACGCTCGCCACGCCGACCTCGTGCTGACCGCGTCCGGCCGCGAGCTGCTGGCCGCCGCCCGCCGCTGGCAGGACGAGGCGTTCGACACCTTCACCGAGGACTGGTCCGCCGAGGAACGGGAGATCTTCGCCACGCTCCTCGTCCGTTTCGTCGCGCGGGCCACCGCGACCACCCGGTGACCCGGTGACCCGGGGCGGGTGACGTTCCGGCGACGGCCCGGCGGCGGTGATCGGACGACGGTGACGACCGTCCGGTCGCGGACCGTGTTAAAAGATCTCCCCTCCGCCCGGCACCCCCGGGAACCCCGTCCCGCACGGCGATCGCGTCCCCTGGGCGGTCCTCGTCACAGGGCCGCCCCCACCCGCCCCCGGTAATCCACGTCACCGGGGGAAGGTCTCCCAAGGACACCGGTACCGAGCGGAGGAACGGCGGCACCGGACGGACGGCGGCACACGCCGGGGACCGGCGGATCCGGCCCGCAGGAGCACGCGACAGGAGTTCCTCACGATGCGCCAGATCCGAATCCGCAAGCGTTCACGGCGTCCCGCCCGGGTCACGCTGGATCTGCGGACCCCGTCGGGGCGGCCGATGCCCTACTGAACCCGGGGCGCTCCCGAGCCCCGTACGCTCCGGCCCGTGGTCCCACGCTCCCCGGAATCCCACCGGTCCCTGGAAGACGCCGGGCTCCGAGAGGTGTCGCCTACGAGGCGGGGACCTCCTCCGAGTCGGAGACCCGAGGGGAGGCGCCGACCGGCAGGCCGAGATCGCCGGAGCGGTGGTGGCGTCGGCACAGGACCTGGTAGCGGATCTGGTCCGTGCCGGTGTCGCCGATGACGACCTGCTCGCCGGTACGGGCCATCCTCCCCCCGACCACCCGGGCGTTCAGGTGGCCCGGACGCCCGCACCAGCACAGGACCTCGACCTGGAGACGGTTGATCTCGTCGGCGAGCTCGAACAGCCGCTGGGCCGCGGGGAACATCTGCGAGCGGAAGTCGGAGGCCAGCCCGAAGGCGTACACGTCGACCCCGTGGTGGTCGGTGAGGTCGGCGAGCTGCTCGATCTGGTCGACCGTGTAGAAGCACGCCTCGTCGCAGATGACGTAGTCGATGGGCTCGTGCGCCCGTACCAGGGCCACCAGGTCGAGGTCGTCGACGACCTCGACGGCGTCGCTGCCCAGGCCGATCCGACTGGTGATCTTGGGACCGCCTGAGCGGTCGTGCTTGGTCAGCACCAGGCCGCGTCTGCCCTGGCGTCCGTGGTTGTAGTTCATCTGCAGGGCCAGCGTGGACTTGCCGCAGTCCATCGGGCCGAAGTAGAAGCGCAGCACCCCGTCCCGTGAAACGGCGGGAACGGCGGAGAGGGCGGACGGTTCGGTCACGGGGGGCCAGCCTAGTACCCGGTCGCGGACCCCGCCCTCCCGGTGGGCGGCCGGTTCAGAGCTCGCCGCTCTCGATCGCCTCCTTCAGCCCGGCCTGCGTCCGCTGGTGGGAGGAGACGCCGTTCGTCACCGTGAAGTCGATGAGCAGGACGCTCGCCTCGAAGACGAGGTGCTCGGTGACGCGGGTCCGCCCCTGGCCCAGATCCTCGAAGACGATCTTCTGGTGCGTGACGACGTTCGGCAGGGTCCAGGTGTCGGTCTCGTAGAACAGCGCGTCGCGGTGGAGGCGCTGCTGGGCGTGCGTCTCGGAGGTGACGGGCACCCCGGCCACCGGGACGTCCTCGACGGCGGTGAAGTCGACGAGGCGGACGCCGTTCTCGGTGCGGTCCCGGTGGGTGATGACCCGCCGCAGGAACGGATGGATGCCGAGGTGGTTCTCGATGTCGGAGTAGACGTCGAACACGTGCTGCACCGGGGCGTCGATCTCGATGGAGATGTCGCGTTCGGCGCGGCTCCGGCCGGTCACCGGGAGCGGGGCGGTCAGGCACTCGTAGAACCGGTAGGTGTCCCACGCGACCTGCCACCGGGCGGCGACCAGCGGATCGGACTCGGCCCGTGCGGGCGCCGGGAGGAGGGCCAGGAGAAGGAGCAGGGCGACCGGCAGCGAGGCCGCGAGGCGTCGGGGGAACGTCGTCACGGGGGACCTCCGGGGAGGGGACGGAAGAGGTGAACATTCTTCTATCCCGCCCCGGCCGCGGTCCGGTACCGCGGTCCCGAATCGTGATCTCGATGTTTCCGGGGGCACCCGCGAACGGGCGGGACGTTACCCGAGGAGACCGGGGGGCATATGCGGCCCTTCGGGCGGATGATGCCCTGCTGGGGAGGCTCTTGGCGGGTGCGGCCCGACTTGGCGTGACGATGAAAAGCGTGGGAGATTCCTTTTGGCCTATCGAAAAGTGGGAGAACCTGTGACGACCACCAACAACTCCGCCCCGCCCGTCGGCAAGACCCCGGCCACCGTGATCCCGGGCCCCTCCGGGACGGAGACCACGGAGATACCCGCGGCGCTCGCGGTGATGATGACCGAGGACGAGGCCGTCGCCGCGCAGGCCGAGGCGGCGCGCTGGCGGTACGGGTTCTACGTCGTCGTCATGGGGCTCCTGGTCATCCTGGTCGGCTTCGTGGTGATCGCGTTCCGCAACGGGGACACGGCCGCGCCGTTCGCCGGGCTGGTCGGGGTCTCCGGAGCCATCATCGGCGCCTACTTCGGCGTCCAGGTCGGCCAGTCCGGCAAGGACCGGGTCGAGGCCGAGCTGCGCCGTACGAACGAGATGGCCATCCGGCTGGCCGCGAAGGTGCACGCGCACGACGCCGACGCGGTGATCAACACCACGATGGGTCCCCGCCGCCGCTAGGACGGCGCGGCCCGTCCGCCGCCTGTCGCCGCGCATGCCTCCCGTCAACACTGCCAAGGATCGGGCGAAGCTTCGGCAGGGTCCGCCGATTTGCCGGATCGCCTGAACTGGGTAGACACGGGGGCATGCGCAGCGTCCGTATCGGGGTCGACACCGGAGGCACGTTCACCGACGTGGTCGCGGTGGACGAGCAGACCGGTGAGATCACCACGACCAAGACCCCCTCCACCCCCGCCAACCCGGCCGACGGGTTCATGGAGGGGGTGCGCAAGGTCCTGCGGAAGGCGGCCGGGACCGGAGGGGAGACGGACCTGTCGGCCGTGTCGGCCGTCGTGCACGGCACCACGGTCGCCACGAACCAGCTCCTCGAGGACCGCATCGCCGACCTGGGCTTCGTGACCACCGAGGGCTTCGAGTTCATCCTGGAGATCGCCCGCCAGAGTGTGCCGGACGGTTACGGCAACTCCTACTTCTGGGTGAAGCCGCCCCGCATCGTCCCGGTGCACCGGGTCAGGACCGTCGGCGGGCGGCTGGACCACACCGGGGCCGAGGTGCGGCCGTTCGACGAGGAGCAGGCCGCCGAGACGGCCCGGTGGTTCCGCGACCGGGGCATCACCGCGATCGGCGTCTGCTTCCTGCACTCCTACGCCAACCCCGCCCACGAGCAGCGCATGCGGGAGGTCCTGGAGAAGGAGCATCCGGACGCGGTGATCTCGATCTCCTCCGACGTGCTGCGCGAGTACCGCGAGTACGAGCGGTCGGTCACCACGCTGGTCGACGCCGCGGTCAAGCCGACCATGCGCCGCTACATCGCCAACCTGGCCGAACGCCTGGAGGCGGCGAGCCGCTCCCCGCGGGCGGGGGCCGCGGACGCCCCCGGAGGCGGCGCCGGGAACCCCGAGAACACCGGGAACACCGAGGCCACCGGGAACACCGGGGACGCGAAGGGCGCGGGGGACGCCGTGGGGGGTCGCGCCCGCGGGCCCGGGGGCATGCCCTTCTCGATCATGAAGAGCAACGGCGGCGTGCTGTCCGCCGCCGAGGTCGTGCATCAGCCGATCACCACCGTGCTGTCCGGGCCGGCCGCGGGCGCGCTCGGCGCCGCGCTGATCGCCGGTACCGCCGGGCACCCCTCGGTGATCACCCTTGACGGCGGCGGCACCTCCACCGACGTCGCCGTGGTCGTCGACGGGGAGCCGTCGCTGACCACCGAGGGCAACGTCGGCCGCTACCCCTGCAAGATCCCGATGATCGACATCGTCACGGTCGGCGCCGGGGGCGGCTCCGTCGCGTGGATCTCCCCCGAGGGCACCCTGAAGGTGGGTCCCAGGTCGGCGGGGGCCGACCCCGGTCCGCTCTGCTACGGCCGCGGCGGCACCGAGGTCACCGTCACCGACGCGCACGTCTTCCTCGGCCGCGTCCCGCCGCACCTGCTCGGCGGGGAGATCCCGCTCGACGCCGACGCCGCCCGCGAGGGGATCGAGGCGCTGGCCGCCACGATCGGGCTGACCCCCGAACGGGCCGCCGCGGGCGTGCTGGAGATCAGCGCGTTCAACCAGTCGAACGCCATCCGCCAGATCACCGTCAAGCGCGGCCTGGACGTGCGCGACTTCCCCATGGTCGCCTTCGGCGGCTCCGGGCCGCTGCTGGTGTGCAGGCTCATCGACATCCTCGGCCTGCCGTCGGTGATCGTCCCCCCGGACCCGGGCAACGTCTCGGCGTTCGGGCTGCTCACCGTGGACGTCAAGAACGACTACGTGCGCACCTTCGTCACCCGCGACCTCTCCCTGGAGACCGCCGCGGAGATCTTCGGCGAGCTGGAGGGCCGGGCCGCCTCGGCCCTGGACCGCGAGGGCTTCCCCGCCACCGAGCACGTCTACGCCCGCAGCGCCGACCTGCGCTACTACGGCCAGGCATACGAGGTCAGGGTGCCCGCCCCGGCCGGTCCGCTGGACGAGGCATGGCGGGCCGAGGTGCTGGAGCGCTTCCACACCGAGCACCGCAAGCTCTACGGGTACGGCTACCGCGACGACCCCCGCCACGGGGTGGAATGGGTCAACCTCCGCGTCTCGGGCATCGGCCCGATCACCCGTCCCACCCTGGGCCGCAGGCCGGACGGCTCGGGGCGTCCCGAGCCGGTGGCCTTCCGCGAGGTCTTCTACGACGAGTGGGGCCCGGCCCCGGTCCATCGCCGTTCCGGACTGCCGGCCGGGGTGCGGATCGCCGGACCGGCGGTCATCGAGGAGTACGGCTCCACCCTGCCCCTGCACCCCGGCTTCACCGCGACCACCGACGCGTTCGGGAACCTGGAGGTGCGTCGTGCGGCCGGCCCGGCACGGTGAGATCCGGCCCGGCACGGTGAGACGGCGCGACACGGTGAGACGGCCCGGCAGACCGGGCAGGCCCGGCACGGCGAGGTCGTGCGGACGGCCCGGCACGGCGAGAAGGGAACCACGCAGATGAAGGACACCGAGGGCGTGACAGCCACGGCCGACCCGGTCCTGGTCGAGATCGTCGAGGGGACGCTCGCCTCGGTGGAGATGGAGGTCGAGACGGCCATCGCCCGTACCGCCCGCTCGCCCATGATCCGCGACGCGCACGACTTCCGCGCCGGCATCCACGACGTACGGCTGCGCAAGCTGACCGGCAGGTCCTACTCGGCGCTGGTCCAGCCGATCGTCAGGGACTTCCCGGTGGGCGAGATGAACCCCGGTGACGTGTTCTTCCACAACGACGTCTACCTGTCCGAGGGCGGCATCGGGCACCTGCCGGACCTGTGCGTGACCGTGCCGGTCTTCCACGACGGCGAGGTGGTCGCGTTCGTGCAGGCGTTCGGCCACCACGACGACATCGGAGGGGCGGTGCCCGGCTCCATGCCGAGCAACGCGCGCAGCGTGTTCGAGGAAGGGCTGATGGTCCCGCCCATCAAGCTCTGGGACCGGGGCGTCCCCAACCGGGCGGCCCTCACGATCATGACCAGGAACTCCCGGATGCCCGACTCGCTCGCGGGCGACCTGGACGCCGAGTGCTCGGCCTGCCTGATGGGCGCGCGCCGGCTGGCGGAGCTGTTCGACCGGTACGGGCGCGAGGCGGTCGAGGCGTGCTTCGACGCGATCATCTCCAACACCACCGAGACGTTCCGCAGGGAGCTGCTGGCCAAGATCCCCGAGGGCACCCACGTCTGGGAGGACTACGCCGAGCACGACGGCGTCGACCCGCCCCGGCTGCACACCCAGCGGATGACCCTCACCGTCGACCACTCGGCCCCGGCGCCGCTGGTCATCGACTTCACCGGCACCTCGCCGCAGGCCAAGGGTCCGATCAACCACGCGGGCGACTACGCCGACGGGGTGTTCCTGAAGAAGTGGCTGGCCCCGATCCTGCGCAACCTGGCCGACACCCCCGAGCGGATGGCCGAGCTGGACGTCAACGAGGGGGTCGTGCCGCTCATCGAGATGCGCTTCCCCGGCAAGGGCACCCTGCTCACCCCGGTCTTCCCCGCGCCCACCAACGCCCGCACGTTCGTGATCCTGCGCCTGCTGGGCGTGCTGGCCGGGGTGCTGGCCAAGGCGACCGGCGGACGGATGCCCGCCGACCAGGAGACGATCCGCTACACCGGCGTGTACGGCGAGGGGCTGGACGGCACCCCGTACCTGATGCGCGAGGTGCTCGGCGGCGGTTCCGGCGGCCGGTGGTACGCCGACGGGGAGGACACCATCCACGTCGTGCCCGACTCGCGCAACATCCCGGTGGAGTTCGCCGAGTCCCGCTGGCCGTTCCGGGTGGAGCGGCTGGGCCTGGCCCGCGACTCCGGAGGCCCGGGCCTCTACCGGGGCGGCCTGGGGTACGACAAGCACCTGCGGATGCTCCGCGACGCCTCGTTCATGTCCATCGCCGACCGCTCGATCCTGTCCTGCTGGGGCGTCAACGGCGGCCGGGCCGGAAGCCCCTTCGTGGTGGAGATCGAGGGCAGGCCGATGGAGGGGCTGGTGGACGACTCACCGGTCCGCGCGGGAGAGGTCATCCGGGTCCGTACCACGGGCGGGGGCGGCTGGGGCTCCCCGCTGGACCGCGATCCCGCCCTGGTGGCCGCCGACGTCCGGGACGGCAAGGTGTCGCCCGAGGGCGCCCGCGACGACTACGGCGTCGTCCTGACCGGGCCCGGTGACGACCCCCGGGTGGACGCCGGGGCCACCGAGGCCCGCCGCGCCGAGCTCCGCGGGCTCCGCGGACCAGACGCCCTCCCGGAGGCGGGCCGGCCCTTCTTCGACCGGGGGCCGGGCTTCCCGTCACTGTCGGGAGGACTGCCGCACGCCGAGGTGGACCTCCTGTGACGTCTCCGCCGGCGCCCCGGACGCGGCCGGGACGGTGAAGATCCGGTCCAGGTGGTAGTCGACGGTACGGCGGACCTCGGCCACGGTACGCCGCCCGTGGAGCACGTCCATGCCCAGCCCGGAGACCCCGCCCACCAGGAGGTCGGCCTCGTGGCGCGGGTCGAGCCCCGGCGCGGCCTTCCCCTCCCGCTGCGCCCGCCCGACGATGCCGGCGACGAGGTCCTCGAGGGGCCGGCCACCGTGCAGGAAGACCGCGGCCAGCGCGGGGTCGGTGAGGCTGCGGACGTAGTACGCGAGGAGCACCCGCAGGGTCGTCCGGCTCCGGTCGTCCAGCGGCAGGAACTCCGTCAGGATCACCCACAGCAGGGCCCGGAGGTCGGAGGGGTCGGCCACGGCCTCGATCCGCGCCCGGGCACGGCGCTCACCGTCCCGGTGCAGCAGCCGGAGCGCGGTGACGAGCAACTGGTGCTTGCCGTCGAAGTGGTACTGCACCACGCGCAGGGAGACCCCGGCCTCTGCGGCGATCTCCCGCATGCTCGCCGCCTCCAGGCCGCGCTCGGCGGCGATGCGCCAGAGCGCCTCGACGATCTCCAGGCGCCTGGACGGCCGCCCGGCCGGTGGGTCGGGCTCGGCCGCGGGGGGCGGGTTCTTCCGCCGCCGGTAGGCCCGTGCCTGGCAGGCACGGGAGCAGTAGACCGGGGGCCGTCCGCGCGTCGCCGCGGGCAGCGGGGCCCGGCAGACCCGGCAGGACGATCCGCTTTCGTCACGCACCGGCCCAGTCTATTGCCGATGATCCGTGATGGAAGGCTGAAGGATGGCCCTCACCGGCCTGTTTCCGGTGGTCACGATTGATACTGCCGTAACCCCGGCCCGTGCGGCGCGTCGTGATCCCGGGGGAGCCGGCCGGGGTCGCCGCCCCGCGCAGGCCCGCCGACGCCGTCGCGGGCAGGTGCGGGCCGTCGCAGGTCGGTGCGGGCCGTCGCGGGCCGGTGCAGGCCGTCGCGGGAGGTCTTCGAGGAGTCTCCGGGCCCCGTCCCGGCCGGGTCTCCGGAAACGTCCAGGGGGGTGGCCGGCCCCGCCGTTGTGCGATCGGTGCGCGAAGGTGCTACGCTGAACTCAGTTGCGGTTGTGGTACCCATGAAACTTTGTGTGCACCTGACGGATAACCCTTCAGGTG
Source organism: Streptosporangium sp. NPDC050148 (assembly GCF_055586505.1). Classification (NCBI taxonomy): domain Bacteria; kingdom Bacillati; phylum Actinomycetota; class Actinomycetes; order Streptosporangiales; family Streptosporangiaceae; genus Streptosporangium; species Streptosporangium sp. NPDC050148. Next base: position 92,586 of record NZ_JBVJIA010000021.1, on the reverse strand, counting down.
CATTTTGTTTTCCCGGTCATCTCCGGATGGGCTCATCGCGGCGACGCAGGATTCGCGAGGTGCGGGTTCTGATTTTGCCACCTATCGAAGGAGATCGAGATGGCAACGGGAACTGTGAAGTGGTTCAACGCTGAAAAGGGCTTCGGCTTCATCGAGCAGGACGGCGGCGGCGCCGACGTCTTCGCTCACTACTCCAACATCGCGGCGCAGGGCTACCGTGAGCTCCAGGAAGGCCAGAAGGTCTCCTTCGACGTCACGCAGGGCCAGAAGGGCCCGCAGGCCGAGAACATCGTTCCCGCCTGACGTAGCAGCACGCACGATCACGGGCCGGGGTCCGCACCTTCATGGTGCGGGCCCCGGCCTGCTTTGCGTCTCCCCGCGTGTCCCCGGGCGCGGCCCCGCGTCTCCCGCGTCTTCCCGCATGTCCTCGGATACGCGCCCCCGCGTCCCGCCGCGACCCTCGTGTCTTCCCGCATCCCCGTGTCTTCCCGCGTCCTCGTGTCTTCCCGCGTTCCCGCGTCCTCCCGGCACGCGACCCGTGAGCCTCCGTGTGCCCTCACGTCGTCCTCACGTCGTCCTCACGGTGCCCCGTGTGCGGCCCCGCGTCTCGCCGTATGCGGCCCCGTGTCAGGTTTCCGAGTCAGATTCCCTTCGCCCGTACGCCGTGGTCCCGTGGCCGGCCGGGGCGAAAAATCCTGATCTCACCCCCGGGCGCCCACGGGGTGGTGTCATGAGGGATCATGGGGTTCCCGCGTCCGGGCACCGTGCCGGGTGGTCTCATGACAGGCGGCCGGGGAACGGTGGATTCCTTCCGGCCGGGCCCGGCCACCACGTACCGGAGGTTGATCTTGCAGGGAGCACTCGGCGACATCGTCGTCCTCGACCTCTCCCGCGCGCTCGCGGGCCCGCACGCCGCGCAGATGCTCGGCGACCTGGGAGCCCGGGTGATCAAGGTGGAGCATCCCGGGGGAGGGGACGAGTCGCGGGGCTGGGGCCCCCCGTTCGTGGGCCCCGACGGCGACATCTCCACCTACTTCCTGGCGGCCAACCGTAACAAGCGGTCGATCGCCGTCGACCTCAAGTCCGCCGAGGGCAGGACGCTCATCGAGCGCCTGGTACGGCAGAGCGACGTCCTGGTGGAGAACTTCCGCACCGGCGTCCTGGACCGGCTGGGCTTCTCCATGGAGCGGCTGCACGAGCTCAACCCCCGCCTGGTCATCCTGTCGATCACCGGCTTCGGCCACGACGGCCCCGAGGGCGGCAGGCCCGGCTACGACCAGATCGCGCAGGGCGAGGCCGGGCTGATGAGCCTCACCGGCCCCTCGCCCGACGAGCCGTACCGGGTGGGCGCCTCGATCGCGGACCTGCTCGGCGGCATCCACGGCGCGTACGGGGTGGTCGCCGCGCTCTACGAGCGTGAGCGGACCGGGCGGGGCAAGGTGGTGCGGACCTCGCTGCTGGCCGCGGTGACCGGGGTGCACTCCTACCACGGCACGGCCTGGACGGTCGGCGGCAAGGTGCCCGGGGCGGGCGGCAACCACCACGCCTCCATCGCCCCGTACGGGGCCTTCCGCTGCGCGGACGGCATGATCCAGATCGCGGCGGCCAACGACGCGCAGTGGCGCAAGGTCGCCGCCCTGCTGGACATCGACCCCGACATCCCGAAATATGCGGTCAACAGGGAACGATTCGCGCATCGGGACGAGCTGATCGCCGACATGGAGAAGGCGCTCGCCGCGCACGACAGGGCGCACTGGCTGGCCGCGCTCGGCGAGGCCGGGGTGCCCGCCGGGGCCATCAGGTCCATCGACGAGGTCTACGCCTGGGACCAGACCCGCTCGCAGGGCCTGGTCGTCGAGGTGGACCACCCCGTGCTCGGCGTCATCGAGCTGCCCGGTCCGCCGCTGCGCTTCGACGGCGACCCGCCCGTGCGCCACACCGCCCCGCCCGCGCTCGGCGAGCACGGTGACGAGGTCCTCGCGTGGCTGGAGGAGCGCGAGCGATGAGGCGACCGCGGACCCCCGGGCACCGCCCCCGGGCATCGTCGCGCACGCGTCCCGACGCGTCCCCGCGGGGAGCGCGGGCATGACCCCGGCGCGGCCCGACGCGCGCACGCTGATCGACACCTTCCTCGACCCGGGTACGTGGTCGTCGTGGGACACCCCGCCCGCCGACCCGGCGCCCCCCGGATCGGACTACGCCAGGGAGCTGGCCACGACCCGGGCCAGGACGGGGTACGACGAGTCGGTGATCTCGGGGGAGGGGCTGCTCGACGGCCGCCGGGTGGCGGTGGTCGCGTGCGAGTTCTCCTTCCTGGCCGGTTCGATCGGGGTGGCCGCGGCCGAGCGGCTCACCGCCGCGATCGAGCGCGCCACCGCCGAGCGGCTCCCGCTGCTGGCCGCGCCCGCCTCCGGGGGGACCCGGATGCAGGAGGGGGCGATGGCCTTCGTGCAGATGGTGAAGATCACCGCCGCGGTGGCCGCGCACCGCGCCGCGGGCCTGCCGTACGTGGTCTACCTGCGTCATCCGACCACCGGCGGCGTCTTCGCCTCCTGGGGCTCGCTCGGGCACGTCACCGCGGCCGAGCCGGGCGCGCTGATCGGCTTCCTCGGCCCGAGGGTGTTCGAGTCGCTGCACGGTTACCCCTTCCCCGAGGGCGTCCAGGTCTCGGAGAACCTCTTCGCGCACGGGCTGGTCGACGCGGTCGTGTCGGCCGAGGACGCCCGGAGGGTCGCCGTACGGGCGCTCGCCGTGCTCTGTGCCCCCCGCCGGGGACTGGAGCCGGGGCCCGAGCCCGGCGGGCCGATCCCGCCGATCCAGGCGTGGGACGCGATCGGCCGCTCCCGGCGCGACGACCGCCCCGGCGTACGGGCGCTGCTCAAGCTCGGCGCCCGCGAGGTGACCCCGCTCAACGGCACCGGTGTGGGCGAGAACGACCCGGGGCTGATCCTCGCGCTGGCCCGGTTCGGCCGGGCTCCGGCGATCGTGCTCGGCCAGGACCGCAGGCGTCAGCGGATCGACGCCCCCCTCGGCCCGGCCGGGCTGCGGGTGGCCAGGCGCGGCATGCGGCTCGCCTCCGAGCTGGGACTGCCGCTGGTCACCGTGATCGACACCGCCGGGGCCGCGCTCTCCAAGGCGGCCGAGGAGGGTGGCCTGGCCGCCGAGATCGCCCGCTCCGTGGCCGACCTGGTGATGCTCGACGCGCCCACGGTCTGCCTGCTGCTGGGGGAGGGCGCGGGCGGTGCCGCCCTGGCGCTGCTCGCCGCCGACCGGGTGCTCTGCGCCCAGCACGGCTGGCTCTCGCCGCTCTCCCCGGAGGGCGCCTCGGCGCTGCTGTACCGGAGCGTCGACTTCGCCCCGGAGATCGCCGCCGCCCAGGGGGTGATCTCCACCGACCTGCGAAGGGACGGTCTCGTCGACCGGATCATCCCGGAGTCGCCGGACGCCGCCTACGAGCCGGAGGCGTTCTGCCGCCGGGTCTCGCGCGTGCTGGAGTACGAGATCGCCGGGCTGCTCGCCCAGGAGCCCGAGGACCGCCTCGCCGCCCGGCTGGCCCGTTACCGCGCCCTCGGCCTCGGTTTCACCGGAGGGAACGGCTAGGCGGGCGGCACGACGATCACGATCTCCGGCCGGGCGTGCTCCTCGGCGAGGTGCCGCGACGCCTCGGCCGAAGGTCCGGGACCGCGGGGCTCAGGGCTCCGGCTCGGCCGGGATCAGCGGGACCGGCAGGCGCTCGATCCGGACCGAGAAGACCTCGTCCCGGGGGACGACGACCTCGTACGCGCCGTGGTCGACCATCCAGTACCCCAGGGCCTCGGCCTTCATCCCGCTGTGCCCGGTGTAGGCGATGTGCAGGTTCTCCTCGCCGTTCTCCTCGGAGACGTCCAGGACCAGGCAGGGCTCGCCGCCGAACGCGCCGACCGTGCGGACCAGCACCAGCCATTCGAGGTCCTCGCGGGCGACCGTCAGCCGCCAGTAGCCCGAGGCCGCCTCGAAACCGGCCTGGGCCTCCTCGCTGAACAGCACCACCTCGGAGGCGCCCGGACCCAGGGCCGCGGCGTACGTCCGGCCCCGGTGACGGGCGGCGAACCCCGAGGCCACGGGCTCGATCTCGGTGCTCATGAGGCGGGCCGCCAGCTCAGGCCGTCGTACAGGCCGAACAGGCGCTCCTGGCCGGGGGTCACGTGGATGATCTCGGCTCCCGCGGGGATCGGCATCGGGGTGGTGTGGAACTGCGGCACCACATGCTCGCGCGAGGTGGTGAAACCGTTCCCCGCGAAGGGCGGTGAATCGTTCCAGTCACCCCCCATGTGCGGGCCGTAGGGGACGATGTAGGCGTCCATGTCACGGGCGAACCAGCGCATCAGATAGATCTCCGGGACCGAGGCGGTCAGCTCCGAGCCCTCGAACCCCAGGTCCAGGCCTGCGAAGAGCTGCGCGGGGGTGGTCAGCCGCGCGCAGTCCTGAACCCGGTACACGTACCCCGAGATCACGGTGCGTCTGCCGGCCAGATAGGGCACGAGCAGCCGAGGCGGTATGACCTTCTGCATCTGCGTTCTACGCCCAGGTGGCTCACTCACGGTCGGCATTTTACGATCCGCCGACCTGGAGCCGCCGGTGTTCCAGGCACGGCAGGGCATTCCGGGTGGCAATCGTGATCTGGGAGTCGATTTCGCACGTCTGGACGGAGGGCGAGGAGCCCAGATCGGTACGGACCACCCCCATCGGATCGACCAGCATGCTCCGCCCGATCCCGTAGCCGTCGCGGGCCTCGGGATTCGGCGCCTGGCCCACGGCCGCCACCCAGGTGGTGTTCTCCAGGGCCCGCGCCCGGACCAGGGTGGTCCAGTGCTCCTCCTTCATCGGCCCGGACCCCCAGGCGGCGATCACCGCGAACACCTCCGCCCCGGCGTCGACCAGGGCCCGGGTCAGCTCGGGGAAGCGGATGTCGTAGCAGGTGACCAGGCCGATCCGCAGACCGGCCAGCTCCACCACGACCGGCGTGTCACCCGGCACGACCAGCTCCGACTCACGGGCGCCGAAGGAGTCGAACAGGTGGATCTTCCGGTACGCCGCCTCGATCGACCCCGAGGGGCCGATGGCGACCGCGGTGTTGTGCACCCGGCCCTCGCCGGGCTCGAACACCCCCGCGATCACCGACAGGCCGTGCTCCCGCGCGGCCTCGGCCAGCCCGGTGACGAACGGCCCGTCCAGCGGCTGGGCGAGGTCGATGATGCGCCTGCCGTACCGGGTGAGGGTCGCCTCCGGCAGGACGGCGAGTTCGGCGCCGCCCGCGGCGGCCTCTCCGAGGGCGTCGCGGGCGCGGCTCAGGTTGACGTCTGGATCCTCGGAGACGGGGATCTGGCACAGGGCGATGCGTGTCACGGGTGTGACCCTATCCGTCGGTTCGGCACGCGTTCCATCCACGTGAGACTCCGCCATACCCATTCCAGCGGCCCGTACCGGAACCGGGCCAGCCACGCCCGGCTGAACAGGATCTGGACCACCAGGACGGCGAGGGCGAACACCAGGCCGGTGACCCGGGTCGGGTCGGCGGTGAGCAGCGGCAGGGACATCAGGATGACCGGGGTGCTCACCAGGTAGCTGGTCAGCGCCGTCCGGCCCAGCGGGGCCAGCACCGCCGTCAACGCCCCGCGCGCCCGGGTCCGCAACAGCAGCAGCACCCCCGTGCAGTACGCCGTGGCCGTCGCCAGCCCGGCCGCCGGGTAGGTCCCCCGGTAGTACAGCGAGTAGTCCCCGGAGCCGATCATCCACAGCGCGGTGAGGGCCGTGCCCAGCACCGCCGAGAACAGGAAGACCGGCAGCAGCAGCCGCCCGGACGGCGGCCTCTCCATCACGGCCGCGCCCAGCAGGAACAGTCCGGGAATGAGCACCACCCCACCCCCCTGGTGCACGGCGTACCCGGTCAGGACGAGCCCCAGCACCGCCATCGCGGGCGGTGACAGGAACGAGGCGGGGAGCAGCACCAGCGCGCCGGAGAGCGCGTACGGCAGCAGGACCTCGCCGGAATTGACGAGCCAGTGGAGCGCGCCGATCACGGTGAGCACCGCCAGCCTGCGCAGCAGCACGATGCGCGGGCCCCTGGTCCGCCCGGCCGCCGAGTTCAGGAACAGCACGAAGCTCAGCCCGAACAGGAACGAGAAGATCGGGTAGAACCTGCCCTGCAGCAGATTCTCCACCCACAGATCGACCGCGTTGCGCTCGGGACCGTCCAGGCGGCCGCGGGTGAGCTGCCAGGTGTTGACCACCATGATCCCGCACACCGCGAAGCCGCGGAGCACGTCGAGGTCGGGGAGTCTTCGGGTCACGACAGACAGGCGTACCACTCCGGGATCGGGCGTGCATAGGGCTCCGGCGGCGCCGCGGGTGTCCCGGCCGGGCCCCACGGCCTCCGTAACCTCCGTCATCCCCGTGACCTCCGCGACCTTCGTGATGCCGGCGGCTCCGGTGGTCCTCGTGATCCTCGCGGCGTACGAGGTCCCGGAGGCGCTCGCGGGCGTGTCGTCCGGCGGGCATATCATCGGACTCATCATGGCAGAGATGATCAAGGTATGACCGCGCCCGAGGTCCGTGTCCCGGAGGCGGGCGCCTTCCCGCCCGGTTTCCTGTGGGGGGTGGCCACCTCCGCGTACCAGATCGAGGGGGCCACCGGCGCCGACGGCCGGGGCCCGTCGATCTGGGACACCTTCGCGCGCGTCCCCGGGGCGGTCGCGGGCGGGGAGTCGGGGGACCCGGCCTGCGACCACTACCGCCGATGGCCCGAGGACGTGGCGCTGCTGGCGGACCTCGGCGTGGGCGCCTACCGGTTCTCGGTGGCCTGGCCGCGGATCTTCCCCGAGGGCGCGGGCCGGGCCGAGCGCCGCGGCCTGGACTTCTACCGCCGCCTGGTGGACGCGCTGCTGGAGCGCGACATCGTGCCGTTCGTCACCCTCTACCACTGGGACCTGCCCCAGGCGCTGGAGGACCGCGGCGGGTGGCGGGTCCGCGACACCGCCGAGCGCTTCGCCGACTACGCCGCGACCGTGCACGAGGCCCTGGACGGCGTGCCGTACTGGACCACGCTGAACGAGCCGTACTGCTCCTCGATCACCGGGTACGCCGAGGGCCGCCACGCGCCCGGCGCCCGCGAGGGACACGGGGCCCTGGCCGCGGTGCACCACCTGCTCGTCGGGCACGGCCTGGCCGTCGCGCGCCTGCGCGAGAACGCCCGGCCGGGCGAGCGGGCCGGCGTCACCCTCAACATGTCGCCGGGCGTGCCCGCGAGCCCGTCGCCCGAGGACGCCGCCGCCGCCCGCCGGATGGACCTGATGGTCAACCGGCAGTTCACCGAGCCGCTGCTCGGCGGCGCCTACCCCGCGGACATGGCCGACGTGTACGGGGAGATCACCGACTTCTCGTTCCGCCGCGACGGCGACCTGGAGATCGTCTCGGCGCCGCTGGACTTCCTCGGGGTGAACTACTACTACCCGATCCACGCCGCCGCGGCCCCGTACGCCCAGCCCGACCCGGCGCTGCGGTCGGCCTACGACATCGGGGTGCGCACGGTCATGCCGGACGGTCCGCGTACCAGCGGGCTCGGCTGGCGGATCGAGCCGCGCGGCCTGTACGACACCCTCACCGGGCTCGCCGCGCGCTTCCCCGGGCTGCCGCCGATCCTCGTCACCGAGAACGGCTACGGCGACGCCGGGGACGCCGACCACACAGACGACACCGGCCGCATCGCCTACCTGGCCGAGCACCTGGCCGCGACCGCCGACGCCGTCGCCGAGGGGGTGGACGTGCGCGGCTACTTCTGCTGGTCGCTGCTGGACAACTACGAGTGGGCCCGGGGGTACGCCGCCCGCTTCGGACTGGTGCACGTCGACTACGCCACCCAGGTCCGCACCCCGAAGGCGAGCTACGGCTGGTACCGGGACGTCATCGCAGGCCGGGGAGCGCCTCCAGCCGCTCCATGACGCGGGCGATCACGACCTTCTGGGCGGGGTTCAGGGCGTCGCTCATGTACTGGTCGAAGAGCCCGTACAGCCTCTCGTCCAGGAGGTCGGCCTGCCCGTCCGGTCCGGTGAGATCGGCGACGAGCGCCCCGATCCGTTCGGCGAAGTCGTCGGCGAGGCGGCCGGTGACCTCCGGGTCCGCGTCCGCCTCCAGCCGGTCGAAGCGCAGGGCGAGCTCCGTCACCACCTCGATGACACCGGGGGCGGCGATGCGCTCGTAGAACCTGGTCAGGTGGGCGATGCCCTCCTCGCCGAGAAGGTGTGCCAGGAGAACGGACTGCTCCCGGTCGATCCTGTTCATGGCCGGTGAGGCGTCCGCGAGGGCGAAGGTCTCGAAGAACCGCGCGAGTTCCGGGGGCACGTCGGGGGAGGTGCGGTGCTCGCGGATCACCCCCAGCAGGGCCTTCTGCCTGGTGAGCCGGGCGATCTGGGCGTCGAGCTCGCGCTCCAGGCCGCTCAGCAGGTCGTCGTGGTCCTCCTGTTCGGAGTCCAGGACGTCCGCCACCTGGTCGAGGGGGATCCCGAGCGCGGCCAGCCGCCGGATGCGCAGCAACCGGATCAGGTCGTGGATCGTGTAGCGCCGGTATCCGCTCGCGTCGCGCCCGGGCTCGGGCAGGATGCCGATCCGGTGGTAGTGGCGCAGCGTGCGGACCGTCACGTCCGCGAGCGACGCCAGGTCACCGCTGCGCACGCTCGGTCACCCCCCGATCGGTGTCCTGGACGTCCTGCGTGTCCTGGACGTCCTGTGCGTCCCGTGTCTCCTGTGCGTCAAGGTTACGCAGCGCGGGTACGCGGAGCGCCACCAGCACGGTGACGGCCCAGACGACGCCCATCGTGGCCCCCGCGGCGGCCGGCCCGCCGAGATGGCCGATGAACGCGGCCGCGAGGATCCCCACCGGACCCGCGATCATCATGAGGGAGTTCTGCGTCCCCATCACGCGGCCGCGCACGCCGTCGGGGATCCGCTCGATCATGAGGACCCCGAGCAGGCTGCCGCACAGCCCCGACGAGAGCCCCAGCGTGAACGCCCCGGCGAAGACGACCCACATCGAGGGGAGGGCCGAGATCACGCCGACGCCCACGGCGGTGCCGAGCATCCCGGTCGTGAACCAGGCCCGGCGCGACCCGCGCGTCCCCAGACCGGCGTACAGGCCGCCGCCCACGAGCGTCCCCACGGCCAGCGCGGTGAGCACGAAACCGAGCATCTCCGGCCGCTCCAGCAGCGTGAAGTGCACCGGGAGGACGATCCCCTGCAGGGAGACGATCACCGTGACCAGCACCAGGTTGAGCACCGTGACCGCGAGCAGGAACCGGTCGCCCCGGAACAGCACCCGCCAGCCCTCCCTCAGCTGCTCGCGGCCCGACGAGGGCGCCGCACCGGTCCCGGCCGGGATCGCGCCCACGTCCCGGGGGATCAGAAGGGTGAGCATCGCCGCGGCGGACGACGTGCCGGCCGTGATCCACAGCACCATGGAGCCGTCGAACAGGACCAGCAGGCTCCCGGCCGCGGCCGGGCCGATCACCATGACCAGCGCGCCGAGGCTCTCCCTGACGCCCATGAGCCGTTCCGCGGAGATCCCGCCGTTCCGCACGATCGCGGGCAGGATGGCCTCGCGGGCCGTCATCCCCGGCACGTCCCCGACCGCGCCGATGACACCGAAGAGGATGAACCAGCCCAGGTTCAGCCCGGTCACGAGATCGACGAGGGGCAGGGCGGCCAGCGACGCGGCGGAGATCAGGTCGGTGATCACCGACGACGTGCGCCGGTTGATCCGGTCGATGACCACGCCCATGACCAGTCCCGCGACGAACGCCGGTACCGCGGTGGCGGCCGAGAGGATCCCGGCGGACAGGACGCTGCCCGTCGTCTGCAGCACGATCAGGGGCAGGGCCACCGCGGCGATCGAGTTTCCCAGCAGCGACAGGGCGTACGAGGTCAGATAGACCAGAGGGACGCGTTTCATGGGGCCCAGTGAAAACCATGACGCTACGTCCGGGGCAAGCGCCGGAACCGCGACGGGACGCGCCCGGATCCACGGGCACGGCCGCTCCTTCCCCTGCCCTGCCCTGTCATGGCGGACGGTGAAGCGGACGCGAACCGTGGGTGAGAACGCGTACACTCTCCGTCTGGTATCGCGGTGATACCAGATCCCGCATACGATCGGAGGCATGGCGATGACGTTGCGGCTTTCCGACGACCAGACCGAGGCCCTCAGGCGACGCGCGGAGAAGGAGGGACGGAGCATGCAGCAGGTCGCGCTGCACGCCATCGACGACTATCTCGCCCGGGTCGCCGACGACGATCTGACCGACGAACTCGCCGCCCAAGGAGCCGAACGGTTCGCGGAGCTACTGCGAAGGCTCGGAGAGTGACGGCGTTCATCACGCTGGAGCAGGGGCTGCGGATCGCGCGGGCGGCCGCCGGGATGCCCATCCAGGTGCGCGATCTGGGCCTGCTGGAGGCGGCATTGGTCCGTCCCCGGACCTCCGTGTTCGGTCAGGACGCCTATCCGGACGTGTTCACCAAGGCCGCCGCGTTGTTCCATTCGATCATCGCCAATCATCCGTTCGTCGACGGCAACAAACGGGCGGCCTGGCTCACGATGTACGTCTTCTGTGCCAAGAACGGCGTCAGGATCGAACCGTCCGACGACGACGAGGCCTACGACTTCGTCATCGCCGTCGCGTCGGGGAAGCTCACCGAGATCGACGAGATCGCCGGCGTGCTCCGGAGCTTCGCCGCGCCTGACTGAGCCGCCCGACTGAGCCGCCCGCTTGAGCCGTCCGCCTGAGCCGCCCGGCGGGTCAGCCGCCGGCGAGCGCCTTTCTCAGCTTGGGCGCCAGACCGGCCGTGAACGCCTTCGCCTCCTGGCATCCCGTGCGCCCCAGCGCCCAGCAGCTCAGCAGGTCGTGGACCTCGGTGCGGAAGACCCGGCTGAACTGGCTGTAGTACGGGGTGGACGGCCGGGGCCTGGCCTGTGTCAGGGCGCGCAGCAGCGTGTCGGGCGGCACGCTCTCGGCCTCGGGCTCGGCGGTGGCCCCGGGTCCCGCCCCGGACGGCGACGAGGACGAGGTAGAGGTAGAGGTAGAGGACGGGGACGCGGACGGAGCTCCGGACGGGGACGAAGACGGCGCCGACGCGGGGCCGTCGCAGTCGGCCCTCTCCTGCGCGTACAGGGCGGACACCCTGGCCGGGGCGAAGCCGCCGCACTGGTAGAGCAGCACCGCCGCCTCACGGCCGGTGAGCGCCGCCACCAGCCGCTGGGCCAGGTCGCGCCTGGGGGAGTGGCGGGAGACGGCGAGGTACTGGCCGCCCAGCACCCCCTGCCAGGGCAGCGGGGCCGCCGCGAAGCCGATCCCGCCGGACCCGCGTTCCCCGGAGAGCACCTCGTGGGCCGACGGCCAGTGCCGCAGGAACAGCGCGCGCCCCTCGCGGAAGGTGCTCAGCGAATCCGCCTCCTTGCCGCCCAGGGTCTCCCCGGAGATCACCCCGGTGTTCACCGCCTCGATGAGCCTGCGGACGGCCGCCACCCCCTCCTTCTCGGCGATCACCACCCGGCCGGTGGCGTCGACCACGTCCCCCCCGTTCGCCCAGATCGCCTCCAGCGCGTTGACCGTCAGCCCCTCGTAGGAGGCGAACTGGCCGGTCAGGCCGAGGTCGGTGCGGGTGGCACCGCTCCGCCTGGCCGTGGCCAGGACGATCATGTCCCGCCAGTCCGACGGCTCCCGCACGTCGTCGCGGCGGTAGAGCAGGCCGACGTCGGTGTTGATCGGCACCGCGTACCGGACGCCGTTCCAGCCGCCCGCGGCCCAGACCTGGGACAGGAAGTCGTTGGTCTCGCCGTGCATGACGGTGTCGACCGGGCGCAGGAAGCCCGCCTCGGCGAACTCCGGGATCCACTGGATGTCGAGGTTGAACACGTCGTAGTGGCCCGCCCTGGCCTGGGCCGCCGCGATCATGGCGCTGCGCTGCTCGTCGGCGACCGAGGAGATCGCCACGAAACACGCCCGGGGCCTGCCCGGGTGCCGGTTCCAGACGGCCTCGAGGGCCCGCTCGCGGACGCCTCCCGAGACGTCGGCACCGGTGGCGATGCGCAGGACGCAGCCGCCCGGGGAGGGGCCGGGGGGCGGCACGGGCGCGACGCTCGCCGTCAGGCAGAGCAGGCACAGGGCCAGTGCGAGCAGGCGGCTCATCCGGTGGCCGTCCGAAGCTCGTTGAACGCGTCGTCCAGTGTCTTCTCCGGATCGGTGCTCACGTCGTGGCAGGACATCAGCTCACGGTCACGCAGTTCCGGAAGCGGGGGAGTGTCGCAGCCGTGCAGGTCGAAGGAGAGCATCACCAGCCGGACGCCGCCGTGTCCCCGCAGGTCGGCCGCTGTCAGCCCGGCCGGGTTCCCGCCGTCGGTGAGCACCAGCACGATCCGCCGTTCCTGGGGGTCGCCGGTCCTTTCCATCCTGGCGAGGGCCTCCTTCAGGACGGGACGCATCGGAGGGTCGGGGCGCGAACCGGTGCGGTACTCGTTCAGGGCCGCGCCGAGCCTGTCGGCCAGGGCCTTCCCCCCGTCACGGACGGGAGCGGATTCGACGGCGTGGCCGTCGCCGGGGAAGAACGTCGCGATCCCGGTGGTCAGGTCACCGCCCCTGGACGTGACGACGAGCTGGGCCAGCTGGATCGCCGCCTCCAGCCGCGAGCGGCCGTCGTTCACCTTGTTGCGCGCCATCGAGCCCGAGACGTCGACCACGACGAGCACGTGCTCGCCGAGCGGGGTCCTCAGCTCGTGCAGCAGCGCCAGCACGTCCGGTCTCCAGTCCGCCACCCGCGCCTCGGCCTTCAACCAGGACGTCCGCTTGGGCAACCTGTCAAGGGCCAGGCGACCCCGGTCGTCGCGGAAGCCGTACCGGGGCAGGATCTCCCGCAGCGCGCCGCAGAACTCCTCGACGGTCCGGGTGATGACGAGGGGCCGTCTCAGGTCCGGCCACTTCTTGGAGACGCAGGTGTACCGCATGGCGTGACCACCCGCCGGGTAGACGGCCGTCAGCGGCTCGTACGCGGCCGACGGCCGGAGAGTGGTCGAGGGCCTTCCCCCGACCGTGCCGGGGGCCGCGCAGTCACCCGGTGCCGGTCCCGTGCCCGACAGGCCGAGGTTGAGCTCGTGGAGCTGCTGCTCGGTCAGGAGCATCGGGGACGCCTCACCGGATCCGGCGTACCGGCACATCAGGTCACGGGTGTCGTCGCTCAGCCGCGTCTTCGCGGACAGGTCCTCCTCGGGCAGGGGAGTGGCGGCCGTGGCCATCAGGCCCACGTTGGAGGCCCGGGGGTGGGTGCGCAGCACCTGCAGGCGGCTGCCGGTCTTCCCGCGCAGCAGCGAGGCCCAGTCCCGCCCGCCCGGGCGCCAGTCACCCTGGGTGAGGTCGTCGGCGAGTGCCGGGGACGCGGCGATGACCAGCGGGGAGGTCGCCACGACCGTCCGTTCGCCGAACGTCCGTCCCTCGGCCGGGGTCTCGTCCCTGCGCACGTAGTCGATCTCCTCGGCGAAGTCGGAGATCCACCCGTCCGGCCGGGCGCCCGGCGCCTCCCGCGCGGTCCGTTCCGTCGTCGGCTGGACGGGGAAGGTCCAGTCCCTCAGCCGTTCCCGGGCCTCACCGGCCCGCAGGCCGCTGACGGTGATGTTCACCTGGCGGCACCCCCACCAGTCGACCTTCCTCGCCATGAACTCCCCGGCGGCCCGCCGGATGACCGGCGCGGTCTCGTCGGAGGCCAGCAGGGTGATCTCGTCGGGGATCTGGCAGGTACGCCACGGCTCGTCCTTGGGGACCACGGCCAGGACCACGAGGACGGTGACCAGGACACCGGCGGTGAGAAAGCGCCAGACGTTCCTCTGCGTGACCCGGAAAAGGGACTCCAGCCGGCCGCTGACCCATCCGGGAAAGGCGCGGCGCAACCAGGTGGCGTTCCGCAGCAGCACGCCCGGGAAAACGGTCAGTGCCGTCAGCGCGAGAATCGCACCGATGAGGATCAGCTTCGAGGTCGTGGAAACGGAAAGGGCGAGAAGCACGAGAAGGGTTTGGACGAGGGCGTTGGAGAAACCCGTCACCAGCTGCCAGGCGCGGTTCGTCGGTCCGGTGTCGTCCGCGGGAGGGCTGGGCTCCCTGGTCTTCTCGCTCTGCACCATCTGTGGTCGTCTCCGCCGGTGATCTCCCCGAACCTGTGCGTTCACCTTACGTCGGCACATCACCCCCACGACCGGGTTCGTGTGATCCACAGAATGAGGGACGATTCACCGAGCATTTCCGGCCGACCGTATCAGCGGGCGCGAAAACGCGGGCATATTCGGTGAACACACCCGGTGGGCGGGCCATGTGAATCCGCCAGGTTTTCCGCGCCCGCCCCCCGCTCCGCCCGTCCCGTTCTGTCCCGCCCCCGCCCCCGCCCCCGCCCCCGCCCCTGCCCCGGTCCGCGGGCGTCAGGGCCGGGGGGAGTCCCGGCGCCAGCTCTTGCTCCAGCCGCGCTCGGAACGGCCTCCGGCCGCCGCCCGGCATTTCGGGCAGACCCGCTGTATCTCCTCGGCGGCGCCTCCCGACTCCGGGAACACGTCCGGCCACGGGACGTGGTGGAACCGCAGCAACCGGGACCGGCTCAGCGCCAGGCCGCACAACGTCTGGTTCGTCCCCGGACGCCAGGCATGGGCCTCCCCCGCCGGCATCCGCGTGCCCTCCTCGTCCCTCCACTCGCCCGACGCCGCGACCGAGGGCTCACCACGTGCTCGCATGTCCTTCTCCTTCCCGTGTTCCTGCCTGCCTGCCCACGGAAGAGGCCCTCTCGTGCGGACGGGGGAAAATTTCGTCCCGGGACCGCCCTCTCGCCCGCGCCGCGGGGGCGGCTCACCCGTCGACGAGGCGTCGTCCGGCCTCCGCGACCCCGGCCGCCCGCGCGAGGCCGTCCCGCCCGGGGACCGGTGGCGGGGACGGAGACTACGCTGGAGCGCGTGAATGACCCTCTGGTGGCGCGGATGCGCGGGTTCGGCACGACCATCTTCGCCGAGATGTCGGCGCTCGCCGCGCGGACCGGCTCGATCAACCTGGGACAGGGCTTCCCCGACACCGACGGGCCCCCCGCCATGCTGGAGCGCGCGGTGTCGGCGATCCGCGAGGGCGCCAACCAGTACCCTCCCGGGCCCGGCGTCCCCGAGCTGCGGCAGGCCGTCTCCGAGCACCGCAAGGACCACTACGGCCTCGGCTACGACCCCGACGGGGAGGTCCTCGTCACGGTCGGCGCGACCGAGGCCATCGCCGCGACGATCCTGGCGCTCTGCGAGCCCGGCGACGAGGTGATCGCCTTCGAGCCGTACTACGACTCCTACGCCGCCTCCGTCGCGCTCGCCGGGGCGGTGCTCCGCCCGGTCACCCTGCGCCCGGACGGGGGCCGCTTCACCTTCGACCCGGCCGAGCTGCGCGCCGCCGTGGGACCGCGTACCCGGCTGATCCTGGTCAACTCACCGCACAACCCCACCGGGACGGTCTTCACCCGCGCCGAGCTGGAGGAGATCGCCACGCTGTGCCGGGAGCACGACCTGCTGGCCGTGACCGACGAGGTCTACGAGCACCTGACCTTCGACGGCGTCGAGCACATCCCTCCGGCCACCCTGCCGGGCATGCGCGAGCGCACCGTGATGATCTCCTCCGCCGGCAAGACGTTCTCGGTCACCGGCTGGAAGACCGGCTGGGTCTGCGGCCCGGCCGAGCTCGTCCGGGCCGTGCAGACGGTCAAGCAGTTCCTCACCTTCACCGCCGCCGCGCCCTGGCAGCTCGCCGCCGCCCACGCGCTGCGCCACGAGCTCGGCTGGGTCGCCTCGCTCCGGGCCGACCTGGAGTCCAAGCGCGACCGCCTGACCGCCGGGCTGTCGGCGGCGGGCTTCGAGGTGTACCGCCCGGCGGGCACCTACTTCGTGCAGACCGACATCCGCCCCCTCGGCTTCACCGACGGTCTCGCCCTGACCCGGGAGCTGCCCTCCCTGGCCGGGGTGGTCGCGATCCCGACCCAGGTCTTCTACGCCCGTCCCGAGCGCGGCAGGCACTTCGTCCGCTTCGCCTTCTGCAAGAAGAACGAGGTCATCGACGAGGCCGTGACCCGCCTGAGAAGGCTCGGCACCGGCGGCGCCTCCTCCTGATAGGGGTACGGCCGGGCGGCGCGGGTCCGCGTCCCGGCCGGAACGCGGACCGGTCGGCCGGGGCGGCCGGGGCGTGCCGACCGGGAACGTCGATCGACCGCGTGATCGGCGGCCTGTCGCCACGATCGGTACGCGGTCGACCCCCGCCCGGCTCTCAGCGCGGAGTCAGCACCCCGATCCGCCACCCGTGGGCGGTCTTGAGCAACTGGTACACCAGGCGTTCGGCGGGGGCCGCGCCGGCGTAGTCCCAGGTGACATCGGCCCAGATGCTGTGCTCGGTGGCACCCATCACCGTGATCGACGGGACCGCCTTCTGCACCCCGTCGTACTGGCCGATCGCGTTCTCGAAGAACTCGCGCGTCCGGGAGGGGTCGGTGACGGCCTCGATCCGATCGGGAAACGCGATCAGGACGGCGTGGTTGTAGGAGCCGGCGATGCGCTCCACATCGCGTGACAGCAGTGCGTCGCGGTAGTCCTGGAAGAAGTCTCGGGCGGCCTCGTCGGCCCGTGTGAGCGTGTTCATGTGATCCACGGTAGATTGAGAAGCCGTCACGCTGGTGGCGGGATCTCACCTGGATCGTGATGAGTCAGTCCGTGGCCCTCGCCGCCGCCTCGCGCGACGCGCTCCTCACCCTGCGCAGGGTCGAGCGCCAGCAGCGACTCGTCGAGATCCTCGTCGCCCGCCGCGGCGTCCCGGCCTCGACCGGCGAGCTCGCGCGCTCCGTCGGGGCGTCACGGCGCAGTGTCGAGCGCGACCTGGCCCGGCTGCGCGACTCCGGTGTCCCGGTACGCTCCCGGCGCGGACCCGGAGGCGGGACCTGGCTCGCGCTGACGGGCGGAGCCGCGCCGCTCGCCCTGGACGTGGCGGAACTCGCCGTCCTCATCTCCAGCCTCGTCGCCCTGGGCCCGACGACGACCGCCGGCGCCGGCTCCGCGATGAACAAGCTCCTGTCGGCCCTCGCCGCCCACACGTCCTCCGCCTGACACGCGGTCCCCGGGGCGGCCACGCCCGCGCGGGCCGGTCCGCACGGGTGGCCGGAGGCGCCGGGCCGACCGGGCAGGGGCGGGACGGTTCGACCCCGGGGGAGCCGATCGGGCATCCTAGGAGGGACGCGACTGGCGGCAAGGGGATGGCATCAACCATCGGGGAGCTCGTCGTGGGAGTCGACCGCCTGGGCGCCCACGCCGAGAGGACGCGCATGTCCCGACCCGCATCGAACGTTCCCACGCCCACCGGCGACCACGAGGAGCAGGGCGAGGACACCGAGCACACCGAGGACACCGAGCACGGAGGCCGCCGGGCCCGGCTGCTTCCCGGTGGCCCGGTCGCCGAGCGGATCCTCGCCGACGTGGCCGCGCGGGCGGCCGCCCTGACCCGTACGGGGATCGTCCCGAGCCTGGCCACGGTCCTGGTCGGCGACGACGACGCCAGCGCCGGATACATCCGGATCAAGCAGCGCCAGGCCGCCGAGCTCGGGTTCGCCTCACCGCACGAGCACCTGCCCGCGAGCGCCACCCAGGAGGACCTGCACGCGGTCATCTCCGCCTTCAACGACGACCCGGCGGTGCACGGCCTGCTCGTGCAGCACCCCGTCCCGCGTCACCTCGACTACGACCGGGCGCTTCAGGTGATGGACCCGGACAAGGACGTCGACGGCATGCACCCGCTCAACATCGGGCGGCTGGCACTGGAGCTGCCGGGCCCGCTGCCGTGCACCCCGGCCGGTATCGAGGCGCTGCTGGCCTTCCACGACATCCCGGTCGCCGGTAGGGAGGTGGTCGTCCTCGGGCGCGGTGCCACGCTCGGCCGCCCGCTCTCGATCCTCCTGGCGCAGAAGCGGCCGACGGCGAACGCCGCGGTCACCGTCGTGCACACCGGGGTGAGCGACTGGCCCCGTTACACGCTCCGCGCCGACGTCCTGGTGGCCGCCGCCGGGGTGCCCGGCATCATCCGGCCCGAGCACGTCAAGCCCGGTGCCGTGGTCATCGGCGGCGGCGTGCGCTACGAGGGCAGGCGGCTGCTGCCCGACGTCGACGAGTCCTGCGACCGGGTGGCCGGGGCCATCACCCCCCGGGTCGGCGGGGTCGGCCCCACCACGGTCGCGATGCTGTTCCGCAACGCGATCACGGCGGCCGAGCGCGCGGCGGGCCTTTCCGCGGGCTCCCCGGGGGCTGCGGACTAGCTTCCACGAGCCCATGGGCTCCATGGGCTCCATGGGCTTCACCGGGCTCCTCGGCGAAAGGCGGCGTCCGGCAGGTTCCCTGCCGGACGCGTGCCCTGAGCGCCGTGTCGTCGCCCCGCGATCGATCTCAGTGCGTGTACCTTCTGCTCCGGAGAGTGATGGCCGGGCGTGCCCGCGGGAGCGGCAGGCGCGGCATCGGGCGGACCGGGCGGGATTCCGCCCGGTCACGACGACTCTCCACGTCACTCCTCGAACTCCTTCGAGGAGTCCGTACCTCGACGAAGGGAGAGCGGCGACGATGCGATGGAGAGTGAGGGTGGCGGGCGCGATGACGGCGATCGCGCTGGGATGCGCGGCGTTCGTCCCCGGCGTGCCACCCGTCGTGAACACCGCGGGCACGGTGAGCACTGCGGGCGTTGGGGGCACCATGAGCACGGGGGCGGCCTGGGGGCCGATCCGCAGCCACCAGAACTGGCGCTGCCTGGACGCCGACCTGGGCACGATCGGGCCGAACGGCACCAAGGTGCAGCTGTGGGGCTGCAACGGCTGGGACAACCAGTCCTGGAGCTACGACGTCTCCAGCCACACGATCCACAGCCGGGAGAACGGCCGGTGCCTGGACGCCGATCTGGGGACGATCAACGCCAACGGCACCAAGGTGCAGCTGTGGGACTGCAACGGCTGGGCCAACCAGAAGTGGATCTACGACGCGACGAGCCACACGATCTACAGCATGTACAACGGCCGGTGCCTGGACGCCGATCTGGGGACGATCAACGCCAACGGCACCAAGGTGCAGCTGTGGGACTGCAACGGCTGGGCCAACCAGAAGTGGAACG
>NZ_JBVJIA010000021.1:0-73287 GCF_055586505.1 Streptosporangium sp. NPDC050148 | reverse complement strand
GGACGCTCTGACGGGCGTTCCCGCGCGGCCGTGGGGGGCCGTGAGGAGGCCCGGGACCGGCCGGAGAGCGGGGCCGGCCCCGGGCGGAACGGGGACGCGGGGGCGCGCCGGGGGTGACGGCACGACGGCGTGAGAAGCGGGCGGGGACGGGTTCCCGTTCCGCCCGGGACCCCGTCCGGGCCGCCCGGGACCCCCGTGCGTCACGGCCGGTCGCCGGACGGGACCGCCGGGCCCGCGGGGGCGGCCGGGTCGGTGCCCGGTGCCGGGGCGGCGGTCCGGGCCGAACGCAGCGGGATCTCCTTGACCATCAGGGCGGCCACCGCGGCGAGCAGGGCGATCGGGACGCCGACCAGGAAGACCGCGCTCATCGCCCGGGTGAACGCCTCCAGGATGATCTCCAGGAGCGGGGCGGGGAGGGCGTGGATGGTGTCGGGGGAGCCGAGGGCGGGGGCGGTCCCGCCGGTCAGCGGCAGCTTCGCCGCCCTGGCGAGGGAGACCAGCTCGGCGCCGAGCCGGTTGGACAGGATGGCGCCGAAGGCCGCGACGCCCACCGCGCCGCCCAGGGAGCGGAAGAACGACACGCCGGAGGTGGTCGAGGCCAGGTCGCTCCGGCTCGCGGCGTTCTGCGCGGCCAGGATCAGGATCTGCATGGAGGCGCCGAGCCCGACGCCGAGCACCGCGTTGTCGAGGCCGACGATCAGCAGCGAGCTGTCGACGTGCAGCCGGGAGAGCAGGAACAGGCCGAGCGCGACCAGCACCATGCCGACGACGGGGAAGATCTTCCACCGGCCGGTCCTGGTGACGAACCGGCCGACCAGGATCGAGGAGACGAGCAGGCCGAGCACCAGGGGCAGGGTCATCAGGCCCGAGCCGGTGGGGCTCATGCCCTTGACGATCTGCAGGTACTGCGGCAGGAACATCAGGGCGCCGAACATCGACGCGCCGACCAGCAGGGAGGCGGCGGAGGTGAGCACGAACGTGCGGTCGCGGAACATGTGCGGCGGCAGGATCGGGTCGGCGGCCCTGCGCTCGGCGACGACCGCGAGGCCGAACATCACCAGGCTGAGCGCGCCCAGGCCGTAGGTCCAGGGGGAGTTCCAGCCGAACTCGTGGCCGCCGAGGGAGAGCAGCAGCATCAGCGCGGTGGTCCCGCCGGTGATGAAGGTCGCGCCCCACCAGTCGACCCTGGTGTCACGGCGGGTGAACGGCAGCTTCAGCACCTTCTGGATGACGACGAACGCCACCACGGCCAGCGGCACGCAGATCCAGAACGTCCAGCGCCAGGACATGTTGTCCACGATGAACCCGCCGAGCAGCGGCCCGGCCACGGTCGAGACGCCGAAGACCGCGCCGATGTAGCCGGAGTAGCGTCCCCGCTCGCGCGGTTCCACCACGTCGCCCAGGATGATCTGCGGCAGCGCGGCCAGGCCGCCGGCGCCGATGCCCTGGACCGCGCGGGCCGCGATGAGCTGTGCCATGTCCTGGGAGAAGCCCGCCGCGATGGAGGAGAGCACGAAGACGACCAGGGAGACCTGGAACATGAGCTTGCGGCCGTAGAGGTCGGAGAGCTTGCCCCAGATCGGCGTGGAGGCCGTCATGGTCAGCAGGGTCGCGCTGGCCACCCAGGCCAGCTGGTCCTGACCGCCGAGCGTGCCGACGATGGTCGGCAGCGCGGTCCCCACCACGGACGTCGAGATCATCGACGTCAGCATGGCGAGCATCAGCCCGGCGAGGATCTCCAGCACCTGTCTGTGCGTGAAACGCGGTGCCGCCTCGGCCTGGACCTGTTGTTCGGTCAGCATGAACCGTCCCCCAATGCATGTACAGTACACATGAAGTTAGTAGACGCTTGTTTACCCGTCAAATCTGGAAGGATCGGTCAGGTGGACGAGACACGGCAGCGCGACAGGGAGGGCACCAGGCGGCGCATCCTCGACGCGGCCCGCCGTCTGTTCGCCGACCTGGGCTACGACCAGGTGACGATGCGGCTGATCTCCGCCGAGGCGGACGCCAACATCGCACTGATCAACCGTTACTTCGGGAGCAAGCGGCAGCTGTTCGCCGAGGTGCTCGCGATGCAGGGGCGATTTCCCGGCATCCTGGACGGCCCGCAGGAGGAGCTTCCCCACCGGCTGGCCGAGTACGTGGCCGAGCGGCTCTTCTCCGACCAGGGGAGCCCGGTGGTGGCCGCGCTCATCCGGTCGTCCAACTGCCCGGAGATCCACGAGATCATCCGGGACCGGGTCGGGTCGGCGATCCTGGGGCCGCTGTCCGCGCTGCTCCCCGGGCCGGACGCGGTGTTCCGGGCGACGATCGCCACCGCCCTGATCACCGGCACCGGCACGATGCGCCAGCTGTACGGCCCCGAGGCCGTGGGGACCCCCGACCGCGAGGCCGTGGTCGCCCGGCTCACCGCCGTCTTCGAGGCATGCCTGGCGATCCGTACGCCGGTGCCCTGAACGCCCTGCCGGTGACCGGCCGGTACGGGACCGGGTGACCGGCGGCGGGCGTCCGGCCCGGGTGTCCGGCCGATGTGACCAGCTGGTGTGCCCGGCCGGTGTGATCAGCCGGTGTTCAGCCGGCACGCGGTGCCGGGGACGTGGTCGACCTGCAGGGTGGTGTGGTCGATCTGGAAACGCTCGTGCAGCAGCGCGGCCAGCTCGCGGCGTACCCGGTGGCAGTCGCCGCCCCTGACGACGGTCACGTGCGCCGACAGCGCGGGAAAACCGCTGGTCACCGTCCAGATGTGCAGGTCCTCCACGCCGGTCACGGCCGCGTGGGCGCCGATCGCGGCGCTCACCTCGGCCGGGTTCACCCCGTCGGGCGCGGCCTCGAACAGGATGCGCCCGGCGTCGCGCAGCAGGCCGTAGGCGGCCTTGGCCATCAGGGCCGCGACGACCAGGGCGGCGATCGCGTCGGCCCGCCCCCACCCGGTCAGCCAGACCACCGCGCCCGCGACCGCGGTGGCCACGAAGGCGTACATGTCGTTGAGGATGTGCTGGAACGCGCCCTCCACGTTGAGGCTGCGCCGGTCGGCCCTGGCGATGAGCCAGGCCGCGACCGCGTTGACCACGATCCCGGCCAGCGCCGTGCCGAGGACCAGGGCCCCCTGCACCTCGGGGGGCTCGACGAGCCGCCGCACGCCCTCGTAGACGAAGTAGACGACGAGCGCCACGAAGGTCAGACCGTTGACCGCCGCGGAGATGATCTCCGCGCGCTTCCAGCCGAAGGTGTAGGCGCCGCGGGCCGGGCGGGCGGCCATCCGCATCGCGACCAGCGCGAGCGCGATCGCCGCGGCGTCGGTGAGCATGTGCCCGGCGTCGGAGATCAGCGCGATGGAGTTGGCGGCGATGCCGATGGCGACCTCGGCCGCCATGAAGACGAGCAGCAGGGCGAGCGCCGCCGCGAGATGGCGGCGGTCGGTGTTCGCGCCGTGCCCATGCCCGTGCCCGTGACCCATCACAAGATCCACTTCGCCAATATCTGAACAGATGCTCATATGTTAAGCAAGGTAAGCCTAACACGGCAAGATCCGGCTCCCCGTGCTCCCCCGCAGGCCAGGAGGCGCGGGTGACATGCCGGGATCGTCCGGCCCGCACCGGGAAGGTTCCGTCACCGCGGACCGGAGGCCGTACCTCAGGGGCGCCGTCGACGGACGCGTGATCGCCTGCCACCATTCAGCATGGTGGATCCCGGGCGCGCCGCGTGGATCGCCGCTCTTCCCGGAGAGATCGCCGCGCTTCCCAGAGAGGACGAGGACATGAGCAGCAACCCCTTCGAGGACACCGACGGCGCTTACCTGGCGCTGGTCAACGACGAGGGACAGTACTCCCTCTGGTCCGCCCGGTCGGAGGTCCCGGCCGGCTGGACCGTCGCCTTCGGCGAGGACACCCGGCAGGCCTGCCTGGAGCACATCGAGGCCACCTGGACCGACATGCGGCCCAAGAGCCTGATCAGGGCCATGGGGCAGTGACCGGACGGACCCGCGAGGAGACCGCATGACCTGGTTGCGCTGTGCCGTGCGCCGTCCGGCGGCGGTCGCGCGGCTGTTCTGCTTCACGCACGCGGGCGGGTCGGCCACGGCCTACCGCGAGTGGTACGCGCTGCTGCCCGAGGCGGTCGAGTTGCACGCCACGCAGCTGCCCGGCAGGGCCGACCGGTTCGCCGAGCCGTCACCGGAGAGCATGGACGCGCTGGCCGACGTGCTGACCGAGGCGATGCTCCCGCTGCTGGACCGGCGTTTCGCGCTGTTCGGCCACAGCATGGGGGCGACGCTCGCCTACGAGGTCACCCGCCGCCTGGAGGGCCGTGGGTACGCCCCGGCGCGGCTGTTCGTGTCCGGGGCGACGGCCCCGCACGACCGTCGCGACAGGCGCGCGCTGTCCACGTACGACGACGACGCCCTGGTCGCCGAGCTGGCCAAGCTCGGCGGCACCGAGGCGCAGGTGCTCGCCCACGAGGCGATGCGCGAGATCGTGCTGCCCTACGTCCGCGCCGACCTCCGCCTGCTGGAGGCGTACCGGCACCGGCCAGGACCGCCGCTGCGCACCCCGGTCTCGGTCCTCCTCGGCGACGCCGACCCGGTGGTCACCCCCGAGCAGGCCAAGACCTGGGAGGCCCGCACCTCCTCCGGGTTCTCCCTCGGGGTCTTCCCCGGCGACCACTTCTACCTGCAGCCGCGCCGCGCGGCCGTGGTCGAGGAGATCACCCGGTCGCTCCTGGTGTGAGCCGGCCCGGGGACGCTCCGGCCCACCGGCCGGTCCCCGGGCAGGTTCCCGGGCCGGTTCTCGGCTCGGTCGAGCGATCAGCAGAGGGATCGGTCGAGGGCTCGGCCGAGGGATCGGCCGGCGGGCCGGTTGGCGGGTTGTGCCGAAGGGCGGATGCCCCTTGGGCAAGGAGTGCCCATGAGGGCGGGACCCGCGGGCCGTTAGCGTCGGCCTGTGGGTGAACCAGGTGGGTGAACGAGTACTGATCGCGCTCGGCGGCAACGCGATGACGGGCCCCGACGGCGCCGCCTCGCCCCTCGACCAGCACCGCGCGGTCGAGCGCGCCGTGCGCCACGTGGCGGCGCTCGTCGAGGACGGCCACCGGGTGACCCTCACCCACGGCAACGGCCCCCAGGTCGGCAACCTGATCCTGAAGAACCAGCTCGCCGCCCACGTCGTCCCCCCGGTGCCGCTCGACTGGTGCGTGGCCCAGACCCAGGCCACCGTCGGGACGCTCGTCCTCAACGCGCTCGGCGGCCGGGCCGCGGTCGTGGTCACCCGCACGCTCGTGGACCCCGCCGACCCGGCCTTCCGGGACCCGGTCAAGCCCATCGGCCGCTACTTCGACGAGGCCCGGGCCCGCCACTTCGAGGGGCTCGGCCAGACCTGGCGCCGCTTCGACCGGGGCTGGCGCCGGGTGGTGGCCTCCCCGGAGCCGCTGGAGATCCTCGACGCGCCCGCCGTGACGGCGCTGACGGAGGCCGGGTTCACCGTGGTGGCCGCGGGCGGCGGGGGCGTGCCCGTGGTCCGCGACGCCGAGGGGCGGCTGACCGGCGTCGAGGCGGTGATCGACAAGGACCTGGCCGCCGCCGTGCTCGCCCGCGCGGTGGGGGCGACGGTCCTGGTCATCGCGACCGACGTCCCGGCCGCGGTCGTCGGTTTCGGTACGGCCGACGCCAGGCCCCTCGGCGGCGTCGGCGTGGCCGAGCTGCGCGCGCTGCACGCCGCCGGGCACTTCGCCGGGGGCAGCATGGGCCCCAAGGTCGAGGCCGCGCTGCGCTTCGTCGAGCAGGGCGGCGACCGCTCGGTGATCACCTCGCTGGAGGAGATCGGAACGGCGCTGACCGGGAAGACCGGCACCGTGGTGCGAAAGTGAACACGACTACGAAAGGCGGCAGGGATGCCGGAACCCATTGAAGTGCGCAAGGTGCCCATCGAGAGCGTGACCGACGCCTCCGGGCTGGCACGGCTCATCGACGACGGGGTGATCGAGGCCGCCCGGGTGCTCGCGGTGATCGGCAAGACCGAGGGCAACGGCGGGGTCAACGACTACACCCGCATCCTGGCCGACCGCGCCTTCCGCGAGGTGCTCGCGGCCAAGGGGCACCCGTCCCCGGAGAGCGTCCCGCTGGTCTGGTCGGGAGGCACCGACGGCGTGCTCAGCCCGCACGCCACGATCTTCGCCACCACGGCGGACGCCGAGCCGAGCGACGAGCCGCGGGTCAGCGTCGGGATCGCGATGAGCGAGGTGATCCTGCCCGAGGACATCGGCCGTCCCGCGATGGTGGAGAAGGTCGCCGCCGGGGTACGCGAGGCCATGAAGCTCGCCGGGATCGACGACCCCGCCGACGTCCACTACGTCCAGACCAAGACGCCCCTGCTCACCCTGTCCACGATCAACGACGCCAAGTCGCGCGGCAAGGACGTGGTGATCGAGGACACCGGCCCGTCGATGGACATCTCCAACTCGACCACCGCGCTGGGCATCGCCGTGGCGCTGGGCGAGATCGAGATGCCCGCCGCCGACCAGATCCACCGCGACCTGTCGCTGTACTCCTCGGTCGCGTCGTGCTCCTCGGGCGTCGAGCTGGACCGCGCGCAGATCGTGGTCGTCGGCAACGTACGGGGCATCGGCGGCCGCTACCGGATCGGCCACTCGGTCATGAAGGACGCGCTGGACGCCGACGGCATCTGGGAGGCGATCCGCTCCAGCGGCATCGAGCTGCCCGAGCGCCCCCACCCGTCCGACCTGGGCGACAGGCTGGTCAACGTGTTCATGAAGTGCGAGGCCGATCCGTCGGGCAGCGTCCGGGGCCGTCGCAACATCATGCTCGACGACTCCGACGTGCACTGGCACCGGCAGATCAAGGCCACCGTCGGCGGCGTCGCGGCCAGCGTCACCGGCGACCCGGCCGTGTTCGTCTCGGTCGCCGCGGTCCACCAGGGCCCCAGCGGCGGCGGACCGGTGGCGGCCATCGCCGACCTCGGCTGAGGACCGCCCGCGTCCCCGGACGGTGACCGGGGCGCGGCGGTCGCCCGCCCGTCCCGGCCGCCGGTAGGCTCCCGGTTCGTGCCGAGCATTCCGCAGCCCCTGGTCCCCGGCGACGACGGCGCCGCCGACGCCGCAGTGACGTCCGCGCTCGCGGCCTTCGCCGCCGGGACGGCGCACGCGGGCGACGTGGTCACCGCCCTGGGCGGGGCCCGGCTGCTCGTGCCGGTGGTCGCCCTGCTGAAGGAGTCGGAGATCGGCGAGCACGGCCTGCGGCAGGAGAAGGAGAGCGAGATGGCCCTCCCGAAGCTCGTCGGCGCCGACGGCCGCGAGGCGGTGCTCGCCTTCACCGGGGTGGACGCGCTGCGCCGGTGGCGCGCCGACGCCCGCCCCATCCAGGCCACCGCCCTTCAGGTCTGCCAGGCAGCCGTGCACGAGGGCGCCGCCGCCGTGGTGGTGGACGTCGCGGGCCCGGTGCCCTTCGTCGTCGAGGGGGACCTGCTGCGCGTCCTGGCCGCGGTCGAGTCGGGCACCCTGGACGCGCTGGGACCCGACGTCACCGTGGCGCGGATGGAAGAGATCGCCGAGCCCCCCAGGCGTCGGCGGTTCGGTTGGCCATCGCGTGGACGAGGTTGACCGTCAGGATCGCCGGGGCGATCACGGCGACGAACCCGCCGAAGTCACGCTCGAAGACCAGGGCGAGGATCACGGCCGTCACACCGTTCTGCTGCGCCAGCCCCAGGTGCACCCGATCGACGACCGGCAGGCCGTGGGTGAGCGCCAGCGCCGCGACCATCTGCGCGGCGTACGCGGACAGCCCGAGCAGCACGCCCATCCCCATGTTGGTCCCGCCGACGAGCAGCAGGCCCATCAGGAACGCCGAGAGCGCGAACGCCGCGCTCACCGCCCGGCCCAGCCAGCGCGCGTCCGGCAGGCGCAGGTACAGACCGGCGGTCGCCAGGCCGAGCATGAGGGAGCTCCAAGCGGCCGACACGACCGCCCCGGCCGCGGCCAGGTAGGTCAGCGCCGCGGGGGCCTTCCTGACCAGCCGCCACACCAGGTAGGCGGCGACCGCGAACAGCGCGTTCCGTCCCAGGTCGGCGAAGTAGGAGGCCGACAGGCCGCCCTGTCCCGAGTCGCTCACCAGCGCCGCCGCGTAGACGGCCAGGATGATCGTCACCGGGTCGTCGAACGAGGACCAGGCTCCCAGGATGGTCTTCGCCCGGGTCGAGAGCCGGTCGTCCCGCATCACCCCGGCGACCGAGAGCGGATCGATCTGGGCGACCACCACCGCCATGATCAGTGCCCGGGGGTCACCGGAGACGAGGTAGACCACCCCGGCGATGAACGCCGCCTTGAGCAGCACCCCGACGGTGACCGCCAGGGTGATCAGCCGGGTGTGCTCCCTGGCCTCGGCGCGGTCGATGCCGTGCGTGCTGCCGTACAGGCCGATGGCCAGCAGCAGGCTGCTGAGGAGCACGTACGCGCCCGAGTGCTCCAGCTCGCGCAGGCCTCCCAGGTCGGCGGCCAGCCAGCCCAGGCCGACAACGACGATCAAGAGCCCGATTCGGGCCACCGTTCACTCCTCGGGACGGAGCGCAGATGCCCATGCGACGTGGGGGAGTGCTTGCGCTGGTTGATCGGGGGGAGGGAGAAGTGCCCGCGGATCAGGTCCACGAGCTCGGCCATCTTGGCGTCGGCGGAGTCGACCTTCCGCTGGTCCAGGGTCACGCCGATCAGGTAGCGGGTCTCGTCGATCCAGTGCAGGTACATCGCCCCGCGCTCCACGTCCAGGACCGTGCGGATCAGGGCTCCGCCCTCCAGCCGGTGCAGCTGCCGGTTGAGCCGCTGGGTGAGCCAGCTGAGCTGGTTGCCGGCCTGGAGGTAGATCCTCCTGCGCTGCTCCTGGTCGGTCTCGTGGAAGAAGTGGGCCAGGTCGCCGTCGTCGAGCACGTCGACGTAGAAGCAGCACCGCTTGTCGGCGTAGTAGGCGACGAAGTGCAGGTCCTCCTGGTCGGTCATGGCGACACAGCTGGTCAGCGCCTTCTCCACCGAGGGCCCGATGCCGGGCATGGTGCGGATCAGGATCTCCGACTCGCCGATCACCTTGCGCTTGGTCGCGGTCGGCAGCGGTCCCATCCCGGCCGCCAGGTAGGGCAGGTACAGGCCCCGCCGGTACTGGACGAGCAGGTAGACGCCGGTGACGACGGCGAACGCGCTCACCCCCGTGGTGATCAGCCCGTGCACCTCGCCGGGCACCCCGCCCCGCCAGAGCACCGGGCCGAAGGCCGCCACGAACCCCAGCACGGCCTCGCCCGCCGCGGTGACGGTCAGCCCGACGACCAGCAGCACCGGCAGCCGCGCCCGGATCCGGCCGAGCACGGTGGCGATCAGGGCGAGCGTGACGATCACCGAGATCACCGTGATCGCGCGGGCCACGTCGTACTCCTCGCCCTCGATGTACCACGCGAGGAGCTCCAGCAGCACCGGCAGGAGAACGAGGGACGCGATGATCGCGGGCAGCTTGCTGAAGCGGTCCGTGTCCACGTGGTCCGGCCCTCCGGGGGTAGGGGTCTGCTGCCAGCCTCCGTGCTCGCCGGGAGGCCGTCAATGACCTCGGAGGTCACCCCGGGCGCCCACCCGGGATGATCGCCGGTCCCGGGGTGGTCGTCCTCACGGCCTCACGGGCCGACGTACCGCTCGGCGTAGGCCTCGGTGGGCGCGATGGGCGTGATCACGTCGATCAGGACCCCGTCGGGGTCGGCCACGATGAAGTGCCGCTGCCCGAAGTCCTCGCTGCGCAGCTCCAGCTCGGGCCGCAGCCCCTCGCGGACGACGAGCCGTTCCCACTCCGCGTCCACGTCCTCCACCTCCAGGTTGAGCAGCAGCCCCCGCACGGGGACGCGGTACGCCTCGGGCAGCGTCGGGTGGCCGTGGTCGAGCAGCGCCAGCTCGTACGACGGGTCACCGGGCCGCCGCAGGCTCACGTACCAGTCGGCCTCGAACGTCGTCTCGAAGCCCAGCAGGCCGGTGTAGAAGTCGCGGGACCTCTCGACCCGCGAGGTGCAGATGACCGGATAGAAGCCGATCAGTCTCATGGGACTCCCTTTCGCATACCGTCGGTATGTGAAGGTACGATATTGACGTACCGTCGGTACGTCAATGAGCGGGGGCGGGACGATGAGGGACGGCGGCAGGGCGCGGCAGCGCGAGCAGACCAGGCAGGCCCTGCTGCGCGAGAGCAGGCGCCTGTTCGCGACGCTCGGCTACGGCGCGGTGGGCCTGTCGGAGATCGTCCGCGCGGCCGGGGTCACCAAGGGCGCGCTCTACCACCACTTCGACGGCAAGGCCGCCCTCTTCCGCGCCGTCCTGGAACAGGTCCAGGAGGAGGTGGCCCGGGAGGTGGCCGCGACCGCCGACGCCCAGGACGATCCGTGGGAGCGGCTGGTCGCCGGGTGCCAGGCGTTCCTCACCGCCGGGACCGCCCCGGACGTCCGGCAGATCATGCTCGTCGACGGCCCCGCCGTCCTGGGGTGGGCCGAATGGCGCGCCATGGACGAGGCGGCCTCCGCCCGTCACCTGACAGACGAGCTCACCACCCTGATCGAGGCGGGAACGATCGCCCGCAGGCCCGTCGCGCCGCTGGCCCACCTGCTGTCGGGCGCGATGAACGAGGCGGCCCTGTGGCTGGCCGGCTCCACCGACCCCCGGGACCTGGCCGAGACCCGGGCCGCCCTGTCACGGATGCTGGAGGCCCTGCGCGACGGCTGACCCCGCGTCCTCGGGCCGTCGTCCTCGGCCTCTCGTCCCGGACTCCTCGTCCCGGGCCGTCGTCCTCGTGGCGTCTCGTCCCTGGGCCGCCGTCCCTCGAGGGGGGAACGTCCTTCGAGGGGAGAACGTCCGGATCGCGGGCGCGCGAGGAGAGGGCGGGTTATCGTCGCCCCATGACCCCCCCGGCCTGGCTCGTACTCCTCACCGTCCTGGCGGGCCTGGCGGGTCTGGCGATCGGATCCTGGACGCGACGCCTGGTGGTCCTGCGCGCGGTGTCCGGCGATCCGGAGGCCGGACCGGAACGGGACCTGCCGCCCGGCCGGGTCCTCCTCCCGGTCAGGGGGACCGTCGAGGCGGTCACCGCCGCGGTGCTGGCCGCCCTGGCGCTGCGGGCGCTGTGGCCCGGGATGCCCGCCGAAGCCGGGACGACGCCGCTCGGAAGGGCGGGGGAGCTGCTCGCCTTCGGCTGGCTGGCGGTGGTGGCCGTCGTCCTGGTCTTCGTGGACGCGGCCGTCCACCGGCTGCCCGACAGGCTCACCCTGGCCGCCTACCTGGGCACGACCGTGCTGCTGGCGGCCTCGGCCCTGGCCGACGGCCGCCTCGCGGACCTGCTCACGGCCGGGCTCGGCGGCCTCGCCCTGGTGGCGTTCTACCTGCTGCTCTTCCTGGTCAACCCGGCGGGGATGGGGCTGGGCGACGTCAAGTTCGCCGGGAGCCTGGGCACCGCGCTCGGCTGGCTGGGCTGGGACACGCTGGTGACCGGTGCCTTCCTCGGCCTGGTGGCCGGCGCCCTGTACGGGGCCGCCCTGATGCTCCTGCGCCGCGCGGGCCGCAAGAGCGAGATCCCCTTCGGCCCGTTCATGGCGCTGGGCACCCTCGCCGCCGTTCTCACCGCGCTCTGAGCCCCCGTCCCGAGCCGTCCCGTGGGCGACCTCGCGGATCGGGGCGTCTCAACCCGTGAACCCGGACCATTCCAGTGGGCGGCACGTGGAAGACTTGTCACCATGTTGCGCTGGTTGACCGCCGGAGAGTCCCACGGCCCCGAGCTCGTCGCGATCCTGGAAGGGTTGCCCGCCGGGGTGGAGGTGACCACGGCCCAGCTGGGCGAGGCGCTGCGCCGCCGCCGCCTCGGCTACGGCCGCGGGGCGCGGATGAAGTTCGAGCAGGACCTGGTCACGATCGTGGGCGGGGTCCGCCACGGACGGACCCTCGGCAGCCCCGTCGCCATCCGCGTCGGCAACACCGAGTGGCCCAAGTGGGAGACGGTCATGGCGGCCGACCCGGTCGATCCGGCCGTGCTGGAGGGCCAGGCGCGCAACGCGCCGCGTTCACGCCCCCGCCCCGGTCACGCCGACCTCGCCGGCATGCAGAAGTACGGCTTCGACGACGCCCGCCCGGTGCTCGACCGGGCCAGCGCCCGCGAGACCGCCGCCCGCGTCGCGCTCGGCCAGGTGGCGCGGAGCTTCCTCAAGCAGGCCCTCGACGTCGACATCGTCAGCCATGTCGTCTCGATCGGCGGGGCCGCGGCCACCCGGGGCGTCCTGCCCGGTCCCGGCGACCTGGAGGCGATCGACGCCGACCCGGTGCGCTGCGCCGACCCCGAGGGCAGCGCCGCGATGGTCGCCGAGATCGACAAGGCGCACAAGGACGGCGACACCCTCGGCGGCGTCGTCGAGGTCGTCGCCTACGGCCTGCCGCCGGGCCTGGGCAGCTACACCCACTGGGACCGCCGTCTGGACGCCCGTCTCGCGGCCGGTCTGATGGGCATCCAGGCGATCAAGGGAGTCGCGGTCGGGGACGGCTTCGAGACGGCCCGCCGCCCGGGGTCCCTGGCCCACGACGAGATCGAGAACACCGAGGGCGGCATCCGCCGGATCACCAACCGGGCCGGCGGCGTCGAGGGCGGCATGACCAACGGTGAGCCGCTGCGCGTCAGTGCCGCGATGAAGCCGATCTCCACCGTTCCCAGGGCACTGGCCACCGTCGACGTGCTGACCGGCGAGGCGGCCAAGGCCCACCACGAGCGTTCCGACGTGTGCGCGGTCCCGGCGGCCGCGATCGTCGCCGAGGCGATGGTCGCGCTGATCCTGGCCGATGCGGTGATCGAGAAGTTCGGCGGCGACTCCGTCGACGAGGTCGCCCGCAACCTGTCCGGCTACCTCTCGTCATTGGTGATCAAGTGAGCGGGCGTCCGGGCCCGGGAGCCTGTGGTCTCCCGGCCGGCGGCCCGCGGTCCGAGGAGAACACGTGAGTCCCCGAGCAGTGCTGATCGGCCCCCCGGGGTCGGGCAAGTCGACCGTCGGGCGGCTCCTGGCCGACCGGCTCGGTCTGGCCTTCCGCGACACCGACGCCGACGTGGAGCTCGCGGCGGGCAAGCCCGTCAGCGACGTCTTCATCGAGGACGGCGAGGAGACCTTCCGCGCGATGGAGGCCGACGCCGTACGGCGGGCGCTGGCCGAGCACGAAGGCGTGCTCGCCCTCGGCGGCGGGGCGATCCTGGCCGAGGCCACCCGCGAGCTGCTGACCGGCCACCAGGTCGTCTACCTGGAGGTCGGCCTGTCCAGTGCCGTCCAGCGGGTGGGCCTGGCCTCGGCGCGCCCGCTGCTCGTGCTGAACCCGCGCAGCCAGCTGAAGAAGCTGATGGACGCCCGCCGTCCCCTCTACAGCGGTCTGGCCACGATCACCGTGGCGACCGACGACCGTTCGCCCGCGGAGGTCGTGGACGAGATCGCCGCGAGCCTGAAGGAGTGAGCGCGGCCGGTCGCCCCGGCGGCCGTCTCCCCGCTTCACCCCGGACCCGCAGCCACCCGCACAACCCACCACGGAGTTCCCACGTGTTCCTGAACGCAGCCCCCTCACCGATGGACGGTGACCGATGACGGTCACCCGGATCTCCGTCAGGGGCGAGAGCCCGTACGACGTGGTGGTCGGCGCCGGTGTGCTCGGCGAGCTGCCCGGACTGCTGGGCCCGAAGGTCCGCACGGTCGCCGTGGTCCACCCGGAGAGCCTGCCGGAGATCGCCCGCCCGGTGTGCGGCGCGGTCGAGGCGGCCGGGTACGAGGTCGTGCCGCTGCCGGTGCCCGACGCCGAGCGCGCCAAGACGGTCGAGGTGGTCGCCGGGCTGTGGTCCGCCTTCGGCCGCGCCGGCCTCACCCGCTCCGACGCGGTGGTCGGCGTCGGGGGCGGGGCCACCACCGACCTGGCCGGGTTCGCCGCGGCCACCTGGCTGCGCGGCGTCAAGGTCGTGCAGGTGCCGACGACCCTGCTGGGCATGGTCGACGCGGCGGTGGGCGGCAAGACCGGCATCAACACCCCCGAGGGCAAGAACCTGGTGGGCTCCTTCCACCCGCCGGCGGGGGTCCTGTGCGACCTGGCCACGCTGGTCTCGGTGCCCCGCGACGACTACGTGGGCGGCCTGGCGGAGATCATCAAGGGCGGCTTCATCGCCGACCCGGAGATCCTCAGGCTCATCGAGGACGACCCCGAGGGCGCCCGCCGCCCCGAGGGACGGCACACCCGCGAGCTGATCGAGCGGAAGATCCAGATCAAGGCCGACGTCGTCGGCGCCGACCTGCGCGAGAGCGGCCTGCGGGAGATCCTGAACTACGGTCACACCCTGGCCCACGCCATCGAGCGCGCCGAGGACTACCGGATGCGCCACGGCGAGGCCGTCGCGATCGGCATGGTCTACGCGGCCGAGCTGTCCCGCCTGGACGGCAGGATCGGCGCCGACCTGGTGGAGCGCACCCGGTCCGTGCTGACCTCCGTGGGCCTGCCCACCGCCTACCGTCACGAGGCCTGGCCCGAGCTGCGCGACCACATGCGCCTGGACAAGAAGAGCCGCGGTGCCACGCTGCGCTTCGTCGTGCTGGACGGCCTGGCCAAGGTCTCCCCGCTGGTCGACCCGTCGGAGGAGCTCCTCGAGGCCGCCTACCGCGAGGTCGCCCGGTGAGCCCCGCAAGCCCGGTGAGCCTGGTGAGCCCCGCAAGCCGTGTGAGCCCGGTGACCCGGGCGGGCGGGGACGGCCGGCCCGGCGGGAGTCCGGTGAG
Source organism: Streptosporangium sp. NPDC050148 (assembly GCF_055586505.1). Classification (NCBI taxonomy): domain Bacteria; kingdom Bacillati; phylum Actinomycetota; class Actinomycetes; order Streptosporangiales; family Streptosporangiaceae; genus Streptosporangium; species Streptosporangium sp. NPDC050148. The sequence continues at coordinate 58,492 of NZ_JBVJIA010000021.1, read as the reverse complement.
GAACTCGGCCCGCGCACCGGGCGCGTGGCCGTCGAGGAGCGGTGAGTGATCCGATGAGACCCGTGTACGTGCTCAACGGCCCCAACCTGGGACGGCTCGGCACCCGCGAGCCGGACGTCTACGGCGCGGAGACCTTCGCCGACCTGGCCGCGCTCTGCCGGCAGACCGGCGAAGGGCTCGGCCTCTCGGTCGAGGTGCGGCAGACCGACGACGAGGCCGAGATGCTCCGCTGGCTGCACGAGGCGGCCGACGGCCGGATCCCGGTGGTGCTGAACCCGGCCGCGTTCACCCACTACTCCTACGCGCTGCGCGACGCCATCGCCCAGCGCACCGCCCCGCTGGTCGAGGTGCACATCTCCAACCCGGCCGCGCGGGAGGAGTTCCGGCACACCTCGGTCGTCGCCTCGGTGGCCACCGGCACCATCGCGGGCTTCGGCCTGAGGTCGTACGTGCTGGCCCTGCACGCCATCGCCGACAGCGCCACCTGACGCCGACGGCGTCAGGTGAGGCGCCCCCGGTCGGGGACCGGGCGCTCGAGGACGCGCGCCCGGTCAGGAGGCGCCGAGGCGCTTGAGGGCGCTGCGGACCTTCGCCGGGTCCTCGGTGGGCCAGAAGGGCGGCAGGGAGTCGCGCAGGAACCCGGCGTAGCGGGCCGTGGACAGGCGCGGGTCCAGGACCGCGACCACCCCCTTGTCGTGCTGGCTGCGCAGCAGGCGGCCCGCGCCCTGGGCCAGCAGGAGCGCGGCGTGGGTGGCGGCGACCGACATGAACCCGTTGCCGCCCTTGGCGGCGACGTGACGCTGCCGGGCGGAGCTGAGCGGGTCGTCCGGGCGCGGGAACGGGATGCGGTCGATGATGACCAGGCGCAGCGACGGGCCGGGCACGTCGACGCCCTGCCACAGGGAGAGCGTGCCGAACAGGCAGGTCGGCTCGTCCTCGGCGAACTGCTTGACCAGCAGCATCGTGGAGTCGTCCCCCTGGCAGAGCAGCGGCACGCTCAGCCGGTCGCGCAGCGCCTCGGTCGCCGCCCTGGCGGCCCGCATCGAGGAGAACAGGCCGAGGGTGCGTCCCCCGGCGGCCTCGATGAGCTCGGTGATCTCCTCGATGTAGGCCTCGGGCAGCCCGTCGCGCCCCGGCTGGGGCAGGTGCTTGGCGACGTAGAGGATGCCGCTGCGGGGGTGGTCGAAGGGGGAGCCGACGTCGAGGCCGGTCCAGCCGGCCCGGCTCCTCGTGCCCTTGCCGGCGCCCTTGTCGCCGTTCCCCCTGGCGCGGCGCCCGCCGTTGCCGCGCTCACCGTCCCGCGCGCCGGTGCCGGAGGCGTCCTCGGTGTCACCGGTGTCGCCGGTGTCGCCGGTGTCACGGGTGTCGTCGTCGCCGCCGCGGGCCGCGTCCCGTGACGGCTCGGCCCGGCCGCCCCCGGCGCCCAGCCCCCACTGGCGGGCCAGCCCGTCGAAGGCGCCGCCCAGGGCGAGCGTGGCCGAGGTCAGGATCACCGTACGGTCACCGAAGAGCTTGTCGCGGAGCATGCCCGCCACGGTGAGCGGGGCCACCCGCAGCAGGGGCGGGCGCCGGTCGGTGCCCGCCTCCAGCCAGACCACCTCTGCCCGGTCCACCTCCGTGGCGTGACCGAACGCGTCGAGCATGCGCTGCGCGGTGTCGTGCACCTCGTCCAGGGACGTGAAGGCCGCCTTGCGCAGCCCAGCGCCCTCGGGGTCGTCCTTGTCGCCGCCGCGCGGCCCCATCGCGGTGATGCACGCCCAGGCCGCGTCGCGGATCAGGGCGAGCGTCATCCCCAGCACCTCGGGGAGCTCGTCGAGACGGCCGGCGGGCGCGGCGGCCAGCAGGGCCCTGAGGTCCTCCCCGGCCTCCATCAGCCGGTCGGCGAGGTGCTGCTCGATGAGCTTGCCGACCCGCCGCACGGCCACCGAGACCATGGTCTCCGACAGCTCGCCGCTGACCACCGAGGTGACGCGGTCGACCAGCTCGTGGGCCTCGTCGACCACGACCACCTCGTGCTCGGGCAGCAGCGGGAAGTCCTCCATCGCGTCGATCGCCAGCAGCGCGTGGTTGGTCACCACGACGTCGGACTCACCGGCGCGGGCGCGGGCCAGCTCGGCGAAGCACTCGGCGCCGTTCGGGCAGCGCATGGCGCCCAGGCACTCCCTGGCACTGACCGAGAACTGGCGCCAGGCCTGCTCGTTGACCCCGGGCACGAGCTCGTCGCGGTCACCGGTGTCGGTCTCGTTCGCCCACTCCTGGATGCGCTGGACCATCCGGCCCGTCGCGTTCACCTCGCGGGGGTCGAAGAGCTGGTCCTGCTCCTCGTCGGGCCACCCGGCGCTCGCCTTGTACCGGCACAGGTAGTTGCGGCGGCCCTTGAGGATCGCGAACGCGGGCTCGTGCGGCAGGTGCGGGGCGAGGGCCGCAGCCAGGCGGGGCAGGTCGCGGTCGACGAGCTGGCGCTGCAGCGCGATGGTCGCGGTGGAGACGACCACGGCCCCCTTGGAGGTCATCGCGTGCCTGATCGAGGGGATCAGGTAGGCCAGCGACTTGCCGGTGCCGGTGCCGGCCTGGACGGCCAGGTGGTCGCCCGACTCGATCGCGTGCTGAACCGCCCTCACCATCGCGATCTGGCCGGGGCGCTCGACCCCGCCCACCGCTTCGACGGCGGTGCTCAGCAGATCCTCGACGGGGGGAATATCCGTCTTCGAGGAGACGTCTTCGGATGGGGCGATGGAGTCGGTCGGCACGACAGCCAACCGTACCCGTTCACTCCGACGATCGCGGCGGCTCCGGGGGCTTCGGCGGTTCCGGAGGAGTTCGCCGTACGGACGCATGGCGGTATTCAGGAAGCCGAGGTTCACGTCACGTGGCAAACTGGCTGGATCACCCGGCTCGTCGAGCCCCGCAAGGTCACGGAAGATCTATCGTTCTGGTGTCCCTGGGGCGGAAGATGGGGATGGAAAGGCCGGTTCGGTAGGGTTTCCCGAGGTCGAGTGGACGAATAAAGGCTGGTTAAAGCACTATGTCCTCCATGTCGGAAGTTGTGCCGTTGCCGTCGTTCGGCGAGGTGTTCTTTGACGAGCGTGGCCAGGAGCGCGTGCTCCGGGTCACCTGGCACGAAGGCACCCTGGTGCTGAGCCTTTGGCGCGGTGAGATGTGCACCGCGAGTTTCCGCATGCCCATGAACGACGTGGGACGCCTGGTCGACACCCTCGACGAGGGCTTCGTCGAGGCCGGTGGACAGTACCCCGACGAGGTGGACGAGCCCGTCCCGGCCGAGCAGCCGCACCACGGCGAGCAGCAGGTCTACGGCGAGTACCCGGGCACCGGCCAGTACGCCCGGCCGCGGCCCGAGGACTACGCCCAGCCGCAGCAGCAGTACGTCGACCCGATCGGTCACACCACCGACCCGAGCGCGTCCCGCCCGGCCCCGGCACTCGGGCCGAACGACGTGCTCGTCGCGCGGGGCGCGGTGCCCGCCTTGGATCGATCCTCCGACCGCGCCCAGCCCGGGTACGGCCCGGCCGACGCGGTGCCCCGCGAGAACCTCATCGTGAACGACGCGCTGCCCTACGGGCAGCCCCAGCCCGCCGAGCCGCTCGGCACGGACCCCGGGCCCGGAGAGGCCGGCTACCAGATGCCCGGCGACCTCTACCCGCCCGCCCAGCGCCCCGGCCCCTACGGCGGCCCCCAGGACGCCTACCCCGGTGGCGCGCAGCAGCCCGCCCCGTACGGGAGCCCGCAACCGGGCGGCCCCGCGCAGCCCGCCCCCTACGGGGGCTCGCAGCCGGACGGCTACCCCGGCCCGGTCCCGCAGGCCGACTTCTACGGCGCGCCCGCCCAGCAGCCGGGCCCCTACGGCGGCCCGGTCCCGCAGGACGCCTATCCCGGCGGCGCCGCGCAGCCCGCCCCCTACGGCGCCCCGCGGTCCGGCGCGTACGAGGTGCCACCGCAGCCGCACCCGGTGGACCCCTTCGCGCCCCCGGCCGAGCGGCAGAAGCCCGTGGACCCCTTCGCGCCGCCCGCCGACCGTCTCCCCGGCCACGCCCGCCCGGCCGAGCCCGACCCCTACGCGCAGGCACAGCAGACCTCGACCGACCCCTTCGGGTTCGCCGCGCAGCAGGCCGCCCAGGGGGCCGGGCAGGCGGCACCCTACGGCTACCCGGCCGCCGCGCAGCCCGACCCCTACGCGCCGGGCGCCCAGCAGCCGCACCCGGCCGGTCACCCGGCCGACCTGCGCGACCTTTACACCCCGCCCGCCTACCCGCAGGAGGACGTCGACCCGTCCGACCCGCTGGGCCTGTTCGGCCGCTCCGCGCCGGACCAGCGGCTGCCGCGCCCCTACGTGCAGGAGCCGCCGCACTCCACCGGCGAGCGTCTCCGCCCCGAGCAGCGTCACGACGAACGGCGCTACGAGGAGCAGCGGGAGGAGCCCCGCTACGAGGACGGGCGCCACGAGGGCAGGCGCCGTGGCGAGCGCCGCGACTGGTGACCGTCCGCCGATGACCCCGCCGGTGTGGCCCGGCTCACGTTCCGATGCGGCCCCGTCGCGCCCGTTCGCCAGCGCGGCCCCCGAGGAGATACGGTGACCCGTTCGCCGGATGCGGACCCCGGCGCCTGACGGCGTCCCGCCCTCGAGGGCGGCTCCCCGGAGGCACCGGGCGGGCGGGCTGATCGATCTCTATCGGGCGGGGTGGCGTGGACCAGTCGACGGTGCTGCAGATGCTGGCCGTGTCGGTCGTCGGGATCGCCGTGGCCGCGGTGGCCAGGCGCAGGGGATGGCCGGCGCCGCTGCTGCTGGTGTTCGCGGGCCTGGTGCTGTCACCGCTGTTCCCCGAGTACGAGCTCGACCCCGAACTCGTCCTGCTGGTCTTCCTGCCGCCGCTGCTCTACGCGGCGGCGATCGAGAGCTCCTACCTCAGGCTCAAGGATCTCCGCAGGCCGGTCGCGCTGCTCTCGATCGGCCTGGTGCTGTTCACCACGCTGGTCGTCGGAGGGGTCGCCCACCTGCTCCTGCCCGAGCTGCCGCTCGCCGCCGCGTTCGCGCTGGGCGCCATCGTGGCCCCGCCGGACGCGGTCGCCGCCGTCGCCGTGGCCCGCAGGCTCGGGCTGCCGCGCAAGGTGGTCACCATCCTGGTGGGGGAGAGCCTGTTCAACGACGCCACCGCGCTGACCGCCTACCGGGTGGCCATCGCCGCCGCGCTGGGGCAGGGCCTGACCTGGCTGGACGTCACCGTCGACTTCGTCAGGGCCGCGGTGGGCGGCGTGGTCATGGGGCTGGCGCTCGCCTGGATGCTGACCTGGGTGCTGCTGCGGCTGCGCGAGGCGCTCATCGAGAACACGGTGATGCTGCTGGCCCCGTTCGCCGTCTACCTGGCGGCCGAGAGCGTGCACGTCTCCGGGGTGGTCGTCGTCGTGATCGTCGGCCTCTACATCGGGCACCGGATGCCCAGGGCGGGCTTCGGCACCCGGCTGCTGTCCGACGCGATCTGGCGGGTGCTCGGCTTCTTCCTGGAGACGATCGTCTTCGCGCTGATCGGCCTGCAGCTGTGGCCGATCGTCAGGGAGCTGGAGTGGAGCGACCGGTGGAGGCTCACCGGGATGGCCCTGGCCGTCTTCGCCGCGGTGGTGATCTCCCGGGCGGTCTGGGTGGTGCCCAGCCTCTACCTGCCCAGGATGCTGTCCAAGAAGGTCCGCAGCCGCGAGACCCACGCGCCGTCGTGGCAGTACACGGCCATCGTGAGCTGGGCCGGCATGCGCGGCGTGGTCTCCCTGGCCGCGGCCTTCGCCATCCCGGAGGACTTCGAGGGACGCGACCTGCTGCTCTTCCTCACCTTCGCGGTGGTGATCGGCACCCTGCTCCTCCAGGGCCTGACGTTCCCGGCGCTGATCCGCAGGCTCAGGGTCTCCAACGAGCAGGAGACCTACGCCGACAACCTGTCCGAGGCCGCCGCCCAGCAGGCCGCGGCCTCGGCGTCGCTGGCCCGGCTGGAGGAGCTGGTGGCCGACGGGGTCGACGACGTCCACCGGGAGGTGGTCGACCAGCTCAGGTCGCGCACCGAGCGCCGCGCCCTCACCGCGTGGGAGCGGCTGGGCGGCGGGACCGGCCCGGAGGGCGAGGAGACGCCCAGCACCGTCTACCGCCGGCTCCGCAGGGAGATGCTGGCGGTCGAGCGCGAGGTCTTCATCCGCCTCCGCGACGAGCGGCGCGTCGACGACGAGGTGCTCCGCCGGGTCCTCCACGAGATCGACTTCGAGGAGGCCACGCTGGAGCGTGACTGAGCCCGGTCGCGGTCGGCGGCCGGGAGACACAGGTCACATCCGTCCGTGTCACTGGGGGTCGGGCTACCTCGTCTCAGGAGGTGTAGCCATCACCGACCGCGCAGGAGCACGACGTGGACGCTCGACTGAACTACTTCGCCGACCCCGCCGCCGGCAAGATCCTCAAGCACTTCATGTCGGCGGGCAGGGCACTCAAGGAGTCCCCGCTGCCGGCCGCCACGCAGGAACTGGTGGCGCTCCGCGTGAGCCAGATCAACGGCTGCGCCGTCTGCATCGACATGCACACCAAGGAGGCCACCGCCGCCGGTGAGAGCCCGGTGCGGCTGAACCTGGTCGCGGCATGGCGGGAGGCCACCGTCTTCACCGAGGCCGAGCGCGCCGCACTGAGGCTGGCGGAGGAGGGGACCCGGGTCGCGGACGCGGCCGACGGGGTCGGCGACGACACCTGGGCCCGCGCCGCCGAACACTACGACGAGGGACAGCTCGCCGCCCTGGTGATCCTGGTCTCCTTCATGAACACCGCGAACCGGCTGAACATCATCGCCCGGCAGCCGGCCGGTGACCACGTGCCCGGGCAGTTCCACTGAACGGCACCGGCGACCGGCTCGGGGCCCGCGGGCTCCGGGCCCCGCGCCGGGGGCGTCGCCCTGCCGTACCGGCACCGCGAATGATCACCGGAAGACTCCCGCGCCGGACGGTACGGACGGGGGACAGGGGAGGGAGGCCGGAGTGAACAAGGCCGAGGAGTTCGAGGAACTGCGACCGCTGCTGTTCTCGATCTCCTACCGGATCCTGGGCAGCGTGGGGGAGGCCGAGGACGCCGTACAGGAGACGTGGCTGCGCTTCGACGCCCTGACGACCCCGCCCACGTCGACCAAGGCCCTTCTGTCGGCCGTGGTGACACGGATCTCGATCGACGTGCTGCGCTCCGCCCGCGCGCGGCGCGAGGAGTACGCGGGCCCGTGGTTGCCCGAGCCGCTGTTGAGCGATCCGTACCAGGATCCGGCGCGGTCGGCGGAGCTGGCCGACTCGGTGTCGATGGCGGCGTTGCTGCTGCTGGAACGGCTCAGCCCGCTGGAACGGGCGGTGTTCGTGCTGCGGGAGGTGTTCGGCTTCGGGTTCGACGAGGTCGCGTCGGCGGTGGGACGCTCGGAGGCCGCGTGCCGGCAGCTGCTGGTGCGGGCACGGCGGCACATGCAGACCGGCCGGCCCCGCTTCGAAGCGGCCCGCGAGGAGCGGGAGGAGCTGGCCTCACGGTTCTTCGCCGCCCTTCGCGAAGGCGACGTCGCCGGCCTGCGGGAACTGCTCGCCGCCGACGTGTCGGTGGTCGGCGACGGCGGCGGCAAGGCCCCCCAGCTGGCCAGGACCGTCTTCGGCGCCGAGAACGTGGCCCGGCTGCTCGCCTCCTTCTTCCCCCGGGTGGCCCGGATCGACGTGACGTTCGAGCCGCACGAGATCAACGGCCAGCCGGGTGCGATCTTCCGCGACCGGGACGGCAGAGTGCTCCACATCCTGGCGCTCGATGTGCTCGGCGGGAGGATCCAGACGATCCGCTCGGTGATCAACCCCGACAAGCTGGGGCACCTGGGCCCGGTGGCGGACGCCTGGGCGATCGACCGCGAAGCAAGGCGGGCGCGCCGGTCCACGGGATGACCGCAGGTCACGCGGCCCGCACGGAGGCGGAGGAGCAGGTCCGGTCTTCGGACCGGCCCTCCCCCGGGGGTGAGAGGCGAGGGTGAGGGGCCGGTGACGACCCGGCCGGTGCCGATCGGCACGTTCCCGGCCATGACCCGGCCGTCGGTCAAGGCGTCGCGCCTCCACGACGAGACGGGCATCGCGCAGTCGTGCGACACGGCGTGTCCGGCGCCCCGGTGCATCGGAGCCGGAGCGGCAGGGCCGAGATCATCGGTGGACGCGTCTCAGCCCATCACGTTGTCCACGTAGCACCAGCGCCAGTTCTCGCCCGGTTCGAACGAGGCGATGACCGGGTGGCCGATCCCGGTGGCGTGGCCGGTGGCGTGCCGGTTGGGCGACGAGTCACAGCAGCCGATGTGGCCGCAGGACAGGCACCTGCGCAGATGGACCCAGCGCGCTCCGATCGCCAGGCACTCCTCACACCCCTGCGGCGTGCGCGCCGGCGGGTCCTCGGTCCGGGCCCGGGTGAGATGCTGACAGAGCTCCATGGTTCCCCCCTTGTGTGAATACTCAGGATCGTACGACCCGAACCATGTTCGGGTCGGTGTGCCTCTCCGCGTTCCGGCCTGCGGCCTCCTTCGGTAACGAGCCGGTACGACCGCGCCTGCCGCGCGGGCGCGTTGGGTAGGGTCGGGACATGCGACCCCTTCCGCGACGAATTCCCGTCCTCGCCGCCTCAGCGGTGGCCGCCGCCCTGCTGGTCACGGGCTGCTCCGAGATCCAGCAGGTGAGCCAGGGCATCGACAAGGCGCAGCAGTGCGTGCAGGCCGCGGGTATCGTCACCGAGACCGCCTCCAAGGTGTCCGGCCTGCTCAACGACCCCGCGGGCATGGAGAAGGCGCTGAACGACGGGGGCGCCAAGCTGGGTGATCTCGCCGACAAGGCCTCCAACACCTCCCTGAAGGAGGCCGCCGACGGTGTGTCCAACACCCTGCAGGGTTTCAACGTCACCGACGCCAACAGCGCCGTCGACGCCGCCCAGAAGGTGGCGACCGACTCGGTGGGCTGGGTCCAGCAGCTGACCAACGCCTGCGGGTGACGGCGGCCTGTTCCCAACCCGCATTCTCCTAGGGGAATAGCGCTGAAATAGCGTCGTTCCCATGGACGCTCCGGACAACGAACCGGATCCCCGGTTCACTCTCGCCAACGAACGCACCTATCTGACCTGGTTGAGTACGTCGCTCGCGCTCAGCGCGGGCGGCGTCGCCATGGCCGCGGTCTCGGCCGACGTCTTCATCCCGTGGATGCGCACCCTGCTCGCGGTGGTCCTGGTGTCGCTGTCCGCCCTGGCCGCCGCGATGGCCTATCCCCGCTGGCGCAGCGTCGAGCGGGCCCTGCGCAGTTCCGCGCCGCTCCCGCCCCCGGCCCTGGCCCCGCTGTTCGGGTACGGGGTGGCGGCCGTCGCCGTGCTGGCCCTGATCCTCATCCTGCTCTCCCGATGAACGGCTCCCGATGAGCGGCTCCCGGGACGGAGGCGGGTCCGGGGACGGCGGCTTCCAGGACGTCGCTCCCCGGGACGACGGCCCCGGAGGTGACGGCCCCGGAGGTGACGGCACGGGGCACGGTGGCGTCGGGGACGGTGGCCTGCAGGGTGAGCGGACCAGGCTCGCCTGGGTCCGTACCGCCACCGTGCTGGCGGCCGGTGCCCTGGGCGGCGCCGGGGTGGCCCTGCGCGCCGGTGCCCCCGCCGGGATCGCCCTGCTGTTCGTCCCCGCCGTGTTCTGCGCCTTCCTGCTGCTGACCCAGACCGGCATCCGCTACCGGCGCGCCCAGGAGGCCCTCCGCCGGGGGCGCCCCCTCGACGACCGCGCCGACGTCCTCATCGCCTGGATCGGCACCGTCGCCGTCACCGCCGGGGCCGTCGCCTCCGTGCTCGCGGGGGTCGGGCGGTAAAAAATGCGGCAAGATAGCGGAGCATGTCCCGCTTCGATGATCTGCCCGGCTACGCGGCGTCGATCGGCCCGCTGATCGACGCGGTCAACCTCGGGGTCCACATCGCGAGCAGGCCACCCTGCCGGGAGCTCACCGAGCGCTGGGGGCTGCAGGCCGACCTGCTGGTCGATCTCCGCTTCGTGCTTCCGGTCAGGCCGCTCACCCCCGAGGGGGTGGCCGCCGTCTACCGCTACAACCCCCTGCGGCGGTCCGAGATCGACGTCCACCTCGTCCAGGGCACCCTGGTCGAGGACACCGCCCCCGCCGGCGCTCCCGCGGAGGGGGGCGTCCTGCGCGCGACCCCGGCCGCGCGGGCCTTCATCGCCTCCCTGTACGAGGTGCACGCGACGGTGCTCGGCGGGCTGTGGGCCGCCCAGGCCGACCGGCTGCCCGAGCTGGCCGCCGTCGCCGGACGGCTCCTGCGGGCGGGCGCGGCGACCGGCGGGGCCGCCTTCACCCAGGTCTCGCCGCCGTACGAGCCCGCGGGCACCCCGCCGGGCGTGCTGCTCTTCAACCGGCTGGCGGCCCTGCGCTACCACCGCGCCGACGCGCACGCCGGAGCCTGGGCGCGGGCGGGCCTGACCGCCGCCGAGATCGTCTCCCTGCCCCCGGGGCCGGTCCGGGACCGGATCGAGGCCGACACCAACCGCCGCGCCGCGCGGCCGTACGAGACCCTGACCACCCGTGACCGGCAGACGTTCCTGCTCGGCCTGAGCGCCCTCGACCTGCCGTGAGACGGGCGGGAGCACGGGCCGCGCGACGGGCCGGGAGGCGGCGGGGGATCAGGGCCGGGAAGTCAGGGGCGGGAGATCAGGGCCGGGGGGCGTCGGTGCCGCCCAGGGCGACGGTCTCGGCGACCTCGGCGTGGCGCTCGGCCTCCTCGGCCGCGAACCGCTCGGCGTCGAGCCGTTCGGCGATGTCCTCGTCCTGGCGCATCAGCCGGTCCAGGTCCTGGCCCGCCATCTCCAGCACGCCCATGTCGGCGTAGGCCTGCTGCAGGCGCGGGCTCCACAGCCCGATGTCCTTGACGCAGGGGACGATCCGGCTGAACAGCAGCGAGCGGAAGATCCTCAGGTACTCCGACCGGTCGACGCACTCCATGGCCTCGGCCACCTCGGCCTTGTTCAGGCCCAGGGTCTCCCAGGTCTCCCGGCCGCGCAGCCGGTCGCGCATCAGGTAGCAGCCCTCGATGACGAAGTCCTCGCGCTCGCGCAGCTCGGCCTCGTCGAGCTGCGCGTAGTGGTCGCGCAGCGCCATCCGGCCGAAGGCCACGTGCCGGGCCTCGTCCTGCATGACGTAGGCGAGGATCTGCTTGGGCAGCGGCTTGGTGGTGATGTCGCGCATCACGCCGAAGGCGGCCAGCGCGAGACCCTCGATGAGCACCTGCATGCCCAGGTAGGGCATGTCCCAGCGGGAGTCGCTCAGCGTGTTGTCGAGCAGTGCCTTCAGGTGGGGGTTGATCGGGTAGGCCAGGCCCACCTTCTCCTGCAGGAACCGGGCGTAGGTCTCGGCGTGCCGGGCCTCGTCCATGGTCTGGGTGGCCGCGTAGAACTTCGAGTCCAGGTCGGGGACCGACTCCACGATCCTGGCCGAGCAGATCATCGCGCCCTGCTCACCGTGCAGGAACTGGGAGAACTGCCAGGAGGCGTTGTGCAGCCGCACGTCGGCGCGCTGCCTGTCGTCCATCCGCTCCCACAGCGGGCTGCCGTAGATCGCCAGCGTCCGGTCGGGGACGCCGAGCACGTCGTACGGATCGACCTCCAGGTCCCAGTCGATGCGCTTGGCCGAGTCCCACTGCTTGTCCTTGCCCTTCTGGTACAGGCTCAGCATGCGGTCCCGGCCCTCGTCGTACTCCCAGGTGAACCGGGCGGCTCCGGCCGCCTCGACGTCCCAGGTGGACAGCTCGGAGGGGATGGCGTAGAGGTCGTGCGTCGACATGGGGGCCTCCTGGAGACGTACATCGTACGTACCCCCACGAGGTTGTCACGTACACTGTACGTACGTCAATGGAGGCCGCGCCCGCGGAGGTGACGCCCGGGGCCGCGGACGGCCCCGGGCGCCGGGAGAGTGTTCCCTTCCCCTGGACACTCTCCGGACGGGTCAGTACCAGTTGCTCGACCGGAAGTGACCCCACGCGCCGCACGGTGACCCGTAGCGGCTCTTGATGTAACGCAGACCCCAGTGGATCTGGGTGATCGGGTTGTACCGCCAGTCGCCGCCGCTGCCGCCCATCTTCGAGCCGGGCAGCGCCTGCGGGATGCCGTAGGCCCCGGAGGAGCGGTTGTAGGCGCGGTGGTTCCAGTTGCTCTCCCTGGTCCACAGGCTGTCCAGGCAGCGGAACTGCCTGTGCGGCCACGCCCGCCGGGAGACGAGGCGGTAGGCGATCGTCTTGTTCCTGCTCTTGGCGGTCCTGGCGACCGCCTTCATCGTGGGCTTCACCTGGGTCACCCAGGTGAAGCGGTGCACCATCCGCGCCGTCCCTTTCCTGGACGACTCGGTGGCGCTCTCGGCTCGTCCCGCCGTCGACGGACCGACCATCGCCGAGGCGGCGAGAACGGTGACGACGGTACCGCGTAGAACACGGTGGCTGCTGTTCACATGTTTCCTTGTCCTCGGGCCGCGTGCGGGGGCGCGCGAGGGCATCGGTGCCCTCGCACGCCTGACGATCCGGCGCCCGTGGCTCGGACGGGGAACGCCCGCGCGGTCTCGCCGGCCTGTTTCCGGCATGAGACGCCGCGGCGGTCTCTCTAGGCGGCTTTCTAGTACGCCGGAGAGCGCCGAGCGGCGGATGGGACACGCGAAGGAAAGGTGTTTGCCCGATCTTCGGGATTTACGGGTGGTTCAGCGAGAGGTCGATGACGACCGGCGAATCCCCAATGCCCGGAGACGGCATGAAAATCAGCCCACCATGGGGTTTCGGAGTGCTCGCTCCTGATCAGTACCAGCCCCGCGACAGCGAGTGCGACCACGCCCGGCACGGCGAGCCGTAGCGCTGCTTGATGTAACCGAGCCCCCACTTGATCTGCGTCCTGGGGTTGGTGCGCCAGTCGCGTCCCGCGCTGGCCATCTTCCCACCGGGAAGCGCCTGCGGGATGCCGTACGCGCCCGAGGAGCGGTTGCGGGCGCGGTGGTTCCAGTTGCTCTCCTTGGTCCAGAGCCTGCTGAGGCAGTCGAACTGAGTGCTGTTCCAGCCGTGAGCGGACACCATCGGCCTGGCGACCGCCCGGTTGCCCGTACTCGCCGAGGACGCCTGGGCGACCGTGGTGGTGCCGAGGGCGAGCACCGAAGTGATCACCAGTGCACCGGTACGGCGTAGCGTCGACATGGGACTCCCTTGTGCCTTGAGGTCGGGGGACGGCGCCACGATGCCTCGCGATCCGGCGGCGGGCCAGCCGACAGCGTCTGTCAGGAGCCATGTCAGAGATCGGTAAGAGAATGATCAAAGCGATGGTGAGGCGGGTGTCGTCCCGCCTGTGGCTTCAGTCACATTTCACTTTATGGACGTCATAACTCTCAAATGTGACAAGGGGATTAGGGTGCACTGCATGGGAATCCGTGATATCGCCGTACAGACTCTTTCCGGCACCCCCACCACCCTGGCCGGGCTGGCCGGGGACGGGGCCGTCCTCGTGGTGAACGTCGCCTCCAAGTGCGGGCTCACGCCGCAGTACGCCGGGCTCGTCGAGCTCCAGCGGACCTACGGCGAGCGGGGCCTCACCGTGGTCGGCGTGCCGTGCAACCAGTTCATGGGCCAGGAGCCGGGCAGCGCCGAGGAGATCCAGGAGTTCTGCGCCACCACCTACGGCGTCGACTTCCCGCTGCTGGCCAAGACCGAGGTCAACGGCGAGGGCAGGCACCCGCTGTACGACCGGCTCACCGAGGTCCCGGACGCCGACGGCGAGGCCGGGGACGTGCAGTGGAACTTCGAGAAGTTCCTCGTCTCCGCCGACGGCGAGGTGGTGGCCCGCTTCAGGCCCGGCGTCGAGCCCGGCGACCCCGCCGTCATCGCGGCGATCGAGAAGTCCCTCTAGCCGCGCAGCTACCCCTGACGATCAGCTCGGTCGGCAGCAGCACGCCGCGCGGGCGCCTGCCGCCGCCGCGGAGCACCAGCTCTGCGGCGCGGTAGCCGATGTCCTGGGCCGGCTGGGCGATCACCGTCAGCGACGGCGAGCACAGCTCCGCCCAGGGCACGTCGTCGAACATGATCAGCGACATGTCCCTGGGCAGGCGCAGGTCCAGCTCCCGTGCGGCCAGCACGGCCGCCTCCCCCAGCAGGTTGCCGCCCGCCAGCACCGCGGTCAGGTCGGGCCGGTGCTGGAAGAGCCCGGCCGCGGCGGCGTAGGCGGAGTCGCGGCTGCCCCGGGCCACCACGATGAGCTCCTCGTCGACGAGCGGGCCCATCACCTCCCGGAAGACCGCCAGCCGCTGGGCCTGCCCGGGACCGCCCAGGTAGGCGATGCGCCGGTGCCCCAGCCCGGTCAGGTAGTCCACCGCGGTCCTGACCCCGGCGCGGTCGTCGGCCAGCACGGCCGGGATGTCCCCGCACCCCGCCGAGGTCCGGTGCGCGAACACGGTGGTCAGCCCGGCCCTCAGGGTCGGCGCCCAGCTCTCGCCGTCCCCCGAGGGGATCGCGACCAGCCGGTCCACCCCCTGCTCCAGGAGCACGCCGATCGCCTCGGCCTCGCGTTCGGGGTCGTCGCCGGTCGTGCCCAGGATCACCGGCTCGCCCGCCGAGCGCGCGCAGGCGAGCACCCCGTCGGCCACCCTCCCGTAGAAGGTGTCGGTGATGTCGGGCAGCAGCAGCCCGATCCCGCCCGAGCGGCGCTGGCGCAGGTTGCGGCCGAGCGCGCTGGGCCGGTAGTCGAGCTGGGCGGCGACCGTCAGCACCCGCTCCCTGGTCTCCGGGCTCGCCGACCCGCCGGACAGGACCCGCGACACGGTGGCGACCCCGACCCCGGCCGTCTCGGCGACGTCCCTGATCGTCGCGCGACGCATGTTCATGGAAACGATTCCATCATGTTTTTCACGAACGATCCAGTACGGAGGCATAACGACCGCCCTGCTGACAGGCCAGAACCGGGCAACCTCTTGACACCGATGTCCGTTTCCGATGAGATGCATGAAAACGTATCCAATATCGGGTGAACACGGGGTTGGCCCGAGGCGCTAAGGACTTCCATGGCATCCATCGTTCTCAGCAAAGTCGACAAGATCTACGCGGGCGGCGTCAAAGCCGTGAACGGCCTCGACCTTGAGATCAAGGACGGCGAGTTCATGGTGCTGGTCGGCCCGTCCGGCTGCGGCAAGTCCACCGCCCTGCGCATGATCGCGGGCCTTGAGGACATCAGCGGCGGTGAGATCGCGATCGGCGACCGGGTGGTCAACCACCTGCCCCCGAAGGACCGCGACATCGCCATGGTCTTCCAGAACTACGCGCTCTACCCGCACATGACCGTCGAGGAGAACCTCGCCTTCGGTCTGAAGCTCCGCAAGATGCCCAAGGCGGAGATCGCCAAGCGGGTCGGCGAGGCCGCCAAGATGCTCGGCCTCGACCAGTACCTCAAGCGCAAGCCAGCCGCCCTCTCCGGTGGTCAGCGCCAGCGTGTCGCGATGGGCCGCGCCATCGTCCGTGAGCCCCAGGCCTTCCTGATGGACGAGCCGCTGTCCAACCTGGACGCCAAGCTCCGCGTCTCCATGCGCGCCTCCCTGAACACCCTGCACGAGCGCCTGGGCGTGACGACCGTCTACGTCACCCACGACCAGGTCGAGGCGATGACCCTCGGGGACCGGGTCTGCGTGCTCCGCGACGGTCTGCTGCAGCAGGTCGACACCCCGCAGAACCTGTTCGACAAGCCGGTCAACCTGTTCGTCGCCGGCTTCATGGGCTCCCCCTCGATGAACTTCGTCAACGCCGAGCTGGTACGCGGTGACGGCGGCGCGGCCGTCTCCTTCGCGGGCTTCAACCTGCCGGTCCCGGCCGAGACCTTCGCCGAGAAGCGCGGCCTGGAGGACTACATCGGCAAGAAGATCATCCTGGGCATCCGCCCCTCCGACTTCGAGGACTCGGTCGCCGCCAACGGCACCCCGGGAGGCTGGACCCGCCTGCAGGTCCGCGCCGAGGTCACCGAGGAGCTCGGCTCCGAGATCAACGTGCTCTTCCTGATCGACGCCCCGCCGGTCCAGCACCAGGACACCGTCGCCGCCGCCGCCGACGACGGCGAGGAGGACGCCACGCTGCCCCTGGTGGGCGACAAGTCCCTGTGGACCGCCCGCGTCAACTCCCGCAGCCACGTCCGTCCCGGCCAGAACATCGAGCTGGTCGTCGACACCCACAACCTGCACTTCTTCGACCCGGTCTCGGGTCTGGCCATCGGTCACCCGGCCAACACCCGCGTCTGACCCCTGACGGGCCGCACCCGGCCCGTCCCGGACCACATCCCGCAAGGCCGACAGGGCCCGCGCCACGACCCCCTCCCGTGGCGCGGGCCCTTTCGTGTCCGCGGCCCTTCCGGCGGGACGTCGTCCGGATATTCAATGAAGAATTAAGTGATCTTTGTTTCCCGTTTCAGCGGTTCACGCCGAGGCTTTCCGATATTCCCGGGTAGCGTGCGGAATCGCGGGGTAGGGCTCTCGGACCTCCCGGGCCGTCGAGAGTGCCGGCAGGCGCTTTCGACCCGAGGGAGATTTCATACGGCCGGATGTCTTCACCGCTCCTATGAGTCCAGGCGCGTTCGCCGCCCCTTGAGGGAGAAGATCCGGCAAATGACAGTATTTCTCATTGGTTTTGCTCGAAGGTCGCCGGGAGTGTTCGGGCTTCTCATCGGAATTCTGCTTCTTCCGGTCATCGCCGTGGCCGTCGCCACGCACTCCGGGGCGAGGGTCGTGCAGGAGCCGGTGAACCTCGGCACCGCCGACGCCTTCGCCGTGCTGGCCGGGACCACCGTCACCAACACCGGCCCCAGCGTGATCACCGGAGACCTGGGCCTGAGCCCGGGCACCGCGGTGACCGGCTTCCCCCCGGGCACCGTGTTCGGGACCCAGAACATCGCCGACGCCGTCGCGCTCCAGGCGCAGAACGACCTGACCATCGCCTACGACAACGCGGCCGGGCAGGCCTCGACCGCCCTCGTCTCGGGGGACCTGGTCGGCCGGACGCTGGTGTCCGGCGTCTACACCTCCACCTCCTCGCTCGGGCTGACCGGCACCCTGACCCTCGACGCGCAGGGCGACCCCGACGCGATCTTCATCTTCCAGGTCGCCTCGACGCTCATCACCGGGTCGGCCAGCAGGGTCCAGCTCATCAACGGGGCGCAGGCGTGCAACGTCTTCTGGCAGGTGGGCAGCTCGGCGACGCTGGGGACCAACTCCACCTTCGTCGGCAACATCCTCGCCCTGACGTCGATCACGGTGACGACCGGCGCCGTCGTCGACGGCCGGGTACTGGCCCGCAACGGGCAGGTCAGCCTCGACACGAACACCATCAGCCGGGCCGTCTGCGACGTGACCCCCACTCCCACGGTCACCCCGACCGTGACCCCGACGGTCACTCCAACGGTCACACCGACGGTGACTCCGACCGTGACGCCCACGGTCACACCGACGGTCACCCCGACCGTGACCCCGACGGTCACTCCGACGGTCACACCGACGGTGACTCCGACCGTGACCCCGACGGTCACTCCAACGGTCACACCGACGGTGACTCCGACCGTGACGCCCACGGTCACTCCCACGGTGACGCCGACGGTCACTCCAACGGTCACACCCACGGTGACTCCGACCGTGACCCCGACGGTCACTCCCACGGTGACGCCCACGGTCACGGTCACGCCGACCGTGACCCCGACGGTCACTCCAACGGTGACCCCGACGGTGACTCCGACCGTGACGCCCACGGTCACTCCCACGGTGACCCCCACGCCCACGGTGAGCCCGACCAGGACGCGGCAGCCCCCGCAGAGGCGGGAGATCATCCTGCCGCCCGGCGACGCCGCCGGGCCCGGCCGTCAGGGCCGGCGCGGGAACCGAAGCGGTACGGAGATCGAGGTCGAGGAGAGCAGGGATGGCCCGGGAGGGTTCGTCGATCGGATCTTCGGCCCGCGCTGGTTCGGTGACCGCTGGTTCGGTGACCGCTGGTTCGGCGACCGCTGGTTCGGCCCGCGCGGGCACCAGGACCGCGGGCCCGGCCGGGCACCGGTTCCCCGGCCGGTCGACCGCCACCTTCCGGTGACCGGCTGACGCCCCGGCCCGCGGCCCCGATGCGGAGCGCGCCCGCTCACCGCCTCCCGGTCCGGGAGTGCTCCGCTCCGCCCTCCCGGCGGTCCTGGGGCGCTCCCGGCCGGTCCCCCGGCCGCCTTCTAGCGGCCGATGCGGCGGGAGACCTGGCCGATCAGGGTCAGCGGGAGCAGCCTGCCGACCCTGACGAGCGCCTTGTAGCGCAGGTCGGGGATGCTCACCCGCACGCCGCGGGCCAGGTCGCGCATGGCCTCGCGGACCACGTTCTCCGCCGACAGCCAGAGGAAGCCCGGGATCCCCGAGGTGTCGATCGAGGCGCGTTCGTGGAACTCGGTGCGCACGAACCCCGGGCACAGGGCCATGACCCGTACCCGGGTGCCGGCCATCTCCGCGGCCGTGGACTCGCTGAAGTTCACCACCCACGCCTTGGACGCGCTGTAGGAGCCCCTGCTGAAGAACGCCGCCACCGACGCGACATTTATCACCGCGCCCCGGTCGCGTTCCCTCATCCCCGGAAGCACGGCCAGCGTCAGCCGCAGCACGGCCTCGCAGTGCAGCCTGAGCATCCGTACCTCCTGCTCGGCGGGAACGTCGAGGAAGTGGCCCGGATGGCCGAAACCGGCGTTGTTGACCAGCAGGTCGACGCCCTCGCGCAGCCGCCGCTCCACCGCCTCCAGGCCCTCCTCGGTCACCAGGTCGGCGACGAGCGCCTCGGTGCCCACCCCGTGGCGCAGCCGCAGCCGCTCGGCGACCTCGGCCAGGCGTTTCCCGTCGCGGGCGACCAGGACGAGGGAGAAGCCGTCGGCGGCCAGGCGGTCGGCGAAGGCGGCACCGATGCCGGCCGTCGCCCCTGTGATCAATGCGGTTGGCATATCCGAATTCTAGGGACGCGGCGGGGCGCCGGGGACGGGCGCACCCGGCCGGGCCGCGGTGCTCCGCCCGGATGAACCCGCCTCGCCCGTGAACATCAAAGATCGGAGAACAGTGAGTGATCATTCGGTAAGGGCGGTGAGCCGGATAAGCCGCCTTTTTCGATAGTCAAATATAACGGGTTCCGGAGGCATGTCGCTTGTGTTCCAAGCGCTGTGCTCCTGGCCTGAATACTTGCCATGAGGAGTTCGAAATGGTCAAAAAATACACAATGTCCATCCTTCTTACGGTGATGGCCGGGAGCGGGCTGGGCGTTGGAATCGCCGGAACCGCGACCGCCGGAACCGGGCTTCCGGCCTCGGTCGCCGGTTTCCACGCACAGCCGTATCCGCCCGTCATCGACTACGCCGCCTCGGCCAACCGGATCGCCCTCGAGGCCGAGGACGTCGCGGACGACGCCGAAGCGGTCTCTGCGGAGGCCGAGGGCGTCGCGTCCGACGCCGAGGACATCGCCGCCGCGGCGGAGGACGTCGCCGGTGACGTCGGCGGAGCCACTCTCGACGCCGCGGAGGAGGCCGTCGACGACGCGAGGGAGGCGCTCAACGACGCGCAGGCCGCGGAGGCGAACGCGGCCAGGCTCGCGCCCGGCACCGTGGAGCTCGTCTCGGCCTCCCGGCCGATCGTCTCCGGCGGTGCGGTCGCCCGCCCGGGCGACCTCGCCTGGATCGCGGCCGAGGCGGGCAGGATCGCCGCCAGGGCCAGGGACATCGCCGCCAGGGCCGAGGCGATCGCGGACCGGGCGGCGGACATCGCCTCCGACGCCGCGGCCATCGCGGCGCTCGCGGCACCGACCAACGCCGCCGCGGCCGCGGTGGCGACCAACGCCGCACGGGTGGCGTCCGAGGCCGAGGAGCTCGCCTCCGCGGCGGCCGACCTGGCCAAGGCCGCGGAGAACCTGGCCCTCAAGGCCAGGAACGTCGCGCTGCTCGCACTCGAGGCCCGCGACGGTTGCGAGGGTGACCGCTGCGGCGGCGGCTGCGGTGGCGGCGGATGCTTCCGCGACGCCTCCTGGGGCTCGGGGGAGAAGCTGCCCTTCACCGGAACGCCGGTGTCGACCGTGGCCACGGTCGGCGGGGGCCTGCTGGCCGCCGGGATCGTCGGCACCCTGATCTCCATCCGGCGCCGTCGATCGTCCAGTGCCCGCTAGACGTCACCGCCGGACCGCCGTCATCTGCCTGCTGGCCCTCGTCGCCGTCCTCGTGTCGGCCGGGGGCTGGTCGGCGCACCTCGGTCTGAGCGTACGGGACCACCTGGAGGCGACCCGGGGCGCGCTGCTCCGGCTGCGCGCGGCGGTGAGCGCGGGACAGCCGTCGCTCGTCGCCGCACCGCTCGCGGACGCCGCCCGGCACGCGGCCGAGGCGCGGCGGCTGACCGCGGGTGCCGACTGGTCGCTGCTCACCCACGTCCCGATGGTGGGAGGGGCCGCGAGCACCGTACGAGGACTGTCCGAGGGGGTGGCCGAACTGACCGGCGTGCTGAACGACCTCCAGCGCGTCGGTGCGGCGTTCATCACCGCGGGCACCCCCTCGCCGGGGGGCCCGAGGCGGCTGCTGGCCGCCGTCGAGACGGCGGCACCGGTCCTGGACGAGGCCGTCGCCCGGCTCGCCCGGGTGAGCTCGCGCCTGGCGTCCACCCCGGCGCGGACCGGCGTGGACGAGCTCGACCAGGCCCGCGGCACCGCGCTGCGGGAGATCGACGAGCTGCGCGGCACGCTGGACGACGCGGTGACCGCCGCCGCGCTGCTCCCCCCGATGCTGGGGGGCGACGATCCGCGGCGCTACTTCCTGGCCTTCCAGACCAACGCCGAGGCGCGCGGCACCGGGGGACTGGTGGGGGCCTTCGGCATCCTGCGGCTCGACCGGGGCAAGGTCGTCATCGAGCGGCTCTCCTCCAACAACGACCTCGACACCAGCCCCGTCCCCGTCACCGACCCCGGCCGTGGATTCCTCGGCCGCTACGGGCCGAACGCCACCCGGATGCTGTCGGTCTCCAACCTCTCCCCGCACTTCCCCTACGCCGCGGCCATCTGGACCGGCCTGTGGGAGCGCCAGGCCCGCACCCGGCTCGACGGCGCCATCGCCACCGACCCGGTCGGCCTGGCCCATCTGCTCCGGGTGATCGGCCCGGTCACCGCGCCCGGCGGGGAGGTCGTGACGGCGGGGAACGTCGTCGACCTCACCGAGCGGGTGGCCTACGCCCGCTATCCCGACCCCCTGGCGCGCAAGGTGTTCCTCATGGGGATCGCCCGCGCCGTCGGCGAGGCCCTGCCCGCCGCATTCGCCGAACCCGCCCGGCTGCTCCCCGTGCTGGCCGGGATGGCGGCCGACCGGCGGCTGCAGGTCTGGAGCCGTCACCGGGCCGAGCAACGGCTGCTGGCGCGCACCCCCCTCGGCGGCGTGCTGCCGTCCCGGCCGGGGCCGTTCGCCGCCCTGGTGGTCAACAACTCCGCCGGTGGCAAGCTCGACTACTACCTGGAACGCTCGCTGCACTACCGGCTCGGCCCCTGCCGGGACGGCAGGCGTTCCTCGACCGTGCGCGTGCGCCTGACCAACGACGTCCCCAGGAAGACCCTGCCCTCCTACGTGACCGGCCGGCTCGACAACGCCGGCATGGGACGGCACCGTCCCGGGTCCAACCTGCTGTGGGTGTCGTTGTACGCGGGCGTCGGGGCGGAGGTCACCGCGGCCCGGCTCGACGGCGACCGGGCGCCGATCATCCGGGAGACCGAGCGGTCCCGTCCGGTCTACTCCACCATGGTGGAGTTCGCCCCCGGCCAGTCCAGGGTCCTGGAGCTCGAGCTGACCGAACCCGTCTCGAGCGAACCACCGCTGGTCCCGGTGCAGCCGCTGGTCCGGCCGCAGCGGACCCGCGTCACCCAGGACGCGCGGGGATGCCTCCCGTGACGACGCCGGGCCGGTATGAAAGGGCAAAGAGCGGTGCGCCGCGGCCTGCCGCGTACCGGCACGGATCTACCCTCTCGTCATGAGGGCTTCGCCGGGGACCACCGGGACCACGCAGGGGCGCGTGACCGGGGAGCGGAGCGCGGTCCCCGCGGGCGGCGAGAAGGCCCCGCCCGGGCACGAGGACTGCGGCACGCGCTGCTGGCGGGACCCCAGGGACGCGCAGGCGCCGAGGGACGGCGTCCGCTTCCACATCCTGTTCGTGTGCACCGCCAACATCTGCCGCTCCCCGCTGGCCGAACGGCTGGCCCGTTCGGCACTGGGGCCCTGCCCGGCGCTGCGGATCGGCAGCGCGGGCACGCACGCCCAGCCCGGGATGGAGATGGACAGGCGCGCCGGGAACACCCTGGCCCGGCTCGGCGGCGACCCGGCCGGGTTCACCTCCCGCCTGCTCACCCCCCGCCTGGTGGCCGACGCGGACCTGGTGCTGACCGCCACCCGCAGGCACCGCGCGCAGGCGGTGGCCCTGCACCTGGCCGCGGCCACCCGGACCTTCACCGTCGCCGAGTTCGGCGCGCTGGCCCAGGCCGTGCCGCCGGAGAGGATCCTGCGCCACCACGACCCCGTGCGCAGGGCCCGCGCCCTGGTCGAGGAGGCGCGGGCCCTGCGCGGTCTGGTACGCGTCGACGAGTCCGACATCGACGACCCCTACGGGAGGTCCTGGCTGGCCTACCGGATGACGGGGCGGACCATCACCCGGTACCTGGCCGCCCCGCTCCGGCTGCTCACACCCCCACCGGACGCTTGACCTCGGGCTCGTAGCCGTACCCGTACCCGTACCCGTACCCGAAGTAGGTCTCGTGCCGGGGCGGGACGAAGTTCAGGACCGTTCCCACCACCCGGGCGTTGATCGACGCCAGCAGCGCGGCGGCGCGGACCATGTGCTCGCGGCGGGTCTTGCCGTGCCGGCTGACCAGCAGGGTGCCGTCGCACAAAGCGCTGAGCGTCGCGGCGTCGGTCACCGGCAGCAGCGGCGGCGCGTCGATGATGACCATGTCGTAGGTCTCGGTCAGCTGGGTCAGCACCTCGCGCATCCCGCCCGAGCCGAGCAGCTCGCTCGGGTTCGGCGGGATCTGCCCGCTCGGCAGCACCGACATGCCCGGCTCGCCCCAGACCTGGATGACCTCCTTCAGACGCGCCCTGTCGATCAGCACGTCCGTCAGGCCCGTGGTCCCCTCGATGCCGAGATAGCGGGGGATCGTGGGACGGCGCAGGTCGCCGTCCACCAGGACGATCCGCCATCCGGCCTGGGCCAGTGTGATGGCCAGGTTGACCGAGGTCGAGGACTTGCCCTCGCCCGGCAGGCAGCTGGTGACCACGAGCGACCTGGGCTGGCGGTCGATCCCGATGAACTGCAGGTTGGTACGGAGCGTGCGGAACGCCTCCGACCTGGACGAGCGGCCGTTGGCGCGCAGGATCAGCGGCTGGTGCCGCGCGTCCCGCTCGTAGCCGATGATCCCCAGGGTCGAGCTGCCCGACGCCTCCTGCAGCGCCTCCGGCGTCTTGATGGTGGTGTCCAGGTGGTCGCGGACCACGATGACGGCCATCACCGTCAGCAGGGCCAGCAGCACGGCCATCAGCAGGTTGACCACGGGCTTGGGACTGACCGGCTCCTGCGGCACCTCGGCGTGGTCCACCACCGTGACCTTCACCGTGGGACGGCTGGAGGAGGTGGGCCGCTCGATCTGGTCGATGAGGTCGGCGAAGCTCGCCCCCAGGTCGTTCGCCAGCTCGGCGGCCCGCTTGGGCACCGTGTCCGCGACCGTGGCGCGCAGCAGCACCGTGCCGGGCACCGCCTCGGCCGTGATGTTCGACTGCAGCCGCTCCACGTCGGCGTCGTCGGTGACCCGGCTGAGCACCCGCCGGGTGGAGAGCAGGGTGGCGTAGGACTGCACCCGCTGCGCCGACAGGATGCCCGCCTGGTACGCGGTGGACAGGCTGCCCTCCTTGTCGTGACCGGAGACCAGCATGGAGATCGTCGCGACGTACTTCGGCGGCGTGTTGGCCGTGACGGTCACCGCCGCGCCCACCGCGATCATCAACGACAGCAGGATGAGCGGCCAGTTCCGGCGCGCGAGCCGTACGTAGTAGAGCAGTTCCATGTCAACGCCGCCTTTCGCGGATTCTCTGGAGGGGCTGGGGGGTTCGGACGGAAACGCGGACGCTCATGTCCCGCAGCATGCCGACGAGGCCACCGGCGATCGCACCGGCCACGGCCGTCGCGACGAGCGGGGGCATCCGGCCCAGCGCCGTGGCCAGGCAGAGGGCACCGGTGACCGCCGTGATCGCGCCCAGCGTGACGGCGACCGAGCGGGTCCCCAGCCCGGCGCGCCGCAGCCGGTGCGACACGTGGTCGGTGCCGCCCTGCAGCGGCGACCGGCCGGTCAGCACCCGGGAGAGGAAGACCACGCAGGTGTCCACGGTCGCGACGAAGGTCGGCAGGAACAGCCCGGCGATCGTCGCGTCCGGGGGGCGTCCCGCGACCAGCACGGTCGCCGAGCAGGCCAGCGTGAACCCGATGAACAGCGATCCCGAGTCGCCCATGAACACCCTCGCCGGCGCCCAGTTGTAGGGCAGGAAACCCAGGCAGGCGCAGGTGAGCGCGACCAGCGGCACCGCGAGCGCGACATGGCCCTGCAGCAGCGCCGTCACCGCGAGCAGCGCCGCGGCCACGGCGGTGACGGAGCCCAGCGCGCCGTCCATGTTGTCCAGCAGGTTGAAGGAGTTGGTCATCACGACGATCCACACCGTCGTGAGCACGGCGTCCAGCCACGTCCCGGTCACGGTCGCCTGGACACCGGAGAGCACCACCCCCACGGCCACCACGGTCTCCACGGTCAGCCTGGTCACCGCCGACAGCGGGGAGATGTCGTCGATCAGCCCCAGCAGGGACACCGCGGTGGCGGCCAGCAGGATCGCGGCGATCTGCAGGTCGGCCAGGCCGAGCGCGACCACGGTGGGCACCACGGTGCCCACCGTGATCGCGATGCCGCCGAGGTAGGGGGTCGGGCGGGAGTGCGCCTTGTGCCCCCCGGGCTGGTCGGTGAGGTCCCAGCGCAGCGCCAGGCGCCGCAGCGGCACCACGGCCACCGCGCTGAGCAGGCAGGCCGTCCCCGCAGTGAGGGCGATCGTCCCGCTCACCGCGGGGACGTCGCCGGAGCCCCGGAGGACGCGCCGATGATCTCCATGAGGATCTCGTCGAGAGCGCGCCGCGGAACCCAGCCGGTGAGGGCACGGAGCTTCGTCGTGTCCGGGACCCTGCGGGTCATGTCCTCGAATCCCTGCTCGTAGGCCTCGGAGTAGGGCACCAGCTCGATCCCGGAGGTGGAGCCGGTGAAACCGATGATCATCTTCGCCAGTTCCAGGATGCTGACCTCGTCCGAGGAGCCGATGTTGAACGTCTCCCCGATCGCCGCCTCCTCGTCGAGCAGCCCCAGCAGCGCGTCCACCACGTCGGCGACGTGGGCGAAGCACCGGGTCTGGGTCCCGTCGCCGAAGACCGTGAGCGGCGCGGCCGACAGGGCCTGGCGGACCAGGCTCGGGATGACCATGCCGTACGTCGGGCTCTGCCGCGGGCCCACGGTGTTGAAGAGCCGGACGATGATCGTCGGCAGGCCGCGCTCCTTGTGGTAGGCGTTGGCGAGGATCTCGTCCACGGCCTTGGCGGTGCTGTAGGCCCAGCGGACCACGGCGGGACTGCCCAGGATGCGGTCGGAGTCCTCGCGCAGCGCGCCCGAGGAGTTCTTGCCGTAGATCTCGCTGGTGCTGGTGATCAGGATCTTCTTGCGGTAGCGGTGCGCGGCCTCGATGACGATCTCCGAGCCCCGGATGTTGGTCGTCAGGGACCGCAGCGGCTGCTCGACGATCAGCTTGACGCCGACCGCGGCCGCCAGGTGCACCACCACGTCGCACCGGTGGACCAGCTCGTCCACCATGAGCTCGTCCAGCACCGAACCGTGCACGAAGTGCAGGTCGGGGTGGGGCCGGAGGTTCTCCAGCCGCCCCGTCGAGAGGTTGTCCAGGACGACGACGGAGTCGTCGCGGGCGAGCAGCGCGTCGGCCAGATGCGATCCGATGAATCCGCTGCCACCCGTTATCAGATAGCGGGTTCTTGATGCCTTGCTCACGTGCTGCTCCTCATCGCGTGCTTGGAGAGAACTGGGTTGCCGGCAGGAGGCGGCGGTGGTTCACGCGGGCGCGCCGAGTCTCGCGTCCGCGCCCGGTGCCCGCGTCCCCTCGAACCAGGCCACCGTCCTGCGCAGCCCGTCCTCGAGCGAGACCGGGCACGCACCGGGGAACAGCTCGCGCAGCAGGCGGCTGGAGGCCTGGGACTCGCGGATGTCACCCCGGCGCGGCGGCAGCGGGACCGTCTCGATCGTGCGGCCGAGGATCTCGCCGAGGACGTCCATCAGCTGCCGCAGCGAGACACGGGTGCCGAAGGCCAGGTTCACCGGTTTGGCGCTCGTCACCCCCCGGGCCGCGGCGTCGGCGAGGATCTCGGTCACCGACCCCACATAGGTGAAGTCCCGCGCCTGCCCGCCGTCGCCGTGCAGCGGCACCGCCTCGCCGCGCAGCGCGGCCGAGACGAACGCCGGGATCACCGCCGCGTAGGCGTGACCCGCGCTCTGCAGCGGCCCGTAGACGTTGAAGAAGCGGAACGGCAGGACCGGCAGGCCGTAGCTGGCCGCGTACGCCAGCGTGTAGGCCTCCGCGGCCAGCTTCCCGGCCCCGTACGGGCTGAGCGGCCTGGTGGGCAGGTCCTCGTGCTTGCGGGGTTCGGGACGGTCGCCGTACACCGAGGAGGACGACGCGAGGATCACGTGCGGCCGCCCGGCGCGGCACGCCTCCAGCACGTGCAGGGTGCCGGTCGCGTTGACGGTGTGCGAGGCCATCGGATCGGCCAGCGACCGGGGCACCGACGGCCGCGCGGCCAGGTGGATCACGTGCGTGGCGTCGGCCGCCAGGTCGCCCAGCAGGTCCCGGTCCAGGATGCTGCCGGTCACCACCTCGGCCCCGACCCCGTCCAGGTTGGCGAGATCGCCGCTGCTCAGGTCGTCCAGCACCGTGACGCGCGCCACGTCGCCCCTGGCCGCCAGGGTCCGGCACATGTGCGCGCCGATGAAACCCGCGCCGCCCGTCACCAGGACCCTCATCGGCTGCTCCGCTCGGGCAGCGGATCGTGGCCGGGAACCGGGCACAGCGACCGGTACAGGTTCTCGGTGTCGGCGACCAGGCGGTCCACCGCGAAGGCGTACGTGGTCCAGTCGCGGGCCGCCTCGCCCATCCGCCGGGCCAGCGCGGGATCGTTCAGCAACCGGACGACGTGCGCCGCCAGCTCGTCCGGCCCGGCACCCGACAGCAGACCGGTGTGGCCGTCCCTGACGACCTCGGCCACGCTCCCCACCCGGGTGGACACGACCGGGACGCCCGCCATCCCCGCCTCGACGAGCGTCACCGGGGTGCCCTCGTTGTCGGAGGTCAGCAGGACCACGTCGGCCGCGGCGTAGACCGTCTCGGGATCCGCGCGCCAGCCCAGCAGGTGGAAGGAGCCGCGCATGGACTCCGTCTCCCGCTCCATCGTCCGGGCGAGCTCGCCCCCGCCGCACACCACGAAGTGACAGTTCGGGACGCGGCCGAGCACGGTACGGGCCACCGTGACGAACCGGTCGGGCCGCTTCACCCCGGTCAGCCGCCCCACGTACGCCACCACGGGCGCGTCCTGCGGCAGGCCCAGCGCGGCGCGGGCCGCCTCGCGGGCGGGCACCGGCCCCAGCCGCACCCCGGGCGGGATGACGACGTACTGCTCGGGCCGGCCGATCCCCGCCTCCAGCAGCTCGTCCCGCACCCGGGTCCCGACCGTCACCAGCCGGTCCGACAGCAGCGCCAGCAGCCGTTCCGACCGTACGTAGAGCCCGCGTTTGAAGGGGGAGAAGTAGCCGTGCAGCAGGTGGCCGTGGAAGACGTGGACCCGGGCCGCGCCGACGCCCGACAGCCGGGCCGCCACCCGCCCCAGGGCGCCGGCCTTGGCGGTACGGGTGTGCACGATGTGCGGCCGGAACGACCGCATGGCGCGGACCAGCCAGTACAGGGCGCGCTGGTCGTCACCGGGCCTGACCGAGCGGCCCAGGCCCGGGACCCGGTGCACCGGGGCGCGCGCGCCGTGCAGCAGCAGGTGGTCACCCTCCCCGGCGCCGACGTGGCCGGTGTAGAGACGGTGGTCGAACTCCTCGCGGTTCAGACGCTCGTGCAGCCCCGAGACCTGGGTGGCGGGACCGCCGACGTTCATTCGCGCGATGATCTCCATAACGCGAATCCGGCCGTCTGGCTTCATGGAGGCTCCTTGCTGACAGGCCTGGCTCACGTCGGAGAAACTAGTTCTCCACCCGATCCGTCCGCCGACACCATCACGGGAGCGGCGCGATGTTTTTCCTACTCCCTACCTAAACGTGATGTAGCTGCGTCTATGGCGACGCTGCGCGTCGCGGTGAGGCCGCTCTGATCCGGCTCTGTGTTCATGGCGACGCTGCGCGTCGCGGTGAGGCCGCTCTGATCCGGCTCTGTGTTCATGGCGACGCTGCGCGTCGCGGTGAGGCCGCTCTGATCCGGCTCTGTGTTCATGGCGACGCTGCGCGTCGCGGTGAGGCCGCTCTGATCCGGCTCTGTGTTCATGGCGACGCTGCGCGTCGCGGTGAGGCCGCTCTGATCCGGCTCCTTCCCTCGTCGGGAGGGATCGTTCGTTCCTCACGACCCCTCCCTCCTCGGTCCAGTCGCCGGCGCGGCCTCACGGGGAGTCCCTGGCGGGGGATTCATGGGGCCGGTCCCCGGCGTGTCCTCATGGGGGAGTGGTGATCGGGGTGGTGGGTCTGAGGGCGGCTTTCAGGTCGGAGGGGCGGGGGAGGAGGGCGCGCAGGGGGGTGGAGGTTCTGGTGGCGAACCAGGCGATCTCGGTCGCGGCCATCGCCGTGTAGCTCACGCTGGCGGCCAGTGCCGCTCCGGAGGCTCCCCAGCGGGGGATGAGGACGGCGTTCAGGGCCAGGTCGAGCGCCAGGGCGCCGGCGGCGATGACGGTCATGGTCGTCGGGCGCTCCAGGCGGATCAGGTACTGCTCGACCGGCCGCAGCAGCGAGAGCGCGACCATGCCGGGGGCCAGCAGCAGCAGCGGCGTCACGCTGCCGGTGAACGCGGCGCCGTACAGCAGGGGGACGAGCACGGGCGAGACGGCCGCCAGCGCGCCGGCGAACAGTGCCGAGAGCGCCAGGTTGAGCCGGAGCACCCGGACGGTGACGTCCCGGGCGTCGGCGCCGTCCACGACCGTCTGGCGGGGCAGGACCACCTGGGTGACCGCGTCGGCCGGCACCCGGGAGAAGGTCAGGAAGGCCGTCCCGACCGTGTACAGGCCCACCTCGGCCGGGGAGGCCAGGGCGCCGAGCAGGAAGATGTCGGCGCTCAGCAGCAGGTGGAACGCGACCAGCCCGGGATGGTAGCGGCACGACAGGGCGAGCTGGCGGCGGGCGAGCGCCGCCTCGACGCGCATGGCGCGCGGCCCGAGCCCCGCGAGGAGCAGCCAGAACGGCGCGGTGATCGCGAGCGTCCAGCAGACGATCACCGCCGCCACGGTGAGCCTCCCGGCGGCCGACAGCACCAGGATCGGCAGGTTCAGCACGAGCGCCGTCGCGACCACGCCCCGGTTGGCCAGGTCGCTGCGCGAGCGCAGCAGCGCGATCCCGTTGAGGTTGACCGCCGCCACGCCGAACGGCACCGCCAGCAGGGCGACGACGAGCAGGTGCGGCGCGGGGACGGGCACGAGCGCGGTCACCGCCGCCAGCGTCACCAGCGCCGACAGCACACCGAGCAGCAACCCCAGGAGCAGGCCGTTGCCCGTCAGCGCGCGGTGCCGCGCCGGGTCGGGCCAGAGCGCGATCTGCGACCTGCCGATCGACAGGTTGCCCAGCACGATCGCGATCCCGCCGGTGGTCGCGATCATCGCGTAGACGCCCCGCCCCTCCGGCTGGAGGGTACGCGCGATGAGGATGCCCGTCAGCGCCGCCAGCGTCAGCCGTACCAGGTGGCTGGCCATCGTCTGCACGGCCCGCTTCAGGGCGGTGCTCCCGCTCAGGACCCCGGGCATCCGATCTCCGCGGGCACGGCGCCGTCCGGGACCGCGTGCGCGCGGTGCCAGAGCTCGAACTGCAGCAGCGCCCAGAGGCGGTCGCCGTGGTCGGCGCCCTCGTCGTGCCGCCGCAGCAGATCGGCCACGACCTCCGGCCGGAACAGCCCCCGGCCGCGGGCGGTGTCGTCGGTGAGCGCGTCGTGGGCGAGGTCGCGCAGCTCGCCCCGGAGCCATGCGGCGAGCGGCACGCCGAACCCCCGCTTGGGGCGGTTGTGCAGCCGTGCGGGCAGCCAGGGCGCGACCGCCCGCCGCAGCAGCAGCTTGGTCCTCCGGTCACGGACCTTCAGCGGGTCGGGCAGCCCGGCCGCCCACTCCATCAGGTGGTGGTCCAGGAAGGGGGAGCGGGCCTCCATGGAGTTGGCCATCGTGGTGATGTCGACCTTCACCAGCAGGTCGTACGGCAGGTAGCCGGTGGTGTCCACGTCCATCACCCGGCCCAGCGTGGTCGTCGCCGAGGAGGCCAGGAACGCCTCCTCCAGCAGCGCGCCGCTGTCCACCCCCGCCAGCCGCTCACGGAGCGCGGGCTCGTACAGCTCGTCCTTCTGCTCGGGCGTGAAGCAGGACATCAGCCCGGCGTAGCGCCGCGCGGGGGGTTCGGCGGCGAACCGCATCAACCGTCCCAGCAGCCGCGCGGGTGAGCGGTAGCGGCTCTGCTCGGTGATGCGGGTGCCCGCGCGGGCCGACATGGCCGCCAGGGCGCCGGGCATGGCCGGGATCCTGGCGGCCTGGTTCATCAGGGCGTAGCGCTGGTAGCCGCCGAAGCACTCGTCCCCGCCGTCCCCGTTGAGCACCACGGTGACGTGCCGCCGGCTCAGCCGTGCCACGTAGAAGCTCGGCACGGCCGAGGAGTCGGCGAACGGCTCGTCGAAGTGCCAGGCCAGCAGCGGCAGCACGTCCGGGACGTCGGCCGTCACCATGAGCTCGTGGTGGTCGGTGGAGTAACGCTCGGCCACCAGCCGCGCCTCGGCGCGCTCGTCGTAGCGGCCGTCGTCGAAGCCGACGCAGAACGTCTTGACCGGGTCGCGGCTCTGCATGGCCATCGCGGCCACCACCGCGGAGGAGTCGATCCCGCCGGACAGGAACGCGCCGATGGGACGCTCGCTCACCATCCGGACCCGGGTCGCCTCCAGGATCAGCTCCCGCAGCCGCTCCTCCTCCTCGCGGACGTCGGTCACCGCCCGCGGGGTGCGGTCCAGCCGCCAGTAGCGGTCCACGGTGATCCGGCCCCGCTCCCAGACCAGCACGTGACCGGGGGGCAGCTTGTGCACGCCCTGGTAGATCGACCAGGGGGCGGGGACGTAGCGGTAGGTCAGGTAGTGGTGCAGCGCCACCGGGTCGATCTCGCGGGGCATGCCGGGGTCGCAGGCCAGCGACTTCAGCTCCGAGCCGAACCGGATCGAGGTCCCGTCGGCCCACCAGTACAGCGGCTTCTTGCCGGCCCGGTCCCTGGCCAGGACCAGCCGCTGCCGGTCGCGGTCCCAGACGGCGAAGGCGAACATCCCGCGCAGCAGCCGGGCCAGGTCGGGGCCGTGCTCCTCGTACAGGTGGACCAGGCACTCGGAGTCGCCGGACGAGCGCAGCAGGTGCCCCTGCCGCGTCAGTTCCCGCCGCAGCTCGGGGAAGTTGTAGAGCTCCCCGTTGAAGACCGACACGACCCGCCCGTCCTCGCTGTGGACGGGCTGGTGCCCGGTCGCCACGTCGACGATGGCGAGCCTGCGCATGCCGAGCGCGGCGTGCTCGTCGGTGTGGAAACCGGCGCCGTCCGGGCCCCGGTGCACGATCACGTCGCACATGCGGCGCACCAGCTCCGGATCGGGACGCGACGTCGACACGACTCCGGCTATCCCGCACATCGGGTCCTCCATTGCTCGGTGACGCTCGTCGGCCGGCGCCCGCAGGCCCGTGCCCGTTCGCCGGCGCGGGCGGCCCCCGTCGGTGACGTTCTGCAAGATCACGGTAACGGAGCGGGGTGTCACCGGCCAGCGGGCCGCGGGGGCGTGTCGCCGGGCGTTCCGCCAAGGGGCGTTCCGCCACCGGGCGTCCCGCGGCCAGGTGTCCCAAGGCCGGGTAAGGATCGTGAAGATCATTGCTCGCGGGGGAGCCGCCGCGCGCCGCGCGCGGGCGGCGGCGTGTGAGCGTGTGAACGAACGTGGCGGAAGGCATGACTCCGGCTCGTCGCCGGCGCCCGGCACGCGCGCCGGCCCGCCCGGCGGACGCCCGCGGCGGACCCCGGGATCCGGCCGCGACGCCGCGTCCCTTTCCTTCCCTCTCGCTGAACGGGTGGCCGGATGACCTTTGCGGAAGACAAGACCGGCGGTACGGGCACCGGCGTCACCCGGCACCCGCCGCTCTGCTGCCCCCGGTGCCGGGGCCCGCTGCACGGCGGCTCCGGCGGCTCCGGTGGGGCCGAGGGCACGCCCGGCGGCACGCTCGACGGCGGGACCGGCGGGTTCAACGGCGCCTTCGACGACCGGAGCGCGCTGCGGTGCGTCCGGTGCGGGGCGAGGTACCCCGTCGACCGCGGGATCCCGCGCTTCGTCCCCCGGGACGGCTACGCCGACGGGTTCGGGTTCCAGTGGAACAGGCACCGGCTGACGCAGCTCGACTCCCACGTCGGCATGCCGATCTCACGCGACCGGCTGATGACCGCGAGCGGCTGGTCCGCCGCCGAGCTGCGGGGCAGGACCGTGCTGGAGTGCGGCAGCGGGGCGGGCCGGTTCACCGAGGTGCTCTGCGAGACCGGCGCCCTGGTGACCTCGTTCGACCTGTCCGGAGCCGTGCACGCCAACGCCGCCTCCAACGGCCGCTTCCCCAACCTCAGGCTCGTCCAGGCGAGCGTGTACGAGCCGCCCTTCCCGCGCGAGTCCTTCGACTTCCTGGTCTGCCTGGGGGTCATCCAGCACACGCCGGACGTGCGGCGGACGTTCACGACGCTGCTCGACCAGCTCAGGCCGGGGGGCCGGTTCTGCGTCGACGTCTACGCGGCTCCGGTCGCCTACCCGCACCTGCGGCAGCTGATCCGCCCCTTCACCCGGCGGATGCCTCCCGAGCGGCTGTACCCGCTGGTGGAACGGGCGGTGCCGCGCCTGCTGCCGCTGTCCATGGCGCTCAGCTCGGTACCGGGCGTGGGGCAGGGGCTCGCCCGGCTGGTGCCGGTGGCCAACCACCGCCACCTGGGGCTGAAGGACGCCGAGACGATGCGGGAGTGGTCGGTGCTGGACACCTTCGACTGGCTCTCCCCGCGCTACGAGAAGCCGCAGTTCCGCCGGACGATCAGGCGCTGGACCGAGGACCTGGGGCTGCGCGAGGTCTCGATCGGGCGCCGGCGCGGGATGTACGTCGTCCGCGGCGTCAAATGACCCCTCCGCCGGCCCGCCGGGTGTCCTCGGCGGTGCACGCCCCTGACGCGTCTTCGAGGTGAACCCGATTCATGGAGTACTTCCTCGTCGCCTTCCTGGCGGCGTTCCTGATCTTCGTGACCTACACGGGACTGGGGGTGCGGCAGGCCAACCGGCTGCTTCCGGTGCTGCTCCTCGCCTTCGTCGCCCGCCTGGTCGTGCACGTCATGGTGATGCGACCCGGCCTCATCGAGTACGGCGGGGACAACCGCACCTACCTGGCCAGGGCCGGGGAGATCGCCACCTACTGGAGGCAGGCGGGCTTCCGGTTCGTCACCGCCGACCAGATCGCCTCCATCCACTCCATGGAGGTGCCCTGCAACCTCTTCGCCCTGGTCGTCTACCTGTGCGACGGGCCGGCCGCGCTGGGCTGCACGGCGGTGGTGGCCACCCTGGCCTGCCTGCTGTGCATTGTCATGTACCGGTTCGCGCAGCTCATCGGGGCCAGTGAGCAGGCGGCGTTCCGGCTGTTCGTCGTGGTCGCCTTCCTGCCGGCCCTGCTGCTGCACACCTCCGACACGTTCAAGGACGGCATCAACGCCTTCCTCGTCGTCACCTGCCTGTGGCTGGTGGTCTCGAACGTGCAGCGCTTCGACGTGCGCAAGCTGATCCTGATGATCCCGCTGCTCTGGATGATCTGGCACGTACGCCCCTACATGGTGTTCATGTGCGCCCTGCCGCTGACGGTCGGGCTCTCGCCGATGAGGCGGAAGCTCACCCTGCGCTCCATGATCGTCTCGACCCTGCTGCTGATCCCCCTGCTGGTGCTGCTCGCCGGGATGGACGGCGGGGCCTCCCTGACCATGCTGCAGGAGCAGCTGGAGGTGGGGCAGTCGGAGTCGGTCCGCCGGGCCAACGCCGGGGGAGGGTCGGGCGTGCTGTTCGAGGACGGCGGCGACGCCTGGAGCGAGCTCGCCCCCAAGCTGCTCTACACGCTGCTGGCCCCGTTCCCCTGGACGTCGGGCAGCATGACGCTGCAGCTCGGAAAGGTGGACACGTTCATCTGGTACTACCTCCTCTACAGCGCGCTGCGCGGCGGCCGCCGCCTGTGGGTCTGGAACCGGACGCTGCTGTTCGTCCTGGTGCTGTTCATCATCCCCGGCACGATCGCCTACGCGACCACCATGGCCAACATCGGCCTGATCTTCCGCCAGCGGATGCCCATCATGTTGATCGTCAGCCTGCTCTCCGCGCTCGCCTGGACCACGACCGGTCCCCGGCGGTTCCGGTTCACCGCGTCCGGGCGCGTGCCCGACCCCGCGCCGCCACCGGGGCCCGCGGCCGTCCCCGGGGTCGTCCGGTGAGCGGGCCGTCCCGGCCGCCCGGCGGCACGCCGAGGGAACTGCGGGTGTGCGAGGTCGTCAAGACCCTCGACGCGGGCGGGGTGGAGGTGCTCCTCGTCGAACGGCTGCGGCGCGCCCCCAGGGTGAACAAGGACTACACGGTGGTGTGCCTGCAGGCCTCCACCGGCGAGCTCATCGACCGGCTGCGCGCGTCCGGGATCGCCGTCGTCGACCTCAGCCCGGACCCGCGCCCGCTGGTCTACGCCCGCCTGGTCCGGGTCGTCCGCAGGCTCGCCCCGGACGTGCTCAACGTGCACTCGCCGACCCCGGCCGCCGCGCTCTGGCTCTCCGCCCGGCTCACCCCGCGGCGGCCGGTCCTGGTGTCCACCGTCCACTACTGCCGCAGGCCGACCACCGTGCGGTTCCGGCGGCTGACGGCGGCGGCCAGCATGGCCCTGGACTACCTCACCCGCAGGCTCGACGACCGGACGGTGGCGGTCTCCTCGCAGGTGGCGCGTTCCCCCTCGGTGCGCGGGGCCCGCCGCCTGCTGACCCGGGTGCACGGCGTGGACGTCGCCGAGCAGCGCTCCTGGGCGCTGCGCTCGGGGATCGTCAGGCGCCGGTTCGACGTGCCCGAGCGGGCGTTCCTGGTGGTCTGCGTCGCCAACTTCCGGCCGGAGAAGAACCACGCGCTGCTGATCCGGGCCGCCGCCACCGTGCTGGCCGAGCGGGACGACGCGGTCTTCCTGCTGGCCGGGGACGGGCCGCTGCGCGAGGACGTCGTCCGCGAGATCGAGCGGCGCGGCCTGCGCGACCGGGTGCGCGTGCTGGGCCGGGTGCGCCAGGCCAGGAGGCTGGTCGCCGCGGCCGACCTGCTGGTGCTGAGCTCGCACTACGAAGGGCTGCCCGTGGTGGTCATGGAGGCGCTCGCCGCCGGGGTGCCGGTGGTCTCCACCGACGTGGGCGGGATCCCGGAGCTGGTCTCCTCCGGCTGGAACGGCATCCTGACGCAGCCGGAGTCGCCGGACGCGCTGGCCGCCGGGATCCTCCGGGCGATGGAACCGGCCGTGCACCGCCGGCTCCGGTCCGGGGCGGCCGCCAGCGCGGAGACCGTCGAGATGGCGGGCACGGCGGAGTGGTTCGAGAGCCTCTACGAGGAGCTGGCGCAGACGGCGCGCCGCGTCTGAGCACGCCCCGTACGGCGCGTCTAGGGCGGTCACCGGGACGACTCTGGAGGGGGCGGCGCCGGCCGGGCGCGCCCCCGCGGTCAGAGCCGGTAGCCCAGGTCGTGGAGGTGACCGGACAGGGAACGGTCGAGCAGCGCGACCTGGGCGGGGGTCAGGTCCCGCCGGAACGCCTCGGACCGGGCGGAGGAGAAGGCGCGGCGCCCGAAGTCCCGCTCGAAGGCGGGCGTCCAGGTGAGCCCGAGGAACTCCAGGACCAGGTCGGTCTGCTTGCGCGGGTCGTCGAGCAGGTCCTCGTAGCGCACCTGCAGCCACGACTCCGGCGGGAGCGCGGCCCGCGCCGTCTCGGTGGCGTCCATCAGCAGCTTCCAGCCGATGCCCGCCAGGTGCACCTGCGAGCGGCCCTGCTCCTCCCACTCGCGGGCGTAGTGCTCGGGCAGCGGGCCGAAGTGCCACCCCGGCGCCCCCAGGTGCCCGCGCCACCACGGCATCTGCAGCCACGAGTTGGCCACCGCGCGCCCGTCCCGCACGATGTGCACGAACCGCGCCTCGGGGAACACCTCGTGCAGGAACGCGGCCCGCGGCCAGCCGGTGAACTTGTGCAGGTAGTGCCCGGCCCGCTGGACGGTGGCCCGGGTCTCGAAGAACGTCCTCAGCCGCCCGGCCAGCCAGGGGGTGGCGTCGGCGGCCGTCAGATCCTGGAAGGAGTCGACGACCAGCGGGGACACCTCGCGCCTCAGCGCGCGGTGGGCCTCGCAGGGACGCAGCCGCTTCTCCGGGAAACCGGCCGGTGTCCTGCGGTAGATCCCGCCGCCGATCCGCTTGGCCACGTCCGGGGTCCGGGGGAAGCGGTCGTCCAGGTTGGTGACGAACCCCACCCGCGGATGGCGGGTGAGGACCTCGTACAGGAGGGTGGAACCACAGCGTCCGCTGCCGATGAGGAAATCGAGCATGGGAATCCCCGTTCCGGGTGATGTCGCGAATAAGGATCCGGTCCATCGGGGCCGGGCCGGGTATTCGACGGTAACGCACCTTCCGGGGCCGCCGGTGGATGTCGCCCCCCGTGGGGACGGTGTCGGCGGGAAACGACGGCGGAACATCCGCGAAAAGGCCGCGGTCCCGGTTCGCGCCGTTCTCCGGCGGGGACCGTCCGCCTTTCCGGGAGCGTTTCACCACGGCCGCTCCGGTGACGCGCCGTCCGTCCGGACACAGGCTCCGAGCTGCACAAACGGCCGGTAAAACATCTCCCGGTACGGGGTCGCGCGCCCGGCCCGCGCATCCGGGTCGCCAGAATCGCACGTATGACAGAATCTGTGACCGATCAGGATTCCGCGCCCGGTTCACCGGAGGTCACGGCGGAAACCGGAACACCCGCGTCCGTATCCGGGACGGTCCTTTCACGGAGAAGACGGAAAACACCCTTCAAAAGGGCGGATCGCACCTGGGGCCGGACCCGGACATGGGCTCCGGCGGTGTTCGCGGCCGTCGTCGTGGTGGCCGCTTTGCGCCTGTACGGGGTCCCGGTCACCGACACGTTGCTCTTCGGCGGCTACGTCGCGCTCGGGGTGGCGTTCCCGGGGCTGCTGCTGGTCCGGGCCCTGTACCGGGGGGCGCGCACGCTCGCGTTCGCCGAGGAGCTCGCGCTCGGGCTGGCGCTCGGGTACGCCGTCGAGGTGCCCGTCTACCTCGCCGCGCGGGCGGCCGGGGCGCCGCTGCTCGTCCTGCTCTGGCCGCTCGGCGCGTACGCCGTCTTCGCCGCCGTCCCCCGGCTGCGCGCGCACTTCCGCGGCGCGGCCCGCCCGGGGGAACCGGCCTGGTACGCGTGGTTCCTCGCGCTGCTCGTCGTCCACGTGACCGCCTGGAGCGCCTTCACCTACTTCAGGACCACCGCCCTGACCTGGCCCGCGGCCGGGACGTCCCTGTTCGACATGCCGTACCACCTGGCGCTGATCGGCGAGCTGAGGCACCACGTGCCGCCCACGGTGCCCGTGGTCGCCGGGGAGCCGCTGCTGTACCACTGGTTCGTCTACGCGCACCTGGCCGCGGCGAGCTGGGTCACCGGCCTGGAACCCCTGGTCCTGCTCTTCCGCCTGGGCATGTTCCCGATGCTCGTCGCCTTCGTCGTCCTGGTGGGGGCGATCGGGCACCGCGTCACCGGTTCCAGGGCGGGATCGGCGCTGTCCGTGGCGGGCACGGTCTTCGTGGCGGTGCCGAGCCTGTACGCCAACGCGAACGGGCTGCTCACCTGGACGGGCGTCCAGCACTCCGCGTGGGAGAGCCCCACCCAGACCTTCGGGGCCCTGCTGTTCGCCCCGGTGGTCCTGCTCCTGATCGACCTCTTCGAGCGACGCCGGCGGTACGGCGCCGGGCGGTGGACGCTGACGGCGATCCTGCTGGCGGCGGTGGCCGGGGCCAAGGCGACGTACCTGCCCATGCTGGTCGTGGCGCTCGCGGCGCTGGGCGTGGCCGAGGGGGTCAGGCGGCGCAGGCCGCCGTGGACCGTGCTCGGCGCGCTCGCGACGGCCCTCGCCTGCCTGCTGTACGCGCAGGCGGTGCTGTTCGGCGGTGCCCGGCAGGCGATGTCCCTCGATCCGCTGGCGATGATGCGCAGGACCTGGGGCGAGCTGACCGGCCTCGGGGAGCACGCCCAGCCCTCACCGGCCTCCCTGCTCGGGATCACCCTGCTGTACGCCGCGTGCTGGGC
The DNA here is from genome assembly GCF_055586505.1 of Streptosporangium sp. NPDC050148. NCBI lineage: Bacteria > Bacillati > Actinomycetota > Actinomycetes > Streptosporangiales > Streptosporangiaceae > Streptosporangium > Streptosporangium sp. NPDC050148. The sequence goes on along the minus strand of NZ_JBVJIA010000021.1, from coordinate 19,716 downwards.
CGTCACCTGGTGCGGGATCGCCGGGCTGCTGAGCCGGCCGCGCTCGCTCGCGCGTCCCGGCACCGTCCTCGTCCTGGGCGTCGGCGCCGCCGGGATCGGCGCGGTGCTGCTGCTGGGGGGACCGGCCCTGAACCAGGGCTACTTCCTCCAGGGCGCCTACCCCTATCTGGCGGTCGCCGCGTCCTACGGATTCCTGACCGCCGTACGCGGGACGGGCGTGCCGCGTCTGGCGCTGGTGGGGGCGGCGGTCGCGGGAGTGGCCCTGGCCTGCCTGATCCGCGTCCTGGCGGACGTGCGGGTCCCGCTGGCCCCGGGCCGCAGCGAGGCCGTCCTGTACCTGCCCTACCTCGCGGTGGCGGCCGTGGTGCTGTCGGCGGTGGTGTTCCTGCGCGAGGCCGGACGGCGCCCGCGCGGCTGGGCCCTGCTGATCGCGCTGGTCACCGCCGTCGGCCCGCTCTCCGCGTGGCAGGCCCGCGCCTGGTCGATCGTGTACGGCGGCGGGGAGAACGCCGTCTACCGGGTGAGCCGGCCGGCGGCGCAGGAGGTCCCGGCGGGGATGCTCGCGGCCGGGCGCTGGCTGCGGGCCCACTCGCGCCCGGACGAGCTGGTCGCCACGAACGCGCACTGCGTCTGGCGGGCCGGAGCGCCCTGTGACAGCCGGCACTTCTGGATCTCCGCGCTGACCGAGCGGCGCGTGCTGGTCGAGGGCTGGTCGTACACCGCGAAGAACCTGGAGCGGTGGCGCCCGGGCGGGTCGGTGATGCAGATCCCGTTCTGGGACACCGAGCGGCTCTCTCTGAACGAGACGGTCTTCCGGGCACCCTCGGCGGAGGCGGTACGGCGCCTGCAGGAGCGGTACGGGGTGCGCTGGCTCTTCGTCGAGGAGGGCCGGGAGGGACTGAGCCCGAGGGTCGGGGAGTTCGCGACGCTCCGGTTCCGCTCGGCGGACTGCGCGGTCTACAGCCTTCCGGGCGCCTCGTCCTGAGCCTCTCCCCGGGGGGCGCCGGGGACGGGGACGGGGGCGGGACCTCACGACCCGCCCCCGCCCCCCGCTCCCCGCCCGCCCGTGCCGCGCCGGCCGGTGGAGGGACCGTGCGGCGCCGATCGGCAGGTGGAGGCCGTTACGGCGTCACGGGCCTGCCGCCGAAGGTCACGACGAGGCGGCCGTCCGCGGCGAAGGACCAGCCCAGTGCGCCGGTGTAGGAGGAGCAGCGGGAGCCGTTCGAGCCGGACCAGAACTGGTTCGAGGCGTCGGAGTTGCCGATGATCCGGTCGTTGGACCCGCTGTCGCACGAGGTGTTGTTGCGGAACACCGACGAGCCGCCGTCGAAGTTGAAGTTGCGCTCGGTGTTGCCGACGCCGACGTTGTTCGACACCGTCATCGTGCCGAGGTTGCGGTTGTAGGTGAACCCGTGCTTGCCGTTGTTGTAGGCGATGTTGCGCCGGACGACGTGGTCGACCGAGATGTCCTCGCCGCCGAGCTTGTAGCCGTTGCGGTCGCCGTTGCCGGCCTGGCCGCCGTTGCTGAGGGTGCCGTTGTCGTAGGCGAGGGAGTCCTCGATGGTCACCGCGCCGATCGGGCCGGTGTCGGTCTTGGTGAACAGGTCCCAGCCGTCGTCGATGTTGTTGTGGGCGACGGCGTACCGGAAGACGTTGCCCGGGCCCGAGGTGAGCTTGGCGGCGAAGCCGTCGGCGTCCTCGCCGTCGGAGTCGGCGTTGTCGTGCGACTCCACGCTCACGATGAGGTTGCGGGACGGCCACTGCTCCCGGGGCGCCCCGGCCACCAGCCGCGAGAGCTGCAGCCCGGTGTCGCGGTTGAAGCGCGTCACCGTGCGCTCGATGATGTTGTCGTTGCCGCCCAGGAGGATCCCGTTGTCACCGGCCCGCTCGACGACGATGCCGTGGATGTGCCAGAACGATCCGCCCACGGCGAGGCCGCGGTTGGCCGGGTCCTCGCTCTGGGCCGAGAAGTTCAGCACCGGGGTCTCACCGGGGTAGGCGGAGATCTTCTTGCGGGCGGCCGAGGTGCCGTTGTTGCCCGGCGCGATGGTGACCGTCTGCGAGAAGTCGTAGCGCCCGCCGCGCATGGAAATCGTCCCGCCGGGGGCGATGCGGGTGATCGCGGAGGTGAGCGTCGTCGGGGCCGCCTGCGTCCCGGGCGCGCCGTCGGTGCCGTTCGGCGCCACGTAGAGCGTGTCGCCCGGGGGCGGCGGCGGTGGCGTGCCGCCCGCCTCCACGTCGATGTGGTCGATGTTCGGCAGACCGGCGCTGCCGGTGGGGTTGAACCGGATCGTGTTGTTTCCCGCGTTCAGGGTGACGGTCAGCGTCTTGGTGACCCAGGTGCTCCATGCTCCCGTGCCCTCGAACGACACCGTCTGCGCGGCCGCGCCGTTGACGGTCAGGCTGACGGGACGGCTGCTGCCGGTCCCGCTGGCGAAGCGCACCGCGAGCGTCGCCGTGCCCGCGGCCGAGGCGTTCACGGTGAACTGGGCGTGGGCGCCTGCGGCGTTGGTGCCGTTGCAGAAGCCGGTGCCGGAGTATCCGGCGTGGTTGGAGTCGATGGTGCCGGTGCAGACCGCGGGCGAGGTCTCGGCCTCGTAGCGGGTGGGCGCGGCGTGCGCGGCGGATGGTGACACTCCGACGAGCGCGACGGCGAGCAGGCCGGCGCATGTGGTGACGGCTTTGAGGCGCATCCTTCGTCTCCATGGGTCGGTAAGCGCTTTCCTAGATGGAGCGAAGCTAAGCACGCTCCGGCGGGCATGGGAAGGGCCCGCGTGCGGACGGGGCCGTCCGCGGCGCGGCGGCCCACCGGCTCGCGGCACGCCGGCCGGGGTCATCATCGGCGGAAAGGGGAGGGCGCCCGCGGTCGTGTCCCGCGGCCGCGCGACCGTGAAAGTTTCAGGGCGGGAGCGGCGATCGCGGGCCCGGACGGCACGCCCGGCTCCCGCCGTCCGTCACGGGTCCGGGCGTGCCACCACCGGTGCGATACCGCAGGACACACTGTTTTCTCGCGCTTTTTGCAAGCGGTTGTTGCAGGAATCACGAGAAGACCAGGCGAAATACCCGGTGGTATGTGCAGCTTCTCCGGGACGTATTGACGTTTCCGCGATGTGACGCGAATGTGTCTGCAACCGGTTGTTCACGGCGCGGTCCCCGGTGGCCCTCATGACCGCCGCGCCGGGACGGTACGGTCGGCGACGGCGTGCAGCGGGGCGGGGCGGACGGCCCCCGGCGGACCGAGGGCCTGAAGATCCGGAAGAACCGACGACCCTTGGAGACCAAGGATGCGCCTGACGCCTCTTCACGCGTGCGTCGCCCTGCTGGCCGGTGTGCTCGTCGCACTGCCGGTGAACGCGGCGCACGCCGCGCCCACCCGCTACGAGGCCGAGACCTCGCCCGCGGTCTGCACCGGCACCATCGACTCCAACCACGCCGGATACTCCGGCACCGGCTTCTGCAACGGCACCAACGCCGCAGGCGCCCACGCCCAGTTCACCGTGAACGCCACCACCGCGGGCACGGCGACCCTGGGCATCCGGTTCGCCAACGGCACCGCGGCCCGCGCGGCCGCTCTGATCGTCAACGGGGCCACCGTGCGGACCCTCCCGTTCGCGGGCACCGGCGCGTGGTCGACGTGGGCCACCACGACCGTGACCGTCCCGCTGAACGCCGGCGCCAACACCGTCCGGCTGAACCCGACGACCGCCCTCGGCCTGCCCAACCTCGACCGTCTCGACGTCGAGACCGGCGACCAGCCGCCGCCGGCCGGCACGCTGTACGTCGCCACCGACGGCGACGACGCCGCCCCGGGCACGCAGGCGTCACCGCTGCGGACGATCCAGCGGGCCGTGGACCTGGCGCAGCCGGGGCACACGATCGTCATCCGCGGTGGCACCTACGCGCCGAGCACCAACATCCAGATCCTCAAGAACGGCACGCCGGGCCTGCCCATCACGATGCGCAACCACGACGGCGAGCGGGTCGTCATCGACGGGGAGAACATGCCCCACACGCCCGGCGCGGTCGGCGCCGGCATCCCGCGCCCCGAGCGGGGCGCCGTCCACATCGAGGGCGACTGGTGGCGCCTGATCGGCCTGGAGATCGTCCACGGCCCGTACGGCGTCTTCGGCCTGGACGTCAACAACACCGTCTTCGACCGCCTGATCACCCGGGACAACTACGAGTCGGGCCTGCACCTCCAGGGCGCCTCCGGCGGCAACCAGATCATCGACCTGGACGCCTACGGCAACCGCGACCCCCGCAAGAACGGCGAGAGCGCCGACGGCCTGGCCATCAAGGAGGGCTCGGGAAGCGGCAACGTGGTGCGCGGCGCCCGGCTGTGGAACAACTCCGACGACGGCCTGGACTTCTGGATGTTCCTGTCCCCGATCACCGTGGAGTCGTCGGTGGCCTGGGGCAACGGGTTCAACCGGTGGAACCTGCCCGACTACACCGGGGACGGCAACGGCTTCAAGCTCGGCGGCGGCGACCCTGACCCGGCGGCCGACCACGTGATCCGCAACTCGATCGCGTTCGACAACGCGGTCGGCGGTTTCATCGACAACGGCAACCCCGGCCGGTTGACCGCCGACCGCAACACCGCCTGGCGCAACGGCGGCACCGGGTTCGACTTCGCCGACTCCGACTCCACCCTCACCAGGAACCTGTCGGTGGCGAACGCGACGCAGGTCTCGCTCGGCTCGTCGTCCTCGGGCTCGGGCAACTCCTGGAACCTCGGCGGCACCTGGACCTTCGCCGGCACCGACCCCGGCACGATCACCGGCCCCCGCGCGGCGGACGGCTCGATCCCGTCCTCGTCCTTCCTGCGCCCGTCCAACGGCGCCGACGTCGGGGCACGTCTCTGACCGGGGAGACGATCCCGGCTCCGAAGGCTCCCGTGCCACGGGCACGGGAGCCTTCGCCGTCCGGTCAGCGCTCGCAGACCACCCCGTCGCCGTCGCGGTCCTGGTACCAGGCGTACTCGGGGTCGGTCCCGCGCCGGTAGGGCCCGTGCCCGGCGGCGTTGGCCGCCGCGCAGGTGGGGAAGCGTGGATCGTTCCCACCTGCGGTCGGGTCCGGCCTCGGGGTGGGACGCGGCGCCGGGGTGGGGGCCGGGGCGGAGGCGGTGTCGCATCTGCCCGACCAGACGCGCAGCCGCTCCCGCTTGGCCTTGGCCTGCTCGGCGCGCATCACCGCGATGTACCGGTCGTTGGGCTTGTACAGCACGGCCTTGCCGTAGCCGTGGCGGACGAGGTTGCGGTTGACGAACACCCCGCCGCCGTTCCAGGCGTAGTACAGGGAACGGCCGTAGCGGTCCTTCGGCGCCTTGTCCGCGAGCAGGTACGTCGTCCTGCCGACGGGCAGCAGGGAGGCGGTGCGCCTGGTGGCCGCCTGGAACCAGCACTCCCCGTGCTCGGGGGTGTCGACCTGCAGGAGGCGTACCCGGACGGGGGAGCCGGTGCGGGTGAAGCGGACGTCGATCGTGTCGCCGTCCACGATCTTCACCACCGTCGCCTTCTTCGTGCCCTTCGGCACGGGGGAGGCTTCGGCGGGTGACGCCATGGCCACGGGCACGGCGAGGACGGCGGCGAGCAGGGACGCTCTGATGGTGCGGATCACGGGGCTCCTTCGCGCAGGATGGAGCCTTGACCGTAGCCTTATGCGTTCAATTCGGTACACATAGTGATCAACCTGAAACGCGTGAGAATCCTTCATATTGCAGGTCGTCCTTATACGAGGAGGGCGATGTCGCCATATCCAGTCAGAACGCGAAGGAGGGGCGAGGGGGTGCCGTGAAAAGGGTGAAACGGTCATCTGGAAATCTGCTGGGCCGTTCGGCCGTCCCGACCGGCGTGGCGGTCTTCCCCGGGGACGCGGGGATCCGCCGGATCGCCGAGCGGGACGACAACGTCGTGCACTGGTCGGAGTTCGGCCGGGGCGGTCACTTCGCCGCCATGGAGGCCCCGGGCCTCCTGGTCGACGACGTCCGGGCGTTCTTCCGCCCGCTCCGCCGACCTCCGAGACCCCGCCCTCACGCCGGGGCGTCGGGAAGCCGGTAGACGGCGTAGTCACCGGAGCGGAACAGCGGCGTCGCGAACCTCCCGAGCCCGGGGGAGACGTTCCCGCGGTGCTCGTCGGCCAGCAGCCAGCGCACCCCGTGACGATCCCGCAGCCGCCGCACGGCGTCGTCCGTGGGCGCCGCGAAGACCGCGTCGTTCAGCCCGATGAGCTCGGCGTCCCAGAACGGCAGGTGCAGCGTCGGCATGCCCGGCCTCCACCGTGCCGTGTTCCGCGCGGTGTACGTCCACCCCTCGACCAGCACGCGCCGCTCGGTCAGCGCGGAGACCCAGAAGTGCCGGCCGTCGCACGGCTCCTCCATGCCCCAGCGGCAGTGCGCGTTCGTGGCGACCAGCTCGTCCGGGCGCGAGTGGGCCCGCAGCCACCGTCCCGCGGCGAGCGCGCCCGGCGGGGGCGCCTTCACGGTCACGGTGCCCGGCGCCGTCCGTACGGCGGTGGGCTGCCCGGTCCCCGCGCCGCCGGACACGACCGTCAGCACGCGCGCGTGCACCCCGGCGGGCAGGCCGACGGCCGCGAGCGCGGTGACCACCAGGGCCCAGGCGCGCAGCCGCCCCCGGGTGAGGGTCAGCACGGCCGTGACCACCACGGTGACGGCCAGCAGCAGCGCGTACGGCCGGTGGAGCAGGGTGTCGGGCGCACCCGGCGCGAGCGGGATCCTGACCCCGCAGACGAACGGGATCAGGTACGCCGCGCCCACTCCGGCGCCGGCCGCGTAGAGTGTCGCGCGGAGCGACTGCCCGGCGCGCCGCAGCAGGACCGCGATCCCGAGGGCCGTGACGGCGGCCAGGTAGGGGTAGGCACCCCAGAGGAAGAACAGCTGGCTGCGGCCGGGATGGCCGAGCAGGAGGGCCGCGCCGAGGCCGGCCGCGCCGATGCCGAGCATCAGCGTCACCCCGGGACGGGCCAGCAGCCGGGGCCGGCACAGCAACCCCGAGATCCCGCCCCAGGTGATCGTCCAGCCGAGCAGGAACACCGCGACGATCCCCAGGGTGGACAGCGGCGAGGGAACGGTCCCGATCCCGGCGCCGGTCATCGCCGCCCAGGCCGTCCGCATGAAGGAGAAGGGGTCGACGACGAGTGCCTGCTTCGCTCCGCCGAACAGCACGAACTGCGCGAGCAGGAAGCACGTCGCGGTCATCCCGAGCGCGACGAGCGCGGGCCGGGAGGGCCTGCGCCACCTGATCGCCCCGGTCAGGACCACCGCCAGCAGCCCGGCACCCAGGAGCGGCAGGTACGTGGCCTTGGCGCCCGCCGTCGCCACCAGGAAGATCCCCAGCAGCGGCCAGTGCCCGGCGGTCCGACGCCGGTGTTCGAGGAGGTCGACCAGGAGCAGGACGACGGGCGCGAACAGCAGGGCGCCGAACATCTGGGTGGGGCTCACCCAGATCAGGTCGGGGATCCCTCCCCAGGTGGTGAACGCCCCGCTCCGGCCCAGGTAGAGGCTCGGTGTCGTCACCAGCACCGTGCCGGCCGCGGTCAGCGCCGCCCCCGTCCAGGAGCCGGTGATCCGCCGCCCGGTCATCCCGGCCAGGACGGTGAACGCGGCCAGCACGGGAAGCATGCCCAGGCGGAGCAGCAGGACCAGGGGTTCCAGGCCGGTGACCCAGCTCGCCGCGGCCAGGTGCGCGTAGACGAACCAGTGGTAGAGCAGCGGCTCCCCGGCGACCATCGGTACCGTGGGCGGCATGTGGTGCCTCAGCTCACCGGTCAGCGCCAGGTGGTACGGCATGTCGGGGAAGGCGTTCCCGAGCGCGGGCCAGGTCAGGGCGTTGCGCGCGAAGAACGACACCGCGCTCCAGGCGAGCAGGTAGGCGAAGAGCAGCGCCAGCGACCAGGACCACCAGGCCGGCGCCCTCACCAGCCGGGACGGGTCGCCCCTCCACTGCCGGCGCAGCCGCGGCACGACCAGGAAGAGCAGGCAGGTGGCGACCGGCCAGACCAGGACGAGCAGCGGCGCCCCCAGGGCGCGGGCTGCGGCGTAGGCGAAGACCTCCACGGCGTAGCCGAGCGCCAGCCCGAGCGCGACCTCCTCGGCGAAGGTGCGCCTGGCCCCGTACAGCAGCCGCAGGACCAGCACGCCGGGCAGGCCCACGCCCACCGCGACGTAGAGGAGGAACAAGGCCGCGTCGGTGCCCGGGACGCCGTGGTGGTACAGCACGGCCCCGGCCAGGACGGTCGCCGCCACGGCGGGCGCCCATCCGGCCAGGCGTCCGGTCCCGCGGGGCGGCGCGTCCCGCGGGCCGGGCTCCCGCTCCGTGGGAGGCTCGCCCGCCTCGCCGTCCCCGACGGTCAGCAGCGGCCCCGGTGAGGGACGGCGATGGAGCGGAGTTTCTACCATGCGCCGAGCCTCGTGAAACGAGCGTCCCTCACGGCCCTCGGCGCTCGCACCCGGTGATGTCTTTCCGGGTCCTTTGCCGTTCGCCAGGTCACCGCGTCGCGGACGCGGCCGTTCACGACGGCACGGGGCCGGGGACGCCGGAGGCCGGGCACGGTGCGGTCCGGGATCCGCGGGACGTGCGGTCCGGGGCCGGTGCGGCCCGGAGTCCCCGGAGTTCACGGGCCGGGGACGCCACAGGTCAGGGGCGGTGAGCCCGCACCATGAGCGAGACGCCGGGCAGCGAGGTGACCGGCAGGTACCTCTCGGCCATCACCACGGCCCGCAGGCCCATGTTCACCAGGCGCGGGGTCTCCGTCACGTCCGAGCCCGCGGTGTGCCTCCTGCGCCGGGCCACGACCGGCCGCAGCAGGACGTTCCAGCTCCACATCCGGTCGACGACCAGGCCCGCGCCGGTCAGCAGGGCTCCCAGGTCCTCGCGGGTGTACCGGCGGACGTGGCCGGACGCCACGTCGTGCGCGGACCACAGGGCCATGTCGCAGGGGACCGCGATCAGCGCCGTGCCGCCCGGCCGGAGCACGCGCGCCAGCTCGCCGGCGGCCCGGTCGTCCTCCTCGATGTGCTCCAGCACGTCGAACGCCATCACCAGGTCGAACTCCGCCCCGGGCAGGGGCAGGTCCCGCGCGTCGGCGTGGATCGCCCGCAGCCCGCGCTCCCTGGCGAGCTCCACCGCGAGCTCGGAGAAGTCCGCCACCAGGGCGTCCCAGCCGTGCTCGACCAGCACGCGGGTGTTCCCGCCCCCGGCCGCGCCGACGTCGAGCGCCCTGCCCGGCGGACCGAGCCTGCGCAGCTCCCGGAGCTCGCGGGCGAGGATGGCGCGCCGCTCGCGGTACCACCAGTGGCGGTCCTCCAGCTCGACCGTACGGCGGATCTCCGTGGCCTCCATGCGTCCTCCCAGACGTGTGCCTCGATGTCGCGGTGCCCCGGCGGGGCGGGGCGGGATGGTGCGCCCGTGCCTCAGGCGCGCAGCTGCACCCGGCTGTGGTCGCCGACCATGAGCTGGTGCGTGTCGGGCAGCCCGACGGCCCTGGTGACCTCCACGTTCCGGCCGATCAGCGAGCGGGTCAGCGGCGAGACGCCCCTGACGACGGAGTCGGCCAGGATGATGCTGTACTCCACCCCTGCCTCCTCCAGCACGCAGCCCTCGCCGATCGAGGTGTAGGGGCCGACGTAGGAGCCGTCGATCCTGGCGTTGGCGCCGATGACGGCCGGGCCGCGGATCACCGACCCGCGCACCGTCGCGCCCGGCCCGATGTCGACGCGCCCGGTTATCTCCGAGGCCGCGTCCACCGTCCCCCGGACGGTCGTCTCGATCGCCTCCAGGACCATGCGGTTGCACTCCAGCATGTCCTGCAGGCGGCCGGTGTCCCTCCAGTAGCCGGTGACGAAGTGCGAGTGCACGCGACGGCCGTTGTCGATCAGCCAGGTGATCGCGTCGGTGATCTCCAGCTCGTCGCGGGCCGAGGGGACGATCGCCCGGACCGCCTCGTGGATGGCGGGGGAGAAGGTGTAGACGCCGACGATCGCGAGGTCGCTGCGCGGGTTCTCCGGCTTCTCCTGCAGGGCGATGATCTCCCCGTCCGGTCCCAGCTCGGCCACCCCGTAGAACTGGGGCTCGGTCACCTTGGTGAGCAGGATCTGCGCGTCGTGGTCGGACGCGCGGAAGGCGTCCACCAGGCCGGCGATGCCGTCCAGCAGGAAGTTGTCGCCCAGGTACATCACGAAGGGCTCGTCGCCCAGGAAGTCGCGGGCGATCAGCACGCAGTGGGCCAGGCCGAGCGGCGCCTCCTGCTGGATGTAGGTGACCTCCAGGCCGAACGCCGAGCCGTCGCCCACGGCGGCGCGGACCTCCGCGCCGGTCTCGCCGACGACGATGCCGACACTGGTGATCCCGGCGTCCCTGATCGCCTCCAGTCCGTAGTGCAGCACCGGTTTGTTGGCGACCGGAACGAGTTGTTTCGCGGACGTGTGGGTGAGCGGGCGCAGCCTCGTTCCCCTGCCCCCCGCCAGCACAAGTGCCTTCATCGATTCTGGCCCCTTCCACCGGGACCGCGTGGCCACGGCGGCCGGTGGATCCCGTTGAAAACTACGGGGGGATCCGGACGGCGCCCGTTCGCCGCAATGGCCTTTGCGGAGAAAGGGGAGCGTTTTCAACCGGGCCGGACGTTCACCCGCTCGCGGAACGTCCAGGCGCGGTGGACCGCGTACGTCACCGTGGGACTGATGACGAGGATCACCGCCTGCGCCGCCATCACGGGAAGGCGGCACAGCTCCACCAGCACCGGGAGCCCGGCCAGGGACGCCCCCAGGAAACCGAGGCCGACCGCGTAGAAGCGCAGGTAGCCCGCGATCCACGACCGGCCGCGCGTGCGGAACACCACCAGCCGATACCACGGGTAGACGATCACCACGGTCGTCAGATGGGCCGCCATCGCCAATAGAAGGTAGGAGACCGCATCGTTCACGACGAGCAATGCCAGGCCCAGGAGAGCGTAATAGAGCAGGGCCGTCGTGGCGCTGGCCATCAGGTATGTGATGCGCTGGCCACCACGAGAGGAGATAAAACCTCCTCGCCAGAAAAATAAACGTTTTTCGCGATTGGTCCGATTTTCCGCTTGTACCATATCCGGCCGTTCAATCGTGTTCATCATCGCGGCACATGATGCTAGCTCGCTGTGAGACGTAATCGGGGGATCAATGTCCGTGTCGGTGGTCATTCCGTGTTACCGCTCCGCGCGGACCCTTCCGGCACTGGTGACGGGTGTCGTCGCGGTCCTGCGCGAGCTCTCCGTCCGGTATGAGGTGATCCTCGTCGTCGACGGGAGCCCTGACGACACCTGGCGGGCCGCCACCGAGCTGGCGCAGCGCGTCGAGGGGGTACGGGCGCTGCACCTGTCGCGCAACTACGGCCAGCACAACGCGCTGGTCGCCGGGATCAGGGAGGCCGAGTGCGAGGTGGTCGTCACCATGGACGACGACCTGCAGCACCCTCCCGGGCAGATCCCCCTGCTGCTGGCCGCCCTGGAGGACGACGGCCTGGACCTGGTGTACGGCGTGCCGCACCGCGAGGAGCACGGGCTCGTCCGCAACCTGGCCTCCCGGTCGGTCAAGACCGCCATGGCCGGTGGGCTGGGGATCCGCACCGCGCGGACGATCAGCGCCTTCCGGGCCTTCCGCACCCGGCTGCGCGACGGTTTCCAGCAGCTGTCCGGGCCGCACGCCTGCGTCGACGTGGCCCTGTCCTGGGCCACCACCCGGGTGGGGGCGGTCGGGGTGGAGATGAGCGAGCGCGGTCACGGACGGTCCAACTACACCCCCGGCATGCTGCTGCGGCACGCGGTCAACATGCTCCTGGGCTACAGCGCGGCCCCGCTCCGCGCGGCCAGCTACCTGGGGTTCCTGATCGGCACCGTCGGCCTGCTGCTGGGCGGTGTCGTGCTCTGGCGCTTCGCCAGCGGGGACACCACCGTGGCCGGGTTCACCACGATCGCGTCGATGATCACGCTCTTCTCCTCGGCCCAGCTGATCTCCGTGGGCGTGCTCGGCGAGTACGTCGGGCGCATCCACGGCAACGGCATGGGCCGGCCGACCTACGTGGTGTGCGAGCGCGTCGGGTCCCCGGCCGGGCCGGCCGTTCCCCGGCAGCCGGGCGGCGCTAGCGTCGCCGTCCACGCAGCAGCCGGCTCCGGACCAGGTGAACGGTGAGGAAGGTGTGCACGGGCTCGAACCCGTACCGGGCCCAGGCCCGCTGCACGCCGGTGTTGTGCCCCTGGGTGGAGATGACGACCTCCCGCCCGCCCCGGGCCAGGGTGCGCTCCTCCACCGCGGCCAGCAGGTGGGCGTAGAGGCCCTGCCCGCGCGCGCGTGAGACGACCCCGGCGAGCAGGATCTCGGTGGCCCCGTCGTCCTCGGAGAGCGTCGCCAGCGCGAGGACCCCGCCCCCGTCGTCCCCGCCCTCGTTCCCGTTCCCGTCTCCGTTCCCGGCTCCGTCCCCGTCCCCGGAAGGGGCGGGAAGGGGAGGCGCGGTCACCGCGGCACGGGCGCCGTCCGCGTCCCGCTCCCGCAGGGCCACGCACCTGCCGGACGCGGCCGAGCGCACCGCCCACTCCCGGTACCCCTCCAGCGCGGCCGCGGCGTCGAACAGCGGGTTGGCCACGTAGTGGCTGCGGTAGGCGGCGAAGATGTCGGAGACCGGGCCGGGCACGGCCGCCGGGGGGAGCGGGCCGCCGGTCAGCAGGTCCGTCCGCGGCCTCGGCGCGCGGCCCCGTCCCGCGCGCAGCCGCCAGTAGGCCAGCGAGTCCGCGAGCACGGCGGTACGGCCGAGCGAGGTCAGCTCGGCGAACCAGCCGACGTGCCCGGCCGGGTAGCGGAGCACGATGACGTCGGCCGCCGACCCCAGGACGGCCTCGCGGACCGGTTCGAAGGACGGCCCGGCCCCCGCGGGGACGGTCAGGCGCTCCACCGGGCGGCCGAACCGGGCCGAGTCGAACGGGGCCCGCACGGTCCGGGGCACCTGGTTCCCGGTCATCTCCCGCCAGCTCACCGGCGCACCTCGTGGTCGAGCACGGCCTCGACCACGCGCGTCACCCCGGCGTCGTCCAGGTCGGCGAAGAGCGGCAGCCGTACCAGGCGGTCGGCGACGTCCTCGGTGACCGGGCATCCCCCCGGGGCCACCCGGCCGTAGCGCAGGCCCGCCGGGGCGGTGTGCAGCGGCTGGTAGTGGAACGCCGCCTGCACGCCCCTGCCGGCGAGGTGGGCGATGAACGCCTGCCTGGTGTCCAGGTCGGGCAGCAGCAGGTGGTACAGGTGCGCCGGGTGCTCGCGGTCGCCGGGGACCGTCGGCCGCCGGACCCCGTTGGCGGCGGCCCAGTCCGCCAGGTCGGCGTGGTACCTGTGCCAGGCCCACTGCCGCATGGTCTGGATCTTCTCGAACGACTCCAGCTGAGAGGTGAGCTGCGCGGCGAGGACGTCGGAGGGCAGGTAGCTGGAGCCGATGTCGACCCACCGGTACCGGTCCACCTGACCGCGGAAGAAGCGCCCGCGGTCGGTGCCCTTCTCCCGGACGATCTCGGCGCGGGCGGCGAGCTCCGCGTCGTTCACCAGCAGCGCGCCGCCCTCACCGCACTGCACGTTCTTGGTCTCGTGGAAGCTCTGCGCCGCCATGCAGCCGAACGACCCCAGCGGGCGCCCCCGGTAGGAGCCGCCGAGACCGTGGGCGTTGTCCTCGACCAGGGCCAGGCCGTGCCGCCCGGTCACGGCGAGGATCGGCTCCATCTCGCAGCCGACCCCGGCGTAGTGGACGACGACGACGGCGCGGGTGCGGTCGGTGATCGCCGCCTCCAGCATCGTCTCGTCCAGGTTCAGGGTGTCGGGCCTGCAGTCGACGAAGACCGGCACCGCCCCGCGCAGGGCGTAGGCGTTGGCCGTCGAGACGAAGGTGAACGAGGGCATGATCACCTCGTCGCCGGGCCTGAGGTCGAGCAGCAGCGCCGACATCTCCAGCGCGTGCGTGCAGGAGGTGGTCAGCAGCACCTGCCGCGCCCCGGTCATCTCCCGGAGCAGCGCGGCGGCCCTCCGGGTGAACGGCCCGTCCCCGGACGTGGAGCCCAGGCGCACGGCCTCGGACAGATAGTCGATCTCGTTGGCCGAGACGTACGTCCGGTTGAAGGGAACGGCCGGCGCCGGGCGGCCGGAATTCGGCGGAAGGACGCGAGAAGAAGCGCCGCCCGCGGTCAACGGACCCTCTTCTTCGATTCGGCGCCGATGTCGCGCATGGAATACACGGCTGAATGCTACGTACCCCGCTCCGTTCCGGAGCGGAGCGACATGCGGGCGGACGGGTCTGTTGTACGTGCCGTCGCGGCACCTTTACCCGGTTCACCGAGCTGCGAGGACGCCGTAATATCCACAAGAGCCGGATATCTTCTATTTATAAGCATATGGTGTTCGGAACGGCCCGCGCCGGGACACCGACCGGCGCGGGCCGCGAACCACGGCCGAACCGTTCCCGGAGTGATTCCCGGCCGGTCCCGAGCCGGTCCACGAGGGCCGGAGCGTCGATTCCAGGCCGTTTCCCGGCCGGTTCCAGGCCGTTCCCGGGACGATTCCAGGCCGTTTCCGGGACGATTCCCGGGCGGCGACACGCCCGGTTCACCGCCTGATCGGTGCCGGGAGAACATTCCCTCCTAAAGTCGTTTCGTATTCTCCTTTTTCCGAGGCGACGGAGGTCCTGCCGTGGGAGAGAAGCTGGTCGTGGTCGGCCAGGGATATGTCGGCCTGCCTCTCGCGATGCGGGCCGTCGCGGCGGGATTCGACGTGGTGGGCGTCGACGTCGACGAACGGCGGGTCAAGCGCCTCAACGCGACCGAGTCCTACGTCGAGGACGTCGGCGACGACGCGCTGTCCGCCGCCCACCGCTCGGGCCGCTACCTGGCGAGCGCCGACTACGGCGCCGCCGGGGACTTCGACGTCTGCGTGATAACCGTGCCGACGCCGCTCCGCGACGGCGTGCCGGACCTGCGCCACATCGCCGCGGCCGGGGAGGCGGTCGCCCCGCTGCTGCGGCGGGGCGCCGCGGTCGTGCTGGAGTCCACCACCTATCCGGGCACCACCGAGGAGTACCTGCTGCCCCTGCTGGAGGAGGGGTCCGGACTGCGCGCGCCCGAGGACTTCCACCTCGGCTACAGCCCGGAACGGATCGACCCGGGCAACGGGCACTGGCGCCTGGAGAACACCCCCAAGGTGGTCTCCGGCATCGACGCGGCCTCCCTGGAACGGATCCGGGCGTTCTACGCGCGGCTCGTCGACCAGGTCGTCCCGGTCTCCTCACCGCAGGTGGCCGAGCTGTGCAAGCTCCTGGAGAACACCTTCAGGCACGTCAACATCGCCCTGGTGAACGAGCTGTCGATCTTCGCGCAGCAGCTGGGCATCGACGTCTGGGAGGCCATCGACGCCGCCTCCACCAAGCCCTTCGGCTACATGCGCTTCACCCCCGGCCCCGGGGTCGGCGGGCACTGCCTGCCGATCGACCCGTCGTACCTGTCGTGGAAGGTCAAGCGCAGCCTGGGGCACAACTTCCAGTTCGTGGAACTGGCCAACGACATCAACCGCCACATGCCGGACCAGGTGGTACGCCGGCTGGGGCTCGCGCTGAACCGGTCGCGCAAGCCGGTCAACGGCAGCCGGGTGCTCGCGCTGGGCCTGGCGTACAAGAAGAACGCGGGCGACTGCCGTGAGTCGCCCGCGATCGACGTGGTCAGGGGCCTGCGCAAGCTGGGTGCCGACGTGCGGGCCGCCGACCCGCACGTGGACTCCTTCCTGCTGCCGCCGGGGATCGAGGTGGTCGCGTTCTCCGAGCGGGAGCTGGCCGAGGCCGACGCGGTGGTGGTCCTCACCGACCACGACTGCTTCGACTACGCGCTCGTCCAGCGGGCGAGCGCCTTCGTCCTCGACACCCGCAACCGCTGCCGCGGGCCCAACGTCGAGAGGCTCTGACCGGCGGCCGATCCGCGACGGGCCGCCCGGGCCGCCCGGGCCGCTCACAGGGCCGCCAGGGGCCGCCCCGTCCCGGTCCCCGGCGGGCCGCTACGAGCGCAGGACGCGGGCGATCAGTTCCTCGACCTGGGTGTTCAGCCGGGATCCCCGGGGCCAGCCGGCGTAGTGGGTGAGGAAGACGACGATCTCGCGCAGCTCGCCGGGAGTGAGGTCGCCGGTCCGGATCGCCGCGTCCAGCTGCACCTCGACGGGGTCGTCCATGCCCTGGCCGACGAGCAGGCCGAGCAGGAGCAGCCGCCGGTCGCGGTTGGAGATGCCCTCCCTGGACCACACCTCGGCGAACAGGTGCTCGACCGTCATCCCGAAGAAGTCGCCGGGCCCCTCCCCGTCGTGGTCCCCGCCGTGGACCTTTCTCATGATCTCCGGTCCGCGGGCCCGGCGTTCGGGGGTGATCTCGTCCGCGTGGTCGCTCATGGGTCACTCCAAGTCCGTCGGCCGGCCGTTCCGGGTCGAGGGCGGCTCCCGGAGGTCTCGATCCCGAGGGCCCGTGCGAGTTCCGGCGCCCGGGGGAGCTCCTTCACTCCCAGGATTCTGACATGTAGGAATATGTCCTACCCCAGATTCCGGCACGGGTGGCGCGATGGAGCGCACACTCCGGCGACGTTTTTGATCTACATCGTAAAGGCGTCGGACGGTGAGTCCTGAAGGCGGGCAGCACCCCCGGGCGACACGCTGAGAGCGCTCTCTCTAAAGGATCCGTCCGACCGCCGCTCCGGAGCGACACGGGATGATCCCGATGGTGAGACCCCTGGTAGAAGCGTTTTTCGTCGCCCGGCGGGTTCGCGGGACGACGCTTCGGCCGAGAGAGCGCTCCCGCGAGCCTATTGACTAGGTCGCGTCACAGCGTCAGGATCTGCCAAGTGCGGACTCCGGGGGGACCGCCGTGACCGTCGCAGTGCCTCGAGAACGGACCCTCGATGATCAGACCCTTCGCCCGCCCGGGCGCCCGCAGGAGCGGATTCGCGGTGCTCGCGAGTCTCGCCGTGCTGGCCACCGGGACGGCCGGCATCCCGAGCGCGGGAGCCGAGAGCGCGACCGGAGGCCGGCAACCGGTGATCGGCAAGCCGGCCCTGGACTTCCGCGGCTGTGCCCGCATCGAGAAGAAGCTGCCCACCCTGACCGAGTGGCCGAAGGTCAAGAGCAGGATCGGGCAGAACCGGCTCCAGGAGCGCCGGATCGCGAAGATCCTCGCGGGCATGACGCTCGCCGAGAAGGTCGGCCAGATGACCCAGCCGGAGATCACCGCGATCACCCCCGCGGAGGTCGGGCAGTACTTCATCGGCTCGGTGCTCAACGGCGGCGGCGCGTGGCCGAACCGCGACAAGCACGCCGCGCCCAAGGCCTGGCTCGACCTCGCCGACGCCTACTGGAACGCCTCCGTCTCCACCCGGACGAAGATCCCGGTGATCTGGGGCATCGACGCCGTGCACGGCAACAACAACGTCTACGGCGCGACGGTCTTCCCGCACAACATCGGCCTGGGCGCGGCGCAGGACCCGTGCCTGGTCCGTGACATCGGCGCGGCGACCGCCCGGCAGATCCGCGCCACCGGCCAGGACTGGGCGTTCGCGCCGACCCTCGCCGTCCCCCTCGACGACCGGTGGGGCCGTACCTACGAGGGCTTCTCCGAGGACCCCCGCATCACCCGCGCCTACGGGTACGAGGCCGTCAAGGGCCTGCAGGGCAGGCACCCCTGGGGGATCGGCCAGGACGGCGTGATCGCCACCGCCAAGCACTTCATCGGTGACGGCGGCACCCTCAAGGGCGTGGACCAGGGCGTCAACCCCTCGTCCGAGGCCGAGATGATCAACGTGCACGGCCAGGGCTACTACGGCGCTCTCGCGGCCGGCGCCCAGAGCGTGATGGTCTCGTTCAACAGCTGGACCAACGCCGAGCTCGGCATCGACGAGGGCAAGCTGCACGGCAGCAAGCGCGCCCTGGACGAGATCCTCAAGAAGAAGATGGGCTTCGACGGCGTCGTCGTCTCGGACTGGAACGGCATCGGCCAGGTCGCCGGCTGCACCAACGCGAGCTGCGCCAAGGCCGTCAACGCGGGCATCGACGTGGTGATGGTGCCCAACGACTGGAAGGCGTTCATCGCCAACACGATCGCCCAGGTGGAGAGCGGCGAGATCCCGATGGCGCGGATCGACGACGCGGTCACCCGCATCCTGCGGGTGAAGCTGCGCGCCGGTGTGCTCGACGGGCCCAAGCCCTCCAAGCGGGCCTTCGCCGGGTCGGCCGACGCGCTGGAGGCTCGCAGGCTCGCCAGGGAGGCCGTGCGCAAGTCGCAGGTCCTGCTGAAGAACAACGGCAAGGTGCTGCCGCTGGCGGCCGACTCCAAGGTCCTGGTGGTGGGCAAGAGCGCCGACAGCCTGCAGAACCAGACCGGCGGCTGGACGCTCACCTGGCAGGGCACCGGCAACGTCAACGCCGACTTCCCCAACGGCACGACGATCCTCGGCGGCCTGCGCGAGGCGCTGGGCGAGGCCGACGTCACCTTCAGCGAGACCGGCGAGGGCGTCGACCCGTCGGCGTTCGACGCGGTCGTCGCGGTGATCGGCGAGACCCCGTACGCCGAGGGTGTCGGGGACCTGGCGCGGCGCTCGCTGGAGGCCGCCAGGCTCTACCCCGGTGACCTGGCCGTGCTCGACCGGGTCAGCGGCAAGGGCGCGCCGGTCGTCACCGTCTACGTCAGCGGCCGGCCGATGTGGGTGAACAAGGAGCTCAACCGCTCCGACGCCTTCGTCGCCGCGTGGCTGCCGGGCACCGAGGGCGGCGGCGTCGCCGACCTGCTGGTGCGGGGCAAGCACCGCGAGGGCTACACCGGCAAGCTGCCGTTCTCGTGGCCGAAGGGCGCCTGCCAGACGCCGCTGAACCCCGGCACCGAGGGGTACGACCCGCTCTTCGCGCTCGGGTACGGCCTGCGCAACGGCCAGACCGCCCAGGTGGGGACGCTGGACGAGACCTCGCCGACCGGTTGTGGCCAGCAGGGCGGCGGTGGCGAGGCCGGTGAGGATCTGGAGATCTTCAACCGGACGGACGTCGCGCCGTACAAGAGCCTGATCGGTTCGGCGGAGAACTGGGGCGGCACCGAGATCGGCGCCGACGGCCGGGCGGCGCACGCCGAGATCAGCGTGGAGCCCGCGGACGTCAACGTGCAGCAGGACGGCCTGAAGGCGACCTGGAGCGGCACCGGCCCGGCCCAGATCTACATGCAGGACCCGGCCGGAGGCTCGGACCTGCGGGGGTACCTCAACGCCGGTGGGGCGCTGGTCTTCGACACGATCGTGCACCAGGCCCCGTCCGCCAGGACGGTGCTGAGCGTGCACTGCGTCTACCCGTGCTTCTCCGAGGTGGTGGCGACCTCCCTGTTCCAGGGGATCCCGGTCGGCACCAGGACGACGGTCAAGATTCCCGTCTCGTGCTTCGCCGCGGGGGGTCTGGACCTGGAGGTGGTGAACACGCCGTTCCTGGTCTACACCGAGGGGACCTTCTCGGCCTCGTTCGCCAACGTCCGCTGGGTGCCGAAGGCGGCCGGTGATCCCGACGCCAGGAAGTGCGAGGACCTGACCTAGGGTCCGGTGCGCCGAGGGTCCCGGGGGGGGGGGGGGGGGGGGGGGGGGGGGGGGGGGGGGGGGGGGGGGGGGGGGGGGGGGGGGGGGGGGGGGGGGGGGGGGGGGGGGGGG